>DAONXX010000037.1:0-18959 GCA_035414025.1 Bacteroidales bacterium | reverse complement strand
TCAAAAATCTTGCTCATTCTACGATTTTGCTCTTACTCCTGAAAATCCCTAATTAAACCGGATAACAGATTAATAATAAACCCTTCCTGACTTCTATGGCGAGTATGTTCAATTTGACAAATGTTTTTAAACTCATCTATTACAGATTCGATCAGAGCTCTTTATGATATAGCAGGCTGAAAGGTGCGATTAGTCAACACAAGAGATCCCTTTAACTCATTAAATGAATGCATATTACGATGGTCATCACCTCGCTCTCATTTAGACTGCATGGTTTAATCCGCATGCGAGTCCCATCTGCAAGCTGGTGTATTTGTAATTGGTTGATGAACATTTTATTAAAATCAGCAATATGACAAAAAATTTCTATAAGTTTGTTTTCAAGATTTTTCATGGATCCTTTCCTTATTATTGTTTACGGTAAAACAAATCTGGGAAAAATCCTTCTTGTATAATATGCTATATATCACATAGTTATCGACAATGCGCCATTAAATTATTAATAATCAGTAATTTACACTACAAATCATATCGAAATCACATTAATTTAACTTAATTACCATGAAAAGATTTCTAGCCTCTTCACTATTAGTAATATTCCTGTTTGCATCCTTTAGTCTGAAATCTAAAGCGGATGTAACCCTTCCGGCTATTTTCGGCAGTAATATGGTTCTCCAGCAGCAGACAGATGCTGCCCTATGGGGCAAAGCCAGACCGGGTGCCACAGTAAGGGTAAACACCTCGTGGAATAAAAAATCATATTCAGTAAGTGCTGGCAGGGATGGCAGCTGGAAAGTTAAAGTACAGACACCTGCCGCAGGTGGTCCATATACAATAACAATAACCGAGGGAAAAACAATAACCCTCAGAAATATTATGATTGGTGAAGTCTGGATATGTTCAGGCCAGTCAAATATGGAGATGCCTATGAAGGGCTTCAGGAATCAGCCGGTGACAGGTTCGCTTGACTATGTCGTATCATCAACAAATAATAATATAAGGCTTTTCACAGTAACAAGGGCTTCCAGCACCACCCCTCTCGATGACCTTGAAGGGAGCTGGAAAACATGCGAACCGGAAAATGTTAGCGAATTCAGTGCCACAGCGTATTTCTTCGGGCTTTCTCTCTTCAAATCGCTGAATGTGCCTATAGGACTTATTAACACAAGCTGGGGCGGTACAAGGATCGAACCATGGATCAGCGAAACGGGACTTAAGAAATTTGACTGGGTCAAGTTACCTGATAAGTCACAACAGGCAAAAGCAAATATGATGACACCGACAGGTCTTTTTAATGCGATGGTCAATCCTATTGTCGGATTTGCCATACGCGGAGGTATCTGGTACCAGGGCGAATCGAACCGGAATGAATATGAGCAATATACTAAGCTTATGCCGGGACTTGTTGAAGACTGGAGAGCCCTCTGGGGTATTGGTGAATTTCCGTTTTATTATGTTCAGATAGCCCCCTATGATTATTCCCCGCAAGGAGGATCGAATTCCGCATATCTCCGGGAAGCTCAGTTAAAAGCTTCAACAGCAATCCCCGGCATCGGAATGGCATGTGTCATGGACACAGGAGAAAAGGATTGCATACATCCTGCAAATAAAAAGGCTGCAGGTGACCGGCTGGCTCTGCTCGCTCTGGCTAAAACGTACGGTAAAAAAGGATTTACATGCGAAGGACCGGTACTTAAGGATATGACAATTGAAGGAAATATGGTCAGATTGACTTTTGATAATGCCCCCAACGGACTCACTACTTTTGGGAAAGTATCCGAATGTTTCGAAATAGCAGGAGCAAACAGGCGTTTCTTCCCGGCTCAGGCTGTTTTAACAAATAATGGAGTTACTGTTTTCTCTCCATCAGTAGCTGCTCCGGTTGCAGTAAGGTATGCATTTAAGGATTTTATAATTGGTGATCTTTTTAACACGGAAGGACTTCCGGCTTCTTCATTCAGAACAGATACATGGGAAGAGATCAGGTAAGGGGATATGCCTGTCTGACATTAATTATTTTCCTGCTGAAGAATGGCTTGCCATCAGAGGCAATACCCTGAAAGAGTAATAAGCCAGGGAATATTCCTGTCATAGCGGTCTCCTGTATGCAAAAAGAGTTGCAAGATTTTTTACTGAACCTGCTACTGATCCAGAATTACGCCTTTATATACTGGTTTGTTTTACATGAAACCAGTAACCCTGCAGTCAACATCAGGACACAGGATTGTTCTCATATATTATATTAAGATACTACTTATTATTATCTCAATCAAGTTTTTCAAGCCTTATATCTCTCAAAGCTGCCGTTGTATACCATGAAGTGATGCCAAAAGGCTTCGAAAGAACGACTTCAGGCCTTATTGACAAAACATCACCTTTGGCTCTAATATAATCAACAACCAATTTATCATCAATATATGCCCTGACAGTATCTTTTCTCACAAGAAGCTCTATTCTGTACCAGCGCCCCCTTTCAAAAAGCATATAAGTTGTAGTCTGGTTCTCAGAGGCGTCTTTTCTGTTTATAGTGCTTAATCCAACCGTTGTTCCTCCCCATCCTCCAACTATAAGCGAACACGATTCTTTCCCCACCGGGAATGTCATGCCACAGAAGAAATCATTTCCCGCCACCTTTTTTGCTTCAAGAGTTACTTTATAATCAAGCTCGGGAAATTCCTTTTTATAAGTTACCCCGGTGCAACCATCTCCCATACCAAGAACGATCTGACCACCTGACACTGAGACAGGTCCCTGGGGACCGAAATTTGTTATCTCCCATCCGTCAAGTGACACACCATTAAAAAGGTAGCTACTGTCCTTAATAGGAATCATGGTTTCTGCTTCCAAATCAGATGAGGTTTTGATCTGTGACCTGTTCCTGCAGGAGGATATCAGGCAGCATAGAAAAAGTAAAAAAACAAGATATCTGTTCATTGTTTATGGTTTAATTACTGTAATATTATTATCAATTAAAGGCAAGTAATTGCTTCATTCCTCCGGTTTTTTCAATTCTCTCACCGGATTGTCGATTATCTCCAAATCAGGCAAGACTCCTTTATTGTCTGTTGCCTTTAGTTGTTCAAGCCTCCGGCCCGCAGGGATTACCCGGCTCGCCCACGATCCTGCAGCATCATTGAAGCCCTTCAGGGCAGCTTTAAGACCGCTGCCTACCTTGTCAAAATGATCTGCAAAAACACTGATCCTGCTGTATAATTCACTTGCAGCATTCATTATCTGCATTGCATTCTCTGTTATGTTATACTGCTGCCATGACATTGCAACAGACTTCAGCACCACTATAAGTGTCGTCGGCGTTGTAAGAATTATCTTATTGTTCATGGCATCCTGAAGCAGTGTCTTATCAGTCATCAGAGCTACATTGAATGCCGATTCTACCTCCATGTACAATATTACGAAATCGGGTGAATTTTCAAACTGTGACCAGTATTGTTTTTTGCTTAACTTATTAACATGGTCGCGCAGGTCCTTTGCATGTTTTTCAAACAGTCTGGTCCTCATTGATTCATCATCTGTTTCAAGGGCATCAAGATATGCATCCAGCGGGAGCTTTGAATCAACAACAATTTGGCGGTTATCCGGAAATTTTATTATCATATCCGGCTTCAGGGCAGAGTCTTCTCCCTCTTTAAAAACCTGCTCTACAAAATCGCAATGTTCCGACATCCCTGAAAATTCGACAACTCTTTTCAGGCCTATCTCTCCCCATCTGCCTCTTACCCTTGGATTTCGCAGAGCATTTACAAGAGCACCGGTCTCTTTCTGCAGATTTGCGCTTGTCAGTCTCAGACCCGAAAGCATTTCCGACACCTGTCCGAATGTCTCCCTTGATCCCTTCTCAAGTTCCTCAATTCTCTTTTTATATGTGTCGATTGATTCCTTTACAGGCTTAAGCATCTCAGCAATAGCCGACTTCCTCTCATCCAGGTTCCCTTCTGCATCCTTGATCTGTGCCTCAAGATGTGTTTTTGCCAGATCAAGGAATTGCTTATTGTTCTGTACCAGGGCATCCGATGCAGCTGCTTTGAAAGTATTAAGCATTGCATCCCTGACTTCCCCAAGGCTCTTTTCCTGAGCTTCTGTCCTCGCCTCCAGCGAGCTGTTCTTTCGTATCAGCTCAGTAAGCTCGGTATTTTTTGTCTCAAGCCTTGAACTCCAGACAGCCCTTGTAATGATCCAGGATATAAGCATCCCTGCTAAAAACCCTCCTGCTATTAATAATATTATTGTTATCTCCATTTTACTCTGTTCAACACTGCTAATCCTTCAAATTTATAAGTTTTAGATCAAACCATGCAGATTAAGCAGTCAATTTTATACCTTAGCAGGACTAAACTAACAACATATGAAAAGACTTCTTTTGATTATCAATGCTTTTATTATTGTTTTTATTTTGTTCTCCTGCTCGTCGAAACAAGAGAAAATGGAGAACCGCTTGAAAAAATTCATAACCGGATTTGAAGCGAAATGCATTCCCTTATACAAGGAACAGGCTATAACATCGTGGAACGCGAACATCAGCGGCACTGATGAAGATCTTGCTCTTAGTGAGAAAGCTGCATTCGAATACACAAAACTCTTTACAGATGCCCGGGCTTTTAATGAATTAAAGGAAATAAAGGAATCGGGAGCTGTTAAGGATCCTCTTCTATACAGGCAGCTCGAACTGCTGTACGATGCTTACCTCGGGAACCAGGTTGATACAGGACTTATTTCAGAAAGACTCCGGATGGAGACTGAGATAAATAAAAAATACCTGAATTTCAGGGCGAATGTCAATGGCAAGGAGTTATCCGATAACCAGGTGGATGACATATTAAGGAACTCATCAAATACAGCTGAACTAAAAGCTGTCTGGGAGGCCCATAAACAGATCGGGCCCATTGTTGCTGAAGACATCATTGCACTTGTAAAGCACAGGAATCTGATTGCTAAAAAGCTTGGCTTTGCTAATTTCCATGAGATGAGCCTGAAACTATCTGGACAGGATCCTGCTGAAGTAACAGCTGTATTTGATGAACTTGATGCTCTTACAAGTGAAAATTATATCAGTCTTAAGAATGATATAGATAATTACTTTGCCAGGGCATACAAGATAAAACCTGAAGAACTTGGTTCCTGGCATTACCAGAACCGGTATTTCCAGGAAGCCCCAAATATATATCCTGTAAACCTTGATAAGTACTACGCAGTACAGGATCCAGTCAGACTGGCAGCTGCTTTCTACGACGGCATAGGGCTTAACGTCGATGCCATTCTCGAAAAAAGTGATCTTTATGAAAAACCCGGAAAGAATCAGCATGCTTTCTGCATTGATATTGACAGGGCCGGTGACGTAAGAACCCTTGACAACATAAAACCCGATTCATACTGGATGAACACCATCCTGCATGAACTCGGTCACGGAGTATATTCGTATTACAACGACATGGAACTTCCATTCACACTACGTGATGCAGCACACATATTTACTACTGAGGCGATCGCTAATTTTTTCGGAAGACTGGCCAAAAACCCCTGTTGGATGATGGATATGGGTATCATAGACCAGGATGAGGCAGAAAAAATTGCTGAAAACTGCCGCAAATCTCTTCGACTCGAGATGCTTGTATTCAGCAGATGGACCCAGGTAATGTACCGTTTTGAAAAGGCAATGTACGATGATCCGGATCAGGACCTGAACAAACTGTGGTGGGATCTGGTAGAAAAATACCAGGGCCTGAAAAAACCTGAAGGAAGAAACATGCCTGACTGGGCAACAAAGATCCATGTTGCTCTTTACCCTTGTTATTATCATAATTACCTTCTTGGGGAACTCCTGGCCTCTCAGCTGTATGGGTATATAGAAACCAATATTACTGACAGCAAATCACTTGTTGGTGAAAAAGAGATCGGAGCCTATATGAAAGAAAAGATCTTTATGCCCGGAATGAGATATTACTGGAATGATATGATAGAAAAAGCCACAGGCGAAAAGCTTACTGCAAAATATTACGCAAAACAATTTGTCCAATAAGAACAAATACAACCCACATCACACCTAAGGCGAGACAAACACAATATTATAATAATCAGTTAGATGTGGGTTCCCCCGCTTGAGCGGGCTTTAAAATAAATTATATAAGGATGAAAAAACTAACTATTCTGCTAATGACATTGTTAACAGCTTGTACTTCAACTGAAACCAAAAAAAGAACCTCAGTATATGCAGACACTTTGAACGAAACGACAGTGACATCTGTAATCGAAGAATTGAAGGCTTTGCATCCGGATGCCAATCAGGTACTGCTTGAAAAAGGCATACGGCATGCTGCTTCTCTCTGGAGAGAGGAAGATGGAAGTCCTTCCGATTTTACGGAATTTGTAAAAGCCAATTATATATCCGATCCTGTAAGAAGGAAAGAAATATTCATTAAGATAAGTCATTACATTGAATCCCTGTACGGGCACTTCAATGATATTACCATTGATCTTAAAAAATACCTCGACGAAGCAGTTGGTGAAATTGATGAGACAGACAGGATGTTCGGTAATTATTCTGCCAACTCACACCTTTCAGATGATCTCTATTCAAACAAGATAGCTTTTGCGATAGCCCTCAATTTCCCCTACTATCCTCTTGCTGAAAAAGAAAAACTGGGGCCGGGATGGAGCCGTGAAGAATGGGCAATGGCCCGTCTGGGAGACCTTTTCGTCTCACGTGTTCCTGCTGAACTTAATCAGGCACTGAACACTGCTCTCGGCAACAGCGATATGTATATTGCCGAGTATAATATATGCATGGGGAAATTAAGAAATGAGGAAGGGAATCAATTGTTTCCCGACGATATGGTTCTGCTCTCCCATTGGAATCTGAGGGATGAACTCAAAGCCAACTACAGCAATAAGGAGAATGGTCTTGAAAAACAGGAGATGATAGCCAAAGTGATGGAACGGATAATAAAACAGGAAATCCCGGAAGTGGTTATCAACAATCCTGATTACGACTGGTATCCGATCTCCAATAAAGTAATACAGAATGGAAATGCTGTCAATGCCGCCCCTGAACCTGATACGAGATATGAAATGATCGTTAAGACCTTCAGGGCTATGAAAAACATTGACCCTTATTATCCTGAAATGAATACGGCTATGATGCGGAAATTCTCTTGGGAAATGGAAATATCGCAGGAGGAGATAGCTGAACTTTTCGATTCATTTCTGCGATCGCCTCAGCTGAAGGAAGTTGGCAGAATAATCAGCCAAAGGCTTGGCAGGGACCTAAAGCCGTTTGATATATGGTACGATGGCTTCAAAACAAGAAGCACCATCCCGGAGGAACTGCTTACATCAAAGACACAGGCCCTCTATCCCGATCCTGCTGCTTTTAAAGCCGGGATGCCTGATATGCTTGTCAAATTGGGTTGGAATCGGCCAAGAGCAGAATACCTTGCCGACAAGATAGTTGTCGATCCGGCAAGAGGTTCAGGACATGCCTGGGGAGCTCTCAGAAAAGGATCTTATTCTCATCTCCGTACACGCATCTCTTCAAAAGGCATGGATTATAAGGGATATAATATTGCCGTACACGAATTCGGGCATAATGTAGAACAGACAATAACATTATACGATGTAGACAACTACATGATGGCAGGCGTACCCAATACAGCTGTTACAGAAGCAATAGCCTATATATTCCAGAACCGTGATCTCGCACTTCTCGGCATAAAGGATGAGGCTCCTGAAAAGGAAAAAACTGAGATACTCGATGTTGCATGGCAGATGATGGAGATAATGGGTGTCGGCCTTGTGGAAATGAGATCCTGGGACTGGCTCTATGAAAACCCTGAAGCTACTCCGGCTATGTATAAAGAAACAGTTATACGCAATGCCGTCGAGATATGGAATGAATACTTTGCTCCTGTGATAGAAGTCAGTGATTCACCCCTGCTGGCCATCTATTCACACATGGTCAACTCTCCGCTTTATCTTCCGAATTATTCGTATGGTCATGTCATTCATTTCCAGATAGAAGAATTCCTGAAAGATAAGAATCTTGCAGCAGAGCTCGACAGAATATTAAAACAGGGACGAATGACACCGCAGCAATGGATGATGGGGGCTGTCGGACAAAAAATATCGACACAAGCGCTTATCAATGCGCTTGACAGGGTGTTATAATAAGGTCGTGCAAGCTACATATCCGACGAAAGGAGAAAATGTAGTCCCGAGAGCGAAGCGAATCGGGATCGTGCAGGAAAAAGGACCGGAAGCAGGAAATCCGGAACAGAACGAAGATTTTGTGTTAGCGGAAAGAGGCAAATTAAATGAGTTAATTCAAATCTAAAAGATATGAAACCCACATGATTGAATTCAAGCGCAAACACGTATTTATATAATTTTCACTTATGTGGGTTCCCCCGCTTGAGCGGGGTAGGCTATCCAACCTTTAAAATCAAAATTATATACGGATGAAAATCAAGATTTCAGATTATCCGACATTCAATAAGGAGTGGGACAAGGATGAAACAAAAAAGAAAACAAAAAAAATGCTGAAACGTATCGGTGAACTTCAGTATAAGATGTATGCCCAGGGTAAATATTCACTTCTTATAATCCTCCAGGGGACAGATGCCTCGGGGAAAGATGGACTTGCCGAAGGGTTGCTGAAATACTGTAATCCAATCGGATTGGAAGTGGACAGCTTTAAGAAACCATCAGAAGAAGAATATGCTCATGATTTTTTATGGCGTATCCATAAACTGACTCCGCGTAAAGGTGTTACGCATATTTTCATCAGATCCCATTATGAGGATATACTTGTTCCCTCTGTTGAAAAATATATTGCTCCTGAAATTATAGATAAGCGTTATGAACTTATAAATAATTTCGAAAAGACTGTTGAACATAATGATACCAAAGTCCTGAAATTCTTTTTAAACGTATCTAAAGAAGCCCAGAAAAAGAGATTGATGGAACGTATCGAACTTAAAGAAAAACACTGGAAACATAAAGACGGAGATTGGGACACCCGCGAGAAATTTGATGAATATCTTTCAGTCTACGAAAAGATTATAAATAATTGCAATGAGATCCCGTGGCATATAATCCCCGCGGATAAAAACTGGCAGAAACTCCATGCTGTAGCAGAAGTTGTTTTAAAAACGCTTGAAGATCTCGATCTGAAATGGCCTGAACTTATAACGGAAAGATTCAAAACCCAGAAAAAAGAAAAGAAATAAAGGATATTTTCATAAAAGTAAAATATATCTTTGAATTAAGAAGTCATTCCCCAAAGATGTTAAAGTTTTTAGTAACGGGACTAATACTGATTCAATCGTCTGGATTAAAAGCTCAGGAACCTATTCCTGTGAGCAGACTGACAGAGCCCATTACCTTTGATGGAATTCCTGATGAGAAGATATGGAATGAAGTGCCATCTCTTGAAATGACAATGTACTCACCTGTTTACGGAAACAAACAGACTGAGAAGGCAACAATCAAGATGGCCTATGATGACGAATATTTCTATGTGTCAGGGATCCTGAGATATAAAAGCCATGATCTGATAAGAGCTGTAGGTAAAAAGAGGGATTCTGCAGACCCTTCCAGTGACTGGCTGGGTATCATTATTGATACATTCAACGATAAACAGAACGCTGTTGCCTTCGCAACAAATCCAAACGGATTGAGATCTGATGCTACAATAATGAATGACCTTGCCTACTCCAATGCGGATATTAATTTTAGCTGGAATACTTTCTGGGATGTAAAAACGAAAATAGGCGATAAAGAGTGGTCTGCAGAATTCAGGATACCGTTTTCAAGCCTGAGGTTCCAGAATATTAAGGGCAAAACAATCATGGGTATAACTATCTTTCAGTTTTGTTCAGGCAGTTCAGAAATATATACTTTCCCCCCTATTGAACCAATTGTGAATTCTGCATACTGGAAACCATCCCTGACAGCTTCAATAGAATTCAGTGAGCTGAATCCTAAAAAGCCGGTTTATATAACTCCCTATGCAACTGCAGGAATAGGTCATGCAAATGAATTAAACGAAACGGAAACAGATTATGAAATGAAATTAACACCCAAATATGATGCAGGGGTTGACATAAAGTACAGTATCACAAATAATCTGACAGCAGACATAACTATCAATACCGATTTTGCACAGGCGGAAGCTGATGATCAGAAGATAAACCTGAGCAAGTATTCCCTCTACTTCCCAGAGAAGAGGAGTTTCTTCCAGGAGAAATCCGACATTTTCAGCTTTTCATTCCTCGGCGACAACAATCTCTTTTACAGCAGAAGGATTGGTTTATATAACGATTTACCTGTCAGGATTTACGGAGGCATGAGAATGACTGGCAGGATCAACAAATGGGACATTGGGATCCTCGATATGCAGACTGCAGCAATTGATGGAAATCCGGGGGAAAACTTCGGTGTGCTTAGAACAAAAAGAACTGTAATTAATCAAAATTCCTATGCAGGAGCGATGCTTACAAGCAGAATTGGCATGGATGGCACATATAATATGGCTTATGGACTTGATGGCCAATTCAGGGTGATCGGAGACGACTACCTTACAGTTAAATGGGCCCAGACATTCGAAAATGATGCAGAAAACAAATTTATTGATATGGCTCCTTCGAGACTGTTGCTGAACTGGGAACACAGGAACCAGAAAGGCTTCGGTTATGATTTTGTTTACACCTGGTCGGGGAAACATTTTAATCCGGGGATGGGATTTGAAGAGCTTGAAAATTACCATGGTGTAAGAGGGCTAGTACAATATGGATGGTTTCCGGAGGAGAAGAAACCTATCCTCTACCATAAAGTTTACCTTACGGTGGCCAATATATGGAACACAGTTACAATGGATCAAGAAACGCTTAAAGGAAGTCTCTCCTGGTATTTCGAAGCAAAAAAAGGTTACTACGGATCAGCTGCTATATACCTGACACAGGATGATATTACCAATAATCTTCATATAGCTACAGGGCAGGCCTATATACCTTCCGGAAGATACAAATTCGCAAATATGAGCGCTCTTTTCGGGACCTCGTCCAGCCATGCATTTCATTCATATTTCATGATATCAGCCGGACAATACTATGACGGCAGAAATTTTTCATTTTCATTTTATCCTGCACTAAACATCGGAGCCAGCCTGAATGCCGGACTTACATATTACCTTGATTATATCAACTTCCCGGCAAGAACAATAAAATTCACCAATCATATAGTAGGCTTAAGGGGAACAATGACAGTTACGACAAATACTTCCTTATCTGCTTATATTCAATACAATACTGCTGTAAATAAAGCACTGGCAAATATCCGTTTCAGGTTCAATCCACGTGAAGGCAATGACTTTTACCTGGTTTATGACGAAGGCCTTAACACCAGACTGACAAGGGAAACGCCAAATCTGCCATTGTCATCCGGCAGGACAATCCTTGCAAAATATACCTATACCTTCAGGTTCTGATAATAACAGAGGGCTAAAATTAGCCCGGTATCTCAAAAACGGATCCTCAGTCCGGCTGCCGGCACTAAAAGAACCGTGCCCGTACTCAGGCAAATAATAATATCAGTAATTGGGCAACGAAGATCCTGAGGAACAAAACAAGAGGATAAACTGTTGCATAGGCCACTGCCGGGGCTTCGGTAGCAGCAATGCTGTTTGCAAAGGCAAGTGCGGGAGGGTTAGTCATGCTGCCGGCAAGCAATCCACATAATTCCAAATAATTACGCTTAAGGATGACCCTCGCAATAAAACTTACTATAAATAGGGGGATAAGAGTTATTATTGCTCCGTATGCCATCCATACAAATCCGTCACCTGACAGAATAGCCGGAACAAATTTTGCTCCTGCTGTTATACCGACACTGGCGAGGAACAACACAATGCCTATCTCGCGCAACATCAGGTTGGCACTTGGAGTTGTGTATGATACAAGCTGGAATTTATATCCGTATTTGCTGAGAAGGATTGCCACTATAAGCGGTCCGCCAGCCAGGCCGAGTTTTACAGGATGGATTATTCCCGGTATTTGAAAAGGTATACTGCCAAGCAGTACACCTGCAAGAATGCCGATAAATATCGGAATTATATTGGGTTCATCGAGCTTTTTTATTGAATCGCCAAGCTCTTCCGTTACTTTGTCGAGTGATTCCTCATCACCGACAATTGTAAGCTTATCTCCCATCTGCAGTCTGATCTCAGATGAAGCAACAAACTCAATCCCTGAACGATTAATACTTGTAATGTTTATATTGTATCTGTTCCTTAATTTCAGTGATCCCAGCTTTTTCCCAAAGATATTCCGGTTGCTGACAAATACCCTCCGGGATGTCAGCTTACCTGACACTGTTTCCAGATCCATCTTACTTATCACCCCTATCTTTGAAACTATTGCAGGGAGAACCTTCTTCTGGGCAACAATCAGAATTATGTCACCTTCATTGATAATTACATCAGGGCCCGCAGCCAAAAGCTCTCCATTATGAAAAACCCTGGATATCACAAAACTATATTCTATGGAAGAAGTAATGTCCCTGATTGTTCGTCCGGACAACAGCTTATTGGTAACCAGAATACTGACCTTCTCCGGGATGCGATCTTCCGGATGCTGGTATTCATTATACATTGATAATTCATTTCCGACATTTATTCTAAAGATTGTCCGTATAAAAAGCATAGTGATTATTACCCCCAGTACCCCAAAAGGATAAGCAACTGCATACCCGAGACTGATCTCGGGTATCCCGCCGTTAACTGAGATTTGAGTCAGGGCCTGCTGAGCTGCTCCAAGTCCCGGGGTATTTGTCACGGCTCCCGACATGATACCGGTAAGCATAGGAAGTGAAGTTCCGGAAATAAAATGAAGTATCAAAGTAACTGATGCACCGAGTAATACAATTGAAAGAGCAAGCAGGTTAAGGATGAGTCCCCCTTTTTTAAAGGAGGAGAAAAATCCCGGTCCCACCTGCAGGCCAATTGAGAACACAAAGAGTATCAGTCCGAATTCTCTGATGAAATCAACAACATGAGTATCGGCAGAAAATCCGAAATGGCCGAAGGCTATCCCTGCAAAGAGCACAAAAGCAATCCCCAGAGACACACCGCAGATCCTTACTTTACCAAGCATGACACCCAACGAAATCACAATACAATAAATTAATATCGTATGTGCAGCCGAGTTGGTGAAAAGCAGATCCTTTATCCAATCCATCACAGAACAGTTATCATCATTCCGTACGAAATGCTTTCACTGCGTACATCATATTGCTAATAGTTAATTGCTCATCACCTCTCACACCGCCTCAATCGTTGATGGGGGTTTGGAAGCAATATTATAGGTCACGCTTACTATCCCAGGCACCTCTTTTATGATTTCCGCTGCAAGCTTTTCAAGCAGTATGAAAGGAAGCCTTGTCGGGGTGGCAGTGCGGGCATCGAGGCTGTCCCAGCAGCGGATTTCGATCTGTTGTCCGAAATCCCGTTTCCCATCTCTCATGCCTGTTACCCTGTCTTCATGAAGTATTGCCAAAAATTGGAAAGCGTCCTGTCCCTTCAGTAATCTATCAACTACTGATGTTGCTTTTCTAACTGTTTCAAGTCTTTCGGTAGTTACTTCTCCAATGATCCTGGCAGCAAGACCCGGTCCGGGAAAAGGAATACGGTTAAAAAGTTCTTCAGGTAATCCGAGTGCCTTCCCTGTCATTCTAACACCTTCTTTCCGAAGCTCGATAAGTGGCTCAATAATCTGATAACCAAATGCCTCCTGGGGATCAATGCCAAGTTGTGCAAATACGTTATGCTGCCGTTTTATTCCGGCAACAGTTTCATCAACATCAGTAAGTATCGTTCCCTGGAGCAGAAACCTTGCATTACTTTCCTTTACCAATTTCCCGAATACCTTCTTATAAAAAGTCTGGGTTATAGCTTCACGTTTCATCTCAGGATCTTTTATTCCCTTAAGAGCGGAAAGGAATTCGTTCTGCGCATCAATGATCTCAATATTAATTCCGAGCTCCTTGAAAAACCCTGCTATCTTTTCAGCTTCCCCCTCTCTCATCAGTCCATTCTGAATAAAAACCGACCGGAGTTTATCTCCTAAAGCTCTATGTCCCAACATTGTCACTACTGAAGAATCCACTCCACCCGAAAGTGCGTTAATAGCAATGCCGCTACCCACAGTGTCTTTTATCATTCTGGTTTTCTCCTCAATAAACCTGGTGGTGTCCAATTCTTTAATAGTGATTTCCCTAGCCATTATCTTAAGTATTTTAAAGTATTAGTATTAATAAAAATCATTTTAAAACATGATTTCCTTACCAATCAGGTGATCATGACCGGTAATATATAAATAAACATTATTTTCCGCTTATCCTGCGTTCTTCTGTAAAATTAAAAATTTTCTGATTCAGACTATTTCAAAGGTTTTGCTTTGTCCGCTTCATTGTTTTCGCTTTACTGCCTGAAAGAAATCATTCATTTCTTCATAAAATCTTAACCCTGCAGTGCATTACCTTTTCAGACATATCTGATTTTCAGGATTTCGAGAAGATCGTCAGGTGAAAGTTTTACCGGATTGTTCTTGTTTTCCGTCAGCCGGGCAATCCTTGGAAGATCTTCTTCCGGTACCCCTGCCTTCCTTAATCCCGGAAAGGCAAATTCATCTGTAAGCTGATCAAGAAAATCAAGGAAACCGTCAATAAAATAGTTGTCATCTTTATTTTCTTTGACCAGGAAAATCCTTCCCAGCTGAGCATATTTCCCAAGCGCAATATCGCTTTCTCCTGAAGTCCGCAATCGCTGTACCGTTATCCTGTTGGTTGCTGACATCAGAGTGCCGCAAACCACCCCATGCGGGATATTATACAATCCGCCTATTGAGGATGCAAAGCCATGAACTGCTCCAAGTCCTGCATTTGCCAGGCAGATGCCAGAAGTAAGTGCAGCAAAGGACATTCCGCTCCTGGCTGCTATATCCCGGCCATCGTGAACAGCTTTCAAAAGAGAATTCCCAATTGCCTTAAGACCTTCTAAAGCAAAGGCATCAGTGTACTCACATGACTTATCTGAAAGAAAGGCTTCAGTAAGCTGTGTGAAGCAATCCATACCGCTTGCTGCTGTAACATCAGAAGGACAGGTGAGGGTCATCTCCGGATCAACAATGGCAATATCCGGAACAAGGTTATCGTGCCGCAGTGATTTCTTAAAGCCATCAGGGCCAACTTTTGAGATCACAGCATTTTTTGTAGCTTCACTGCCGGTCCCGGAGGTTGTCGGGATTACAATGAAAGGCAGCTTCGATCCGGGATGATCCTTGCTGCCCACTCCTTCCAGATAGTCCTGAACAGATTCTTTCTTGTAGATCATAGCTGAAACTGCTTTTCCGGCATCTATCGCACTCCCCCCTCCTATGCTTATAACAGCGTCTATTCTTTCGGTGCTATATCTCCTTACCACACTGTCAACAATATCCGGAGAAGGCTCGCCTTCAACAGTTGTGATCTGAAAGCTGATACCGGATTTTTTCAGTTCATCAAACAATCTTTCCGCCTTTTCTGATTTAAGAAAGGAACTCTTCCCGGAAACAATCAGTACTGAATCCCCGTATTTTTTTACAAATCCGGGGAGCAGTCCAATTTTACCTGCGCCGAAATAAATAAGCGGCAATCTGGAGAAATTAAAAGATCTTACCATTTTTTTGGATTATCAGGTTGAAGAATAATATGTTTCACTCCGAGCCTTGGCTCAGCCATCATACCTTTTACGGTATCTCTCCATTTAAGATAATGGGGAGTATTTTTATGAGCTGCAGCTGCTTCTTCAGATTCATAAGCCTCATAAAACATAAAGCGGCAGGGATCATCTGCCTGCCTTATAATGTCAAATCTCAGATTGCCAGGCTCCTTAACCGATTCAAGATGATTCGACAGCGAAGCTTTAATAAAGTCTTCAACAGCTTCAGGTTTCACATGTACATAGACACAAGTCACTATCATAGCAGATATATTTTATTAGTGAAAAACTGATCGTAAAAATAGTAATTAGATTACCAATATTCAATTGATTCCATGTTCGGCAATTCTGAAAAGCCATTAGCCCTGTGCTGCTCATATTTACAGCTCCTGAAAGGCTAACGGCAGTACAATTGTCATAAATCAGAAGAAAGAAATATCAGCAAAATAGCAAGAGGCATCTCAAGCCCTTGCTGTAAGTTTCATCTGCCAATTTGCAGATTCGAAATCATATCTTCCGCTATCTTAAAAATAGGCTCCTGACATCAGGATTTCCGGCATAGTCAAGAGCAGTTTTATCCTTATTATCTTTCAGACCGGGATCGGCACCTTTCTCAAGCAAGACTTTCACAACTTCTGCATTGCCATTCTGCGATGCAAATATAAGAGCACTAGAACCATCGTTGCTTTTCAGATTAAGTTCAGCCCCGTTATCGGCAAGCAGTTTTACAATCTCTGCATGACCGTTCAGGGAAGCCACCATCAGATCGGTAAACCTTTCTTTCTGCCTTGAATCAAAAGGTGTGTTTTTTCTTAAGGCAAGCTTAACTATTGCTATATGACCACTTTGGGATGCACGTATGAAGGCAGTTGTTTTTTCCGAACCGGCAAGCATGGCAGGGTTTGTTTTCTTATCCTCCGATAACCTTATTGCTTCAAGTCTTCCGTCACTGCCCAGGGTCAATGTGGCAGTAACATTTTCAGAATTTGGCAATTCATCATTCAATCCCCTGTATAGTCTCATTCGGATTGCCTCAGCAAGCCTGTCTTCAGCAGTTATTGTAAGAGCATTTGCAGCGTCAGATTCCTCAGAACTTGGTTCTGCTCCTTTTGCTATCAGAAGCTTTACAATATCAGTGTGTCCGTTCATGGCAGAAAGGAAAAGAGCACTTGTACCATCATTTGAAACTTTATTCAAATCTGCACCACGGTCAATCAGCAGCTTCACTACATCAAAATTGCCATACAATGAAGCCATCATAAGTGCAGTTGTTCCTTCATTATTCTGGAGGTTGGGATCAGCTCCGCTGTTGAGCAGAAGGTTTATCACATCATAAAAACCATATACGGAAGCCTGCATAAGGGCTGTAGTCCCGCTGTTTACATCCTGCAGATTGACACTTGCCCCTTTATCAAGTAACATCTTAATGACTTTCGTAAAACCATTTTCAGCTGCAAGCATCAATGAAGAATACCCGTCATAAGTCCGGAGATTCGGATTTGCTCCCTTATCCAGCAGCATCTGAACCATGTCACTGCGCCCTTTCTGCGATGCAATCATCAAAACCGTAAAACCGTCAATTGACTGAATATCGAGGTTGAAGCCTCTTACCATAAGCATTTTAAATATCCTTGTATGTCCATTATAAACAGCATACATGGGTGCAGTAACCCCGTCAATAGCCTGAAGATCAGGATCAGCTCCCTTCCTTAGAAGTATCTTCGATATCCGGTTCAGACCTCTTACAGAAGCATGCATAAGCAAACTCCTGTCATAGATATCGGTGTAATTCACCTCATCGATATGTCTCGCTGAAGTAGCCCCGTTAATACGGTCTTTTGTCCCCATGAAATAATATAACCTCTCTGCTTCAGTCAATTTCTGTGCATTTACAGCATCCGCAGAAAAGATAAGGAGTAAAAAAATGATAAAAGTTTTACCGCAAACTGTTTTCATAGAACAATATTATTTCTGTCTGAAATCAGACAAACAATATAATAAATTGTTCATAAAATCCTGCATCAAAGCAACTAAATTTAATCACAATCAGAGATTGTGAAAATTCCTGAAGAATGCGGATCTGTTTTCTGCCTAATTACATGACACACATACTATTAGCGATCTGCAGATTCAGCAACAATACAGGCAACAAATCACTGTTAACTCCTTTACTGACTTGACATTAGCGCTTAATAGCTGAAGACAACTGAATTAGGAAACTTTGCAGTTTCAAATTCAGTTTGTTTTGAACCGGTCGAAGAATAGACAACTGCCCTGGAATCAACTGCATCCAGGCAGACAATATTGCCTGTCTGAGGATCCACATCCAGACCGTAAAAATACTGATCAACCACTTTTGAAGTTGGTAACGATGTAGCCGAAACCGGCATTGAATACAGTGCGTCATTGAGATAATAAACCTGGCTGCCATCTTTGCTTACCGTAATATTGTTTATCCCTGTAGAGCTCATATTGGTGATCGGGAATGAGTTCTCTACGATTTTTGCCGATGTATTGATCTTGTTTATTCCTGCATCTGAATATGTTATATCAGGATAATTTGAGTAATCCGGAATTCCTTTACAGTATACCCATATATCATTGTTTTTATCAGCTGCAATATCCACAGGTAGAGAGAATACAGTAAACGTATTGACCACAGAAAATGATAATGGATCAATTTCAATCACAGTATTACCATCGTTATTAAATCCTCCTGCAATTGCTGCATATACCTTTGAATTAACGCTTAGCAGTTTTTCAGGCCCTGTACTTACCTGAAGTGAATCGGATTTTTCAAGTGTTGATAAGTTGATCTTATATACATAGTTATTTGAAAAACCATTTCCGTTGGACACATAAACAGAATTATCATCTGCACGAACAACGCTGCGTGGATATGAAAACCCGTCAATGGTTTTAACCACTTTAAAGTCCTTCATATTTACCACTGTCACTTTCTGGGAATTATTTACTACTATAAATCCAAGTGTATCAACTATTTCAAATGACTGTACAACATCACCCAGTTCCACTTCGTTCACCGCGTAATACAGACTTTTCGTTGTCTGTCCCGATTCGGAATTGTAAAAGGTGATATCGCCGTTGGCCTTACCATAAACACCTTCACATACAACAAACATCCCTTTCAGGTTATTTGCCGTTATGGAAGGTTCATCTTCTGTTTTTTCACAGG
>DAONXX010000036.1:0-19711 GCA_035414025.1 Bacteroidales bacterium | reverse complement strand
TTCTTTCAGGTTTATTCCTGTATTTATTTATATCAGGTTAAACTTTATTCATAGTATATAAAATATAAAAAAGAGGATGTCTTAAAAGCCAGCCTTTCTTTTTACCCATCCTGATAACTATTCGGTCTCCCGATAAAACTTTCAGATGTTCAGTATCTAGGAGGAATTCCTTTAGTGGGCAGGGGGTAATTCTATTGGCTTTTGAGACACCCTCTCTATGAAATTTGCTTTATGTCTTATTTATTTTTTATCATAAACAAGGTTGAATTTGATTTCTCCATCAGGCATTGGTATTATCTGTTCTATTGCTATCTCCTTACTATCAGCAGAGAGTTTCCATGTTTCGGTTGTTTTAAACTCATTGCCATCGAAATTCATAGTTGTCGTAATTGTCATTGCACTCTTGTCAGCCGACCATGATATGACTGATTTCCTCATTATATCCATGAAACCCGAATTTTCTGAAGGATTTCCATCAAGGTTATAACTTGCTGATTGTTTCATTTCTCCGCCATCAAAACCGGGTTGTGCAGATTCGACGGAAAGTGTGTTTCCTTGCTGTGCAACAACCATTGTAACAGCTGCCATGCGGAATTCACTGTTCCCGAAGTTGCTTTTTGATTCATTAAGTCCCCAGGTACCAGAAAAATCAGGTTGGGCTAACAACCCTGCCGAGGTTAAAAAGAAGACAAATAAACCTGAAAAGGTTCTGATTGAAAAAAGATTAGCAATTTTCATAATTGTTTTTAATAAAATGTTATGTGATATAATAAAACAAATATAGGGGAATTCAGATGTTAAAACACAAAGGGTTATAATTATTTTTCAGGTACATGGCTTAAGTATATTACAAAAATTTATAATATTTCTGTATTACGATTTCTCTGGAAGAGGATAAAAATTTTTAATAAACATAAGATATTTAAATTTTCATTATTTTGTTTTCGTTAGGTGAAGCATTTAGAGAGCGCCTTTCATAGTTAAATTATTTAAATCAAAAACAGGCCATGAATATTGTTGTTCTTGACGGATATACTTTGAACCCCGGTGATCTGAGCTGGGATGGATTAAGAATGTTTGGGGATCTGAAAGTTTACGACAGGACCCCCAGGGAGAAAATTATAGAAAGATCAAAGGATGCAGATATAATTCTTACAAACAAAACTGTTCTTGATGCTGATATATTAAAGTCGCTGACACATCTGAAGTATATTGGAATTCTTGCCACAGGCTGTGATGATGTAGATACTGAGTTTGCAGGGCAAATGGGAATAATTGTGAGCAATATACCATCATACGGAACAAATTCCGTTGCTCAGCTAACCTTTGCATTGATCCTTGAACTGTGCCACCGTGTTCAAAGGCAGAGTGACCTTGTAATGGAAGGGAAATGGTCAAAATCAATGGATTTTACTTACAATGATTTTTCTTTGATAGAACTTGCTTCCAAGAATATCGGGATCATAGGCTTAGGTGATATAGGCAGAAAAGTGAGTG
Source organism: Bacteroidales bacterium (assembly GCA_035414025.1). GTDB lineage: Bacteria > Bacteroidota > Bacteroidia > Bacteroidales > VadinHA17 > LD21. The sequence goes on along the minus strand of DAONXX010000036.1, from coordinate 18,214 downwards.
AGATAGCCCAGGCATTTGGGATGAGAGTCTTGGCTTCCGACAAATTCCTGCCTGAGAATTTATATCCTGCCGGGGTTACTATGACTTCACTTAATGAGCTCCTTTCCGATTCGGATATAGTAACACTTCATTGTCCGCTGACAGAAGAAACATCAGAACTTATTAATATCAAGAACTTAAGATTAATGAAGCCCACAGCTTTTTTAATCAATACCTCACGTGGTCAGATCATTGTTGAGGAAGATCTGGCACAAGCGTTGAATGAAGGAATTATCGCCGGCGCGGGTCTGGATGTCCTTTCGGTTGAACCTCCTTCTGCAGATAATCCTTTGTTACAGGCGAAAAATTGTATCATAACCCCTCACATCGGCTGGGCAACACATGAATCAAGATCCAGGCTGATGGATACAGCGGTCTGTAATATTAAAGCTTTCCTTGCAGGATCGCCTGTCAATGTTGTGAGTTGAATTATTTCTTACTGCAATATTGTTATATTAACCGGAAAGTATATACTGTTTGTTTTTTGTACCAGGACAGTTTTCATTTGGCTTTTAAGAAATAGATCGCCCTTCTTAGCCAGCTAAGAAGGGCGAGGATGTGGAGATTAGGGGAATCGAACCCCTGACCTTTTGACTGCCAGTCAAACGCTCTAGCCAACTGAGCTAAATCCCCAAAAGAAAATAACAAATAATGTTTCAAACGCTTTAGCCTCCCGATCCCAATAGTTATCCGGACAATCAGGCTTAAGCCAAACCCTTGAAAAACTTCGTAAAAATAGAAAAAAATTGGAATAAATTAAACCTTAATTACACGGATCAGCTAAGTTTTGTCTGTGTTGTGCTATTTTGTAATTTTGCGCCTTATAAAATGAAATTAGCAAAAAAAGCCGAATCTTAACAATTTGATAACTTTTTCCGTTATATAATAAATATAAATTGCTTGTCCGGCAAATATCAGGATGAAGAATGATTTAGCTAATATAAAAGATTTTGATGATCTGGTCTTTGAGTTCCGGAATAAGGACTATGGGGCCTATAAGCTGAGGAAGAAATATAATGGAACCCTGTTGGTTGCACTGATAATTGCGGTTTTTATAGGAAGTTCTCTTGTAATAATCCCTTTCATTGCAAGAAAACCGGCAGATATGACAGTGTATGGCGGCGGCGGCTCAAGATATGTATCTGTCAATATGGACGTACTGGAGCCTCCGCAAGAGGAGTTTTATATTCCGGCTGCCCCTCCTCCCAGGGAACAGGGGGCAATTAAGATCGAGGAATCAGTAAAATATTCGCCTCCTGAAATAGTAGATACTATAATGCCCTTTGAACCAATAATGGCAACTATTGATCAGGCACTTCTTGAACCTGTTGATACATCATACATGGGATATATGGGATCAGGTTTTGGTGACGATATTTTTGATGGCGAAGGGTGGGGCTCTGATTACGGAGAGCCTCTGTTCATAGTTGAGACAATGCCTTCATTCAGGGGTGGTGATCTGAATAAATTCAGGCTTTGGGTGCAGAATAAAATCAATTATCCTCAGGAAGCCATCGACAAAAAGATCCAGGGCAGGGTTTTCCTGACTTTTATTATCGAGGCAGATGGCAGTGTAAGCAATGTTACAGTGGTCAAAGGATTGCATCCTATTATAGATAGCGTAGCAGTGAAAGCCATTCGGGAATCACCCAGATGGAGCCCCGGGAGACAGAGAGGCCAGCCGGTAAGAGTCAGGTATTCATTTCCGCTGAATTTTGCTATCTGATGGTTAATATTCAATAGCTGTGTGTTCATAACAGATTATTTCTGTTTATGACTTTTTAATATATTAGGACAAAAAAAGGATAATTTATGAAAAGAAATTTGCTTCTGATTTTCGCGGTTTCAATAATCCTATCGGGATGCGGATCCTCAAAAAAACAATTGGAAAAAGGCAACTATGATAACGCCATAGCTTCCGCTGTAAAACAGCTGCGAAGAAATGCTGATGATGAAAAACAGATCCATATACTTCAAAGATCCTTTGTTATTGCTAACGAACAGGATAACGAAAGAATAAGATTCCTCAAGGTGGAAGACAGGCCTCAGAACTGGGATGAGATTTATCAAATATATCAAAGGATGAGTGACAGGCAGACACTTGTAAGAACTGTTATGCCTCTCAGCCTGAGAAATAAAACAATTGAATTCCCCTATGTTGATTACATAGCAGAAATGGTAGCAGCTAAGAGAAAGTCGGCTGATTATTATTTCGCCCATGGAAATGAATTGATGAAGAACAAGACAAAGGATTCATATAGACAAGCTTTTGCCGAATTTGTAAGAGCCAGGGAATATGTTGGTGATTATGAAGGAATAGATAACAGGATCATGGAAGCCAGGGAACTGGGTATTAGCCGTGTATTTGTTACTCTTAATAATACGTCACTGATAAATTTTCCTCAGGAATTTCAGGAAGATCTTCTTTCGGTCGATCTTCAAGCTTTAAATAGGGAATGGGTTGAATTTTATACGGTTGATCTTGACCAGAGCGTCCAGTATGATTACCAGATAAATGTAAACATAAGAAATGTTATAGTCAGTCCTGATCAGACAGCTCAGATAGATTCTGTAATAAAACGGGACATTGAGGACGGATTCACATACCAGCTTGATGCTAAGGGCAATGTAATGAAGGATACAGCCGGTAATGACATCAGGATAAAAAAATACAAGACTCTCCAATGTGCTCTGATATCAACGCTTCAGACAAAGTCATGTGCCATTGAGGGTGATATTGAAACTATACAGTTAAATCCCGCCAAGCTGATTAAAAAGGATCCCATCGGGGCACGTTCTACATTTGAAAACATATCTGCAAGGGCTGTTGGAGACATCGGAGCACTTAATTCCAGACAGCTTCAAAAAACAAAAACACAGATCGTACCATTTCCGTCTGATATTGAAATGGTTATTAGATGCTCAGAATCCCTGAAACAGGCTATCAGAGGGTCAATTCAGAGTAACAGAAGGTTGATTATTTAGATGATTGAAACAGAACAGCAGGCGGAGAGAGCGATACTGATCGGGATATGTTATCCGGGGCAGGACGAACGGGAGACACAGGATTACATAGATGAACTTTCATTCCTTGCAGAGACTGCAGGTGCAGTTCCTGTAAAAAGATTCATCCAGAAGGCTGATTTACAAAATCCACGAACTTTTGTCGGATCAGGAAAAATCTCTGAGATAGCTACATATGTTTCTGATAACAGGATTGACATTGCAGTTTTCGATGATGAGCTCTCCGGAAGTCAGATCAGAAATATTGAAAAGATACTGAATTGCAGAATCCTTGACCGTACAAACCTCATCCTTGATATTTTTGCTAAAAGAGCAAGAACGTCTTATGCACGCACTCAGGTAGAACTTGCTCAGTATCAGTATCTTCTTCCAAGGCTGGCTGGTATGTGGACCCACCTTGAAAGGCAGAGAGGAGGGATAGGATTGAGAGGCCCTGGAGAGAAAGAGATAGAAACTGACAGGCGGATAATAAGAGACAGGATTTCCCTTCTTAAAGAGCAGTTGAAGAAGATCGATATACAGATGTCAGTCCAGCGAAAGAATCGTGGAAAGATGGTTCGGGTCAGCCTTGTAGGATATACAAATGTAGGAAAGTCAACAATAATGAACTTATTGAGTAAATCAGATGTGTTTGCAGAGGATAAGCTTTTTGCAACCCTTGATACGACTGTCCGTAAAGTAGTTATCGAAAACCTGCCTTTTCTTTTGTCCGACACAGTCGGTTTCATAAGAAAGCTGCCGCATCATCTTGTTGAATCTTTCAAATCAACACTCGATGAAGTAAGAGAGGCAGACATTCTGATGCATATAGTGGATATTTCTCACCCCGGATTTGAAGACCAGATAAGAATAGTGAATGAAACCCTGTGTGATCTTAAAGCATCTGAAAAACAACAAATAATCGTTTTCAATAAGATTGATGCCTTCTCTTTTAAGGCAAAGGCAGAAGATGACCTGACTCCCTTTAAAAAAGAGAATTACTCACTTGACGATCTTAAGAAAACATGGATGGCCAACGACAAGAATCACCCGGTAGTTTTTATCTCGGCTTTAACAATGGAGAATATTGAAGAGCTTCGCGAGATCCTCTACCAAAATGTAAAAAAGATACATGTTACAAGATATCCCTACAATGATTTTTTGTTTGGCGATCCTGCAATTTATGAAAGCTTGTAGTTCTTCCGGTCTTGTTTAGCTGTTAATAGAGCATATTGGCTACCATATATTCTGCTATCTGGATGGTATTTGTTGATGCCCCCTTGCGGATATTATCAGAAACAATCCACAGATTCAGGCATTTTTCCTTTGAATGATCTCTTCTAATTCTTCCAACAAAAACCTCATCCCTGTTATGAGATAATATCGGCATGGGATATTTGTTTTCAGACGGATTATCATAGATCACAATACCCGGGAAATTTTTCATCAGAGATATTGCGTCATTGAGATCATATTCTTTTTCGAATTCCACGTTCACTGCTTCTGAATGGCCTCCGACAACCGGAATCCTGACAGCTGTTGCCGTCACCATTATTGACTGATCCTCGAGGATTTTCCTTGTCTCATCAATCAGTTTCTGTTCTTCTGTAGTGTAAGTGTCAGGTTGGAAGCTTCCGCCATGAGGAAAACAATTCATATCAATAGGATGTGCATAGGCCATTTCTCCTTTGATTCCTTTTCTTTCATTTTCCATCTGGGCGACAGCTTTTACACCTGTTCCTGTTACAGACTGATAGGTAGCTACAACTAATCTTTTTATTTTATATTTCCTGTGAAGCGGTGCAAGGGCCATTACCATCTGGATTGTTGAACAGTTAGGATTGGCAATGAGTTTAACGCCTTTTTTTATGACATGACTGTTAATTTCAGGCACTACGAGTGGAACATTATCATCCATTCTCCAGGCTGAGGAATTATCTATGACAATAATACCATTTTTAGCAAAAACAGGAGCCCACTCTTTTGAAGTTGTTGCCCCGGCTGAGAAAATAGCAAATACCGGTTTAGCTTTGACAGCATCCATAATTGAAACGACCTTAACGGGTTTTCCTTTAAATATCAGTTCTTTTCCAACTGATTTTTCTGAAGCTACGGGAATAATTTCAGTAAGAGGAAAATTTCTTTCTTCAAGGAGTTTCATCATTGTACGGCCAACCATCCCGGTTGCACCAACCACTGCTATTTTCATAATTTAAATGTTTGAAAATTTAAAAGTTAATTACTAATTTTATTTAATATAAAACAGCCAAAATTAACTTTTTTTTTAATCTGTCCCGCTGCATGAGAAAAGTTATTTTAGTGGTGATGTTATTGCCTTTGCTGACATTCAGCCAGATAGTTATTAAAACACCATCACAAAACAAGTTTCAGGCTGCTGTTGAGGAAATGATTACAATCTCCGATGCATCTTGCGGAGATGTTATTATTTCTGAAATTATGGCAGACCCAGATCCCCCTGTCAGTCTTCCTCAGAGGGAATATGTCGAGATCCATAACCGTTCAGGCTCTTATATCAGCCTTGAAAAGTGGCGCTTTTGTTCAGGCGATAATTGTGTAACATTTCCGCGGGTTGAGATAGGGCCCGGTGAATATCTTATTCTTTGTTCACATACCGATACTACTAAATTCAGGGATTATGGAAGGGTTATCGGTTTCAAATCATTCCCTTCACTTCCCGGAAATAAAGGAGTAGTTTTTATTAATGACGATCAGGGGAAGTTCATTCACGGGATTGAATACACATCAGACTGGTATAATGACAGGCTAAAGGAAGAGGGAGGATGGTCTCTTGAGATAATAGATACGGATTATCCTTTCCATACAGTAAATAACTGGAAAGCTTCTGATTCGCGGACAGGTGGTACACCGGGCAGGAGAAATTCAGTATCAGGTACAAATCCGGATCAGGCTTTTTATGGCATAGAAAATGTCTTTCCTTCAGACAGTTTGAGAGTGGAGATCTTATTCTCTGAGAGCCTGCCTTTTTTAACTGAAAAACAGGGAGCTGTTTCAATAAGAGGAAGAGAAATTTCAGATATATCAGTTAACGATCCGCTTTATCGCCGCTTTGATATCAGACTGATTGAGCCTCTTGAAAAAGGGACAATTTATTCATTTGTTGTTTCCAGGGACCTGACAGATTTTTCAGAGAACCAGGCAATAACGGGATCATTCCGGTTTGGACTGACGGAAAATGCAGACAGAAAAGACATAGTATTTAATGAGTTGCTATTTAATCCATTACCTGATTGTTGCGATTTCCTTGAACTGGTAAATATTTCGGAAAAGATTATTGACGCATCACAATTGTTTACAGCATCAATAAACCATCAGACAGGAGACACCTCTGGTATCAAATGTATTTCGCAGGAAAGCAGATGTATTCTTCCGGGATCGATATATGCATTCACCACGAATCCGGAAATTGTTGTATCTGCGTATATTTCCGCTGATAGTGAACATATTCACAAAGTATCTTCCCTGTCTTCAATGCCGGATGATAAAGGACATTTACTTCTTCTGGACAGAAAGTTGGATGTTTTGGATGAAGTAATTTATTCTGAGAAGATGCATCATTCCCTTATTTCAGATAATGAGGGGATCTCGCTTGAAAAGGTTCGTCCAGAAATGCCTTCGGAGAAAAGCCAGAGCTGGCATTCAGCTTCAGAAAGCTCAGGCTGGGGAACTCCCGGAGCAGTAAATTCAATGTGGGGACCAGTAAACAGCTCCGGCGATCAGATAATACTGTCTTCCCGAAGGATAACGCCTGATAATGATGGCAATGAGGATATCCTGCTTATGGATTTTAATTTTGAGGATCCCGGTAATATTATATCAGCTGCAATTTTTAACGAAACAGGCAGTCTTATTTTAAAACTGGCAGAAAACTATCTTTCAGGTACCGAAGCTACTCTGGTCTGGGATGGGATTGATGAAAACGGATCGCTTGTGCAAACAGGTATTTACATAATCCTTATCAATATATATAACGATAATGGAAAGACCGGATCCTTTAAAAAGGTATGTACTGTGATAAGGTGAATGATCTGCCCTGAAGTTTTGGAAAGGACCGGCTATCAGGCTGTTTTATTTAAAGAGATGAAATCAGATCAGTCATAATAGTTGTTAACTTCTCTTCTGCCTTGTCAGCTTCCTCTAGTACGGACTTATGAGTTGTATAACTTATTTTCCCTTCAACACCAAGATCTGTTATTATGCTGACGGCAAAGCAGGGGAGATTCATATGTCTTGCCACAATTACTTCAGTGGTAGTTGACATTCCTACTGCATCAGCACCGATTATCCTGAAGTACTTATATTCTGACGGCGTCTCGAATGTAGGGCCTGTTGTTCCAAGGTAGACACCCTTATGAACTTTGATATTATGTTTGTCAGCTATCAGTATGGCTCTATTGATCAGGTCTCTGTCGTAAGCTTTACTCATATCAGGGAAGCGTGTTCCGATGCGTTCGTCATTTGGCCCAATAAGCGGGTTGGGGAGCAGGTTGATATGATCGGTAATTATCATTATATCGCCGATTTCAAAAGCTGGATTCAAGCCTCCTGCGGCGTTGGAGAGAAAAAGACATTTTATCCCGAGGTATTTCAGGACTCTGACCGGTAATGCAATACGATCTGTCCCATAACCTTCATAGAAATGAAAACGTCCTTTCATTGCAACGATTTTCTTTTTACCGAATTCCCCGAATATCAGTTTGCCTTCATGACCTTCAACTGTTGAAACAGGGAAGTTAGGGATATCCTTGTAATCAAATTCTAAAAGTACCTTTATCCGGGACGTGAGGCCTCCAAGACCGGTACCCAGAATAATACCGGCATCGGGTTCAGGAATGCCTTTTTCTTTCAGAAACTCTGTTGTTTCGTTTATTTTTTCTAACATAGTTAACTATCAGGTTATCAAAGTCTTCTTTGTCATTGTTCGGAAAATCAATTCCTATGGGAATGTAATATAATAATGATCTCAAAGGTTCTGCAATATTAGCAAATCCCCTTAACCTTACAGCATCTTTTTCTGTCGTGAAAACAAACTTTAAGGTGCTTTTAAGTTTTTTAAGGGCAGCAGAGATCCTTTCTATATCATTTGAAGTAAAAGAGTGATGATCCTCAAATTGCAGGTGTTCTGTTTCACAGAAATTTACTTTGATGAATTCAAGCAAGGGATAAGGATTGGCAATTCCTGTTACAAGTATTATTCCGCAATCCATCTTTTTTTCATGGTCATAACGGAACGGATAAATTTTTTTATTATTGAATACCGGAACAGGATGAAAATACTTTATTGATGTGAAATAAAGGGTTTGGAAAGGAGCTTTCCGGATCTCTTTTGCAAAGATGCGTTTCTGCATCGGAGATATTGTTTCAGGAGATTTGGTTATTATTATTATATCAGCCCTGTGTGAATTATGCACCGGTTCGCGAAGGTTGCCGTAGGGAAGAAGATGATCCTTCGTCATAAGTCTGTTATAATCTGTAAGAAGTATTGAGAATCCCGGAGTGAGTTTTCTATGCTGATATCCGTCATCCAGAATAATTACCCCTGTTTCAGGTTTTAATTCCAGTATTTTTTGTACTCCCCGCACTCTGTTACTGTCAACGGCAACTGTTATATCCGGGAACTTCCTTGATATCTGCCAGGGTTCATCACCGATGTCATTAACTGTTTTTGTTTCATCTGCCAGTATAAATCCCGAAGATTTTCTTTTATACCCTCTGCTTAGAACTGCCACTTTGAATTTTTCTCTGAGGAGTCCGGCAAGGTATTCGGTATGTGGCGTTTTCCCTGTTCCTCCGGCACTTATATTGCCAACACAGATAACCGGTATCTTAAATTCAACTGATTTAAAAATTTTTGCATTAAAAAGGAAATTCCTTATTTCTATCACCAATCCATATAGGAATGATAAGGGATAAAGAAATATGCTTCTTTTTTTCAGCATCAATTAATGGATCTCAATGAAATATGGTAAGCGGGCCTGTATCCCTGTCAGATCACGTATCTCAAGCAGTTCACGATAGAATCCGAAAGTTTCGCCGATTTCCTTCTTTAGCTTATTCATTTTTACTTCACCGCTCATCTGTTTCAGCAGCATCATGTATGGATCTTCTGCCACAGGTAATTCCCTTATCGAATAGGTTTCTGTTTTTGCCAGTTTAGCAGCTTCCTTAATTGCATCATTCAATCCTCCTATCTCATCGACAAGTCCTAATTTCAAAGAGCTTGTTCCGCTCCAGATACGGCCCTGGCCTATGCTGTCAACGGATTCAAACTTCATATCCCTTCCGGAAGCGACTTTGCTTACAAAATCTGAATAAGTCTTTTCAATACTTTTCTGCACAACCTCTTTTTCATAAGCACTCATAGGGCGGTATATTGACGGGAAATCGGAATTCTCATTCGTTTTTACTGTTTCAATGTTGATCCCGATTTTCTGCTCAAGCAGTTTCCCGGCATTCGGTAAAAGTCCGAAAACACCGATTGAACCTGATATAGTTGTAGGGTTGGCATAAATTTTTGTGCCGGGACAGGCAATATAATAACCACCGGAGGCAGCATAGTTTCCCATTGAAATTACAACCGGTTTTACTTTAGCCGCAAGTTCAAGTTCTCTCCATATTATGTCTGAGGCATTTGCACTTCCTCCGGGGGAATTAACTCTCAGAACGATAGCTTTAACTGTTGAATCCAATCTCTCTTTCCTAATTATTTCCGAGTAATTGTCTCCTCCGATATTGCTTACGTTACCTTTTCCCATTACAATTGATCCTGAAGCATAGATAACTGATATCCTTGATTTAACTGTAAGGACCTTTTTTGGATCAGGTACTTTTGTATATTTTGACATTGAGACGAAATTGATCTTGTCATCTGTTGTAAGGCCTGATAAAATCTTAATGGTATCATTTAATTCATCGCGGTAAATTAATCCATCGATCAGTCCTGCGTCAAGAGCTTCTGTTGGAACAGTACCTGTAAGATTATCTGCGAGTTCATTAATACGGGATTCTGTCAGGCCTCTTGACTCAGCCGTCATTTTAACAACATGATTCCAGATTGAGCCAACGTAGTCTTTTATCTGTTCTTTATTTTCATCACTCAGTTTGTCCAGAATAAAAGGTTCGACAGCTCCCTTGAATTTCCCGTGTCTGATTACCTGAACCTCCATTCCTATCTTCTCAAGAGCTTTCTTATAGAACATAACTTCTCCGGTCAAACCTTTAAAATTGATAGTTGAAGCAGGATTAATAAAGATCCTGTCTGCAGCAGTGGAAAGATAGTAGCTCTGTTGTTCGAGCGAATAATCAGAATATGCAATAACGAATTTGCCACTCTCTTTGAACTTTCTGAGACCATTCCTGATTTCTTCCATTGTGGCCCAGCCTGAAGGCATTATTCCATTATCAATCAATACTCCTTTAATTTTTGGATCTGACGCAGCCTTATCGAGGTTTTTAAGAATCTCATTTAACCCGGATACAGGCGAGATTGTCATGTTAGTTATATCAATACCTGCAAATGGATTAGGATCACTTCTGTCGGGGATCTGCACATTTGTCTTCAAAACGAGCACAGAATTTTCACTTATGGATACTTTTTTGTCTCCGACAGCAACCATTGTACTAATGCTGCCGATAACGATAAGGAAGAATAAAATTGAAGCCAGAATAATTCCTGTAATTGTTGCCAGGGTGTAGATAAGAAAGTTCTTCATAGCAAAAATAGTTTATTACTTGGATGCTTAGAATAATAAAAACATAGCGAAGATATAATTTGTTAATTGATTTAATACATTTGATATGCTTCAAATTTTTAATGATGCAGAAAGTATATCTTGGCATAGGTACAAATTTAGGTAACAGGGAAAACAATCTCAAGGAAGCCTTGAATATGATCGAAGCTCATGCCGGAAAAGTCCGGAGTGTCTCTTGCGTATATGAAACCGGGCCCTGGGGCTTTCAGAGTGACAACAGCTTCCTTAATATTGTTGCAGAGATTTCAACAAGCCTAAGCCCGTTTGAATTGCTTGGGCGGCTTTTAATGATAGAATTGTTTATCGGAAGGGTAAGGGAAGGGGAAGGATATAAGTCAAGGATAATAGATCTCGATATTCTTTTTTATGGAGATGAGATAATGGAAACGAAAGCACTCACAATTCCGCATCCGCTACTTCATAAAAGAGGATTCGTTCTGGTTCCCTTACTTGAGATTGCTCCGGATCTCGTTCATCCTATATTGGGAAAAACGATTTCTCAACTGCTTGCCGATCTGGACGATAGTGCTGATGTAGTAAGAGTCGGAAAGCTTATAAGATAGTACCCTTTATTTCCGGGCAAAAGTCCTGCATGATCATATCAGTCCGTTATCAGCAAAACTGAAGTAGTCCTTATCGGCAATTATTATGTGGTCAAGCAGTTGTATGTCCATAAGTATTCCTGCCTCCTTAATCTTCTGTGTTATTTTTGAGTCAGAATCACTTGGATTAAGGTTGCCTGAAGGATGATTATGGCATACAATTATTCCTGAGGCAAGGTATTCAATAGCTTTTTTCATAATTATCCTGACATCGGTGACTGTTCCGCTGATGCCGCCCTGGCTGAGCTTCATCCTGTTTATTACTTTATTGGATCTGTTGAGGAACAGGATCCAGAACTCTTCATGGACAAGATCTGAGAGAATGGGTCCGAAAATGTCAGCAACATTTTTTGAGCATTTTATCTGAGTGACATCTTCAACTTCTGCGAGTTTTCTCCGTCTCCCAAGTTCAAGGGCAGCAGCTATTGTGACAGCTCTTGCCGGGCCTATGCCATTCAGTTTCCTGAGATCCGCAATGGTAAGCTTGCCAAGGCTGTTCAGATTATTATTTACAATTCCAAGTAGTTCCCTGGCAAGATCCAAAGCCGATTTTTGTTTTATGCCCGAATTGATAAGGATAGCCAGTAATTCGGCATCGCTCAGTGTTGAAGCACCTTTCCGGATAAGCTTTTCCCTGGGTCTGTCCTCTACAGCCCAGTCGGTAATTTTTAGAGACATGCAGCGAAATTTAATATTCCGCACACAAGATAATAAAAAAAGGGCGCTTTAAAGACACCCTGATCATATAATTCCCTGATCTTTATTTCAAGCTGTTAGCATGCCTGCTTACAGATGATTTAAGATTTGATGCTTTCTTTTTATGAATAATGTTTCTCTTAGCGAGTTTATCAAGCATAGAATTTAATTTTGGAGCCAATTCATCCGCATCTTTTTTCGTTGTGGTAGCACGAAAATCCCTGAGGGCATTACGCATTGTTTTTGCATAATATTTGTTCCTTTTAGTCCTTCCGACTGTTTGCCTGATTCTTTTTTCTGATGATTTGTGATATGCCATTTTTACTTTTTTTGCAGTTGCAAATGTAATGATTTTTTATTTTCCTTTGTATATCGTTAAATATTCCTGATTTGTCTTCCCCTCTGCCCCAATATATAAAAATATTACAATGTTTGCTACAACCTTTCAAGAAACCACTCGTTTTATTTATGAAGAGGCATTGACTATAGGTTAGAATTATGAAAAGGATAAATATTCGTATTGAAGTACTTTTTACATTGTTAATTATTTTATTGATGGGCTGTACAAAGGATGATTATACGCTTCCTGCTGATTTCAGACTGAACTTTTCAATTGATGAGGAACCTGTAATTAACGGCATGCTAATAATAAATACTATTAGTCTGAGATTAAAATCTATAGATATTCATGGTTATAGGGAGACAGGTGGCGATGTTTTTTTAACGAGAAGTTTCTCCCCTGGGGATATCCATGTAATAAGATCAAACAAATCAAATGAAACAATAAAATTTGATATACCTCAAGGTGTCTATAATCCAATTTCTTTTTCCCTGGTTTTTCAGCCCGATGCGAAAGAGAAGGAACTGATTGAAGACATTGAAGAATGGCTTCAGGATGTGGAAGAAGAAGATGACGACGACGACGATGATGATGATGATGACGACGACGATGATGACGATTTGGAAGAATTACAGGAAGATCTGGGAGAAATCATTGAAGATTACCTTGAGGATATTAAACCATGCATCCAGGTTGAAGGTAAGTTTGTTAGTAATTTTACAACTAAAAATGTAATTCTTGTGGTTAATGATCCATTAACTTTTCAAATTCTATCACAAAACAGAAATGGGGAATTGGAGGTAATTCTGGATAAGAATATTGTAAATAAAGGCAATCTGAAATTTGACCCATCATATTGGTTCTCAGTTATTACACCAGAAATGTTAAACGGAGCATTCATAGGTGTAATTGATGATACAGATTATATTTTTTTAAGTAAATATATTAACAGTCAAATTTATAATGCGGTTTTTAACAGGATTAAGGAATCAACTTCTATAACAATAAATGAATAGAATTTAAATCTTATGGATGCAAGATCACGTGAAGAGGATTTAGTCTTGATTAGAGGTTGCTTGCATAATGATAGAAAGCTGCAAAAGCAATTGTATAAAAAGTATTTTAAAGCGATGTATCGGATTTGCCTTTCATATAGCGGCGACAGGGTTGAGGCAAAGGATATTTTGCAGGAAGCATTCATAAAAGTTTTTACAAGTCTTGAGAAGTTTAATGCAAACGGTTCACTTGAAGGCTGGATAAGACGAATTGTTACCAATACAGCTATTGACTATTTCAGGCGGAGGAAAAGACTTGTCTTTATTGATGATTTCCCAGATGAGCCAGATGAAGAAGAAAGAGGCAGTTTTTCATTTCAGGACTTGACAAAAGATATAATTCTTTACTATATAAAGCAACTACCCGATGGTGCCAGGGTTGTATTTAACTTATTTGCAGTCGAGGGTCTGAAACACAAGGAGATTGCAGAAAAGCTGCAGATAACAGAAGGAACATCAAAATCTCAGTACAAAAGAGCAAGGGATCTTCTGAAAAAGTGGCTTATCGAATTTGAACTTAGTAAACAATGAGTATTGACAAATTTGATATAGAATATCTTAAATGGCTTCAACAACTTGATGTAGAGGAGGATGATTCTGTATGGGAAGAAATACAGAATGAACTTGATTTCATCGAAACCTGGGATAATATATCCCGCGAATTAGACAGGATTAATCCTCCGGTCCGAAAGATAGTTATAAGACCATACATAAAAATTGCTGCTGCAGCGGCAGCAGCAATACTGCTGATCTTATTTTCAGTAAATTATTTTGGAGGGCAGATCAATCAACCACTTATCCACACAGAAATAGCTAAAAGCGGAGAGAAGCTTATTGCAAAAGAAATAAATACTACACCTGAAATTAACAAGGAAGAACTAACTCCAACTGAGGATTTGGTAAAAAAAGAAATTTCAGCTTCTGTGCCTGCATCTCCTGTAACCATTTCTGGCCGGAAAACATCCGGTTATTTCACCGAAGTAAAATCAGTTGCATTTTCTGAAAAGAAAGAAAATGAAGATACTTTAGAAAAATTCGAAGAATATGGCATAACTGAAATTCAAAATCAGCAATTCAGAATAAAGGATCTTTTTGTTAGTGATCCAGATGATTTATCTCTCAAACCTATTACACTTGATTTACCTGTAGCCAAATCAGAACGAAAATCAGAACCATTTTTACACCTTGCTGATCTTGGTGCTTTTTATAGTTACAAAAACACCTGGTTGCTCAATTATGAAACGAGAAATGGTTTAAATCCTAAAAAATTAGGAAATACCTTACTAACTTTTCATCAGGACATAGGCATATTATCTACAATAGCTATTAAAAACCAGCATTTCATCGGTTTGGAGTTTTTATGGCGATCAGGAACAGGACAGAATTATCAACAGTATATTAATGCCAGCTATGTAGACCGAAGTATTAAATTGGACTATTTAAAGTTACAGGCTTATTATATATGGGACCATCGCAGTATCCCAGGTCAGATAATAATTGGAGGGTATACCGCAAAGCTAAATCTGGCCGAAGATACCCAGGGAGAGGTCACGTTTAATGTCAGTGATAAATATCGGAATTCAGACTACGGTTTACTCCTTGGTTATCAGTATGATTTGCCATTAAGTAACAGGATATCCATTAGCCCGGGCTTTAGGGTCAACTGCGATTTTATTAATATTTATGAAGAGAATGGCTGGGCCTTTAACCCATTTAAGAAGACCAACAATCTTGCTGCCTGTATAAATATTTCCATTTCTTACAGGTTAAATCGATAAAAATTATCATACCATTCCAACCTTTTAAAATTCTCTCGTCTTAGTAGTAGAAACATGAAATTATTATTATTTATTACCATTTAAACAAACAATTATGAAAAGAGTTACAAAATTATTAAGCATTCTGGTAGCATTAGTGATCTTCCTGGCTTCTTGCCAGAAGATAAGCGATAGAACAAATGCGCGACTTATTTTTAAAGCTACCGGATCGCCATCAAAGTCTGCTTCAGCAGATATTCCAACAACAGCAAAATCTTCTTCAGCTACCTTAGCTGTAATCACCCTTGATGACTTTTTTATAAATGTTAAAGATATAGAATTTGAATTCGATGATGACGATGATGATTTGTATGATGATGATGATCTTGAATTCGACGGGCCTTATCTTCTTGATGTTCTGTCTCCTGAAGTTTCAAATGGAATAGTTCTTGACGATTTTTCATTGCCAAATGCAATTCTTGAAGAGATTGAATTTAATATTGCCCCTTATCGTTGGAAAGAAAACGATAAGATGACGGGTCGTTCAATTTATGTGGCATTTACCAAAGATGGAACTGCTTATGAATTGTGGACCAATAAGGAGAAAGAGATTGAAATTGAATTCGATGATGGACAGGCGAGACATCTTACCGGAGATAATATCAGGTTCTATGTAAATATTAGTCTTGATAAATTCAAGGCGAACCTGGGATCTATGCCGCTTGGTACTGCAGTTGATGGCAATGGTGATGGCATTATTCAAATAGGGCATAATGATCCGGATGGAAACAGCAAATTAGCAAATACACTTCTTGATGTATTAATTGGATGTTTCGATATGGACGACGACGATGATGATGATGATGATGACGACGACGATGATGATTGATATTAGGATAAATGATGTGAAAGTTTAGTGTCTTGTCTGGGGTAACTCACAAAAAATTGTTCCTGCGAAGTCAGACTACGATACCAAGAGAAGAGAAGCTTTGGTGCATCTTTGCCGAAAAACTGATTTAGAAAAAGGAAAAGTATCAACCCCTGCTTCACAGAGCAATACAATCCATTATTAAGATTAGTGAGTTTTGAAAAGGGTCATTGGGAAAGCCAGTGACCCTTTACCATTTAGCACAATGGATAGGATTGACCAGATTCGTCAGGATAAAAGAAAATATTTGATAACTTTGCGATAATAAGAACCGTTTGTGATTTATCCGGGATTTTCATTGAACGATATTTTCCAAACAACTTCGAAAGTTTATTATCTTTTTAACAAATAAATGATTTTATGAGAAAGCAATTTATGTCGTTTTTGCTACTTGCATTTTTAGGTTCTATTACCAGCTATGCAGCAGAGCCAATAATCAAAAACTTGGGTGAGTCAAAATATTGCATTCAGGTGGGAAATGTATCGATGACAATTGATGCTTCCGCAGGAGCAAAGATTCTTTCCTGTAAGTACAATGATTCGGAAATAATATCTCAATCCCCAATGAGAGAAGCATTCGGAAGCACCTTTTGGACAAGTCCTCAAAAAGAGTGGAACTGGCCTCCGGTAGAGGAATATGACAAAGCACCATATACAGTCGAACAGACATCTTCCTCGTTAATTATGACCGGTCAGGTATCTCAAAAGTTCAAATACCGTATCCGTAAGGAATTTAAGGCCGATAAAAAAGACAAAGCCATAGTTGTCACATACTCCATAATTAATGAATCTGAAGAAACAAGAAAAGTAGCTCCCTGGGAAGTTACCCGTGTTAACAATGAAGGCGTAATCTTTTTTGATGCACCTTTAGAATCAATCACACCGGCAAATCGCATCCCATTTACACAGGAATATGGTGTATCATGGTATAAGACAGATGAGGAGAAGAAAACCGTAAAATAAATGCTGACGGTAAGGGCTGGCTTGCCTTTTGCGCAAACAACCTGCTTCTTGTTAAAAAGTTTGATGACTTGACTGCTTCTCAACCTGCTCCTAATGAGGCTGAAATACAGATTTATGTAAACAGTGGTAAGACCTTTATCGAATTGGAAAGCCAGGGTGCCTACGATGAATTGAAACCCGGTGAATCCCTTTCATATACCGTTAGATGGTATCTTGTTCCTGTCAATTCCGAATCAATTCCATCAAAAAAGTTGCTGTCAAAAGTCAGGAAGCTTATCAGATAACTTGAACAATATGCTGAAAATTGGAGAGTGGCAATTTACTCACCAGGAAATACATAAAAATCTTAGCAGAGAATATTAAGGAAGTTGGCTTTGAAACTATCCATGGTGTATTTATTGAGATAGATGGCTTATATCAAGACCGCCTTGAAAACCTGCTAAGGTAGTGTTCCAATCAATGTATCCGGACTAGCAGGTCTTCATCGAAGTTTTACATGTGGTAAATGGTTAGTAAAATATCCCTGCTGTCAGATCAGGTACTAACTATTACACCTGAAAGAGTTCCGTAAAGGAAAAATTCTTTTTGAGGAGAAATGAAATTAATTTCCTGGGTAGTCTCGTTAATTCTTCGTATTTTTTCATAAGGTTTTTAAGAATTACCCCGATTTATAGCTCTTTCGAGCTTTTTCGGGGTTTTTTCTTAAATATAATGAGCTTTAACTATTTGATCGACAACAGTTTTTAGAACTTACGAACATCACCATCAAAAAAACGACAATAAGTATTCGGAAATCTCTTTTTTATTAACTTGAACACTCAACAAGAAAGTTAATATACAACTTGATAAAGCATCCTTTTAATAACTTGTTCAATAAACTGATTTGTAACCATGGATAAGAATTGTTGTTCTAAAACATGGTGTCAGATATATGATAGTTTACGACAGATACGAAATTGCAGATTTCTAATCTGTATTATTAGCATTATTTTGTTATTCTGCCATAACGATCTCTATTCCCAGAAATTCCTGACCGACACA
>DAONXX010000035.1:0-20032 GCA_035414025.1 Bacteroidales bacterium | reverse complement strand
AAAGAAGAAGTCTGAGCCTGATTCCGGAGGCAGGCTAGTTTGTCACCGGAATCGGCCTGTCTGCCGGCAAGGAGCCAGAAGCTTTTCCAAACACTGTTAGTTCGATGATCCCGAGAGGTGTTGTCCTTGGCCAGTTCATCATTGTAAGCCTGACAAAACGACACTGTACTGGTGCGATTTCCTCGAATATTGTATTTCGTTGTATCTTATTCTGTGTCTGATCAAGTATTGTATTATAGTTTTCCCCATCCATCGATACTTCAAGTCTATACTGGTATGAATCCGTGACTGGTTTACCGCCTGTTTCCGGTGCAGGGGCTGGTGTTGAAGGAGGTCTGCCGAAGGATCTTCTGCCGCCATTAAACATAAGACGGACTCCATCAATGGTAAACAATTGTACAACATCAAATTCGGTAGCCGGTGAAAGTTCTATTGTAAGCGAGGGCAGCGTATCGGTTGCTAAAGGCTCCCACCATGTGCCGCTTGAATTGTCTGTAGCATAGGCAGCTTCCCTTCCTGGTTGCTGGGAAGAGGCCTTTGAAAGCGAGTTCATTGCATTAATCTTGTTAATAGTAACAGGAAGGGAACCGCTATTGCCTTTTTTCGGATCAGTGATAACACCGGGAGCCCACTGAGGTGTTTCTGTTACTTCTACTGACATATACCCGTTTTTATCAAATATAATACGGTCCATGCCGATACGTCGTCCTCCAGGAGGATTTGAAAGAACAATTGTGTAGAACTGCCATAGTTGACCGTCTGGTCCCTCAACTATACTGCCGTGAGCCGGACCGGTGACGAGGCCTTCTGTTTTGCGGAGAAGAGGGTTATTGGGGGCATAGGTGAAAGGCCCCATCGGAGATTTTGAAGTATAGTATCCTTCAGCGTATGTTTTCCACTGGGTTCCTGAGGCCGAGTATTGCAGATAGTAAGTTCCGTTATATTTCTGCATCCAGGGTCCTTCAACCCAGGCAACATCAGGATATTCGTTCATTTCACCATACCGTTCCCAGATATGATCGCTGTTGAATCCTATCAGGTGTTTTACAGGGCCGGAGAATTTTGTGAGATCTTCGGGATCAAGTTTTACAACAAAGATACCGCTGACACCCCGGCCTGCATAATATAAATAAGGTGTGTTGTCATCATCAATAAAAATCTCCATGTCGAAAGCGCCGTTCCAGCCACCTTTAACATCAGGCGTGTTTTTCCAGGGACCAAGGCTCTGATAGGGGCCAAGGGGATTATCGGCTTTATAGAGAGGTCCGTCATTTCCACACATATAAAAACTGCCATTATATTTCACAACGTCAGGAGCTACCGGAACATTTTCAACCCTTTGGAAGGTCCAGTTCAGCATATCGTCGGAGATCCAGGCTCCGCCGCCGGTACAGAACATGTAATACTTATCCTGTTCTTTAATAACAGTTACATCACCTGAAGCATTTCCTCCCGGACCTATAACCATTGGCAGCGGATTACAATAACGTGCTGCTTTTCCGATTTCAGGAATTTGGCTATTATCAGCAGTATCAGTTGTTGAGCAGGCAACAAAAAAGAGCATTGTCATAACTGAAAATGCTAAGCTAAAGACAGACTTCTGTTTCATAATAAAATAATATAATTTTAAAATCAATTTGAAATAAAATTTGAATTCCTCATCCAGTTAAATAAAGGCACCATCCATTCTTCCGGTTTCTGCCGAAGCACAAAACCATGTCCGCCCTTGGGATATATATGCATTTCAACAGGCACGTTCTTATGTCTTAATGCTTCAAAAAAGAAGATGCTGTTGTCAACATCAACCAACTTATCATCAGCGGAATGGGTTATATATGTCGGTGGAGTATTCTCTGTCACCTGCATCTCGTTGGAAAACAGGTCTATAATTTCTTTTGAGGGATTTGGTCCAAGCAAATTTGTTCTTGAATCGGGATGGGTGAGATTATCCTGCATACTGATAACAGGATATACAAGGATCAGGAAATCGGGACGCAGGTTGATATTATCTGCATTGCCTATGAGGGATTTTTCAAAATGTGTGGCTGCAGTTGAGGCGAGATGTCCGCCTGCTGAGAATCCCATAATTCCAACGCGGTTAACATCAATCCCCCATTTCCCGGCATTTTCCCTGACGATTTTTATTGCCTGTTGAACATCCTGCAGGGGCCCTGTCTTTTTATCTTTCATTATTGCATCATCAGGCAATCTGTATTTCAGAACAAACGATGCAATCCCATTATTCATTAATCCTTGAGCTGTTCTTACTCCTTCTCCCTGGTAGGTCAGCACTTTATAGCTTCCTCCGGGGCAGATAATAACAGCTGCTCCGGTAGCTTTCTCCTTTTCCGGAAGGTAGATCTCCAGTTCCGGATCAGTAACCAGTGAGATCATACCAGGAGAAGACTTAGTGCCCGGGGATTCTTTTATAGTCGAACCTGTAGAACCCGGTATATTTCCGGAGTAAAGTTTAATTAATTCCTGGGCTGTAATGAATGGAGAAACAACCATAAGGAATAAAACCAAGAATATTATCCGTTTCATTTTTTTGTTCTTTAATTGAGACCTGATTTATTATTAGATAGTCATTTAGGCATGATATTAACTAATATCCTTTTATATCTTGTAAGCGGTGGCTCGCCCTTATCTGTTACCTTTAATATGAAATGAACAGTTTCTTTTTTTTCAACTTCGGGAGCGGTTATTATAACCCTGTAAATATTTTCAACCTGAGAGAAACGGATTGGTTTCTTATAAGTACTGGCCTCAGGATACTGAAACCAAAGGAAGCTGAGATTATCTCTGTCAGGATCAGTTGAGCCACTCGCCCTTAGTGTAAAAGTATCTCCTGATTTAACTGTTATCTGATCGGGTTGTTCCAGCATGGGAACGGGAGGGTGGTTAGCATCACTGTAAGGTTTTGTGCACCAATCCATTCGGGCTGCAAAGTCGTTC
This sequence comes from Bacteroidales bacterium, assembly GCA_035414025.1. Classification (GTDB taxonomy): domain Bacteria; phylum Bacteroidota; class Bacteroidia; order Bacteroidales; family VadinHA17; genus LD21. The sequence continues at coordinate 17,077 of DAONXX010000035.1, read as the reverse complement.
TGGAACTCGTCTCTCCAGCGAAACAAGCTTGCTTTATTATTATTGTATGTGATAGTATCTTTTCTGAAAGCCTGGCCGTATTCACTAAAAATATAGGGTGTATAATTATCATTTGCATTTGTCCATATGGGTCTTGTTTCAGGCTCAACAGGAACACCTCCTGTAAATCCTGTTGTATTCAAAGACTTATCATCTGGTTTGTATAGCTCATATCTGCCGCCCCATCCACCCCATTCAGGATGATCAGGATCATTAAGACCGTTTGGGATCAGCATCAGGAAAGACGGGGTATCGCCTTCCATTCCATAAGCCACATCGGGGTAAATTTCTCCCAGCGGGCCGTGATTTTGCTGTATGTTTTTTGCGAGCCAGCTGTTACTGATAGTTTCATTGTTGATTCCGGGAACGAATTGGTTTATTGCTCCCCAGGTTGAGGTATCATAACCTCCCGGACTTACAATATAAAACAGGTCGGGAAAATTCTTCCGCATCCAGTTACCGCTGTCATCCTGGTCGGAAATTGTATAGACTCTTAATAAGCTTATCAGTCTGTCTGCTTCTTTTTTCGATCTGGTTTTTCTGATCTTATATAAGGCCTGGGCAAGGGTATTGGGTCCGCCCCAGGCACACACCCATAGAGGCCGGGGATCATTTTCATCAAGTATCTTTATTATCCAGTCTGAGCCTTCCGAATCTTTTCCTTCACCTACACCTCCCATTCCATATACCGGGCTGCCCTCTTTCACTATGCTTAACAACGATTGAGCATCAGGGAAGCCAGGTTCATGGAGTAAAAGATTTGGCCTTACCTTTTCATAGGCCAGTATCACTTTCCTTATAGATTCGGGGTGTACATCATTTTTCATATGAACGGAAGTAGTGGCTATAATCCCTTTGATGTCAATCACATTTGAATACAGCACCAACCTTACAAGAGACTGTAAGTCATCAGGTTCATTTTCAATATCCGTGAGTATTATCACTCTGCTTTTTTGAACATCCTGTTGTGCATGAATGTAGTTAATCGATGAGATCAGAAGCAACATTAAAAGAGAAAGCGATTTGCTTTTTAAACTCCTGTTTTTCACAATCCTTATAGGTATATAATTAATGATATAGATATATAGAACAGATTCCTGCCCGGATAAATTTCATTTTTCGGATTTTGATTTCATCTTTTTGGGAAATGAGAATCATTTTTAGCTGAAATTTTCCTATATTTCACATGCAAATCGATACCCTGAACAGCTTATCCGGAAAATAAATTTTAATAAAGGTAAATAATATTTTCAAAGTAAATATAAATTTAACATTTAAAGGCAGACAGATATTTCATAGTTATAAATTTTTTTGCGTCTTCATTTAAATACTTAAACAATGAAAACACTTAAAGCTTTTTTCAGCTGTATTATTCTTTCCGGCCTGATTACCGGAAGCATTTACGCACAGGGAACAGCTGTAATTAAAATTGACCCGGAGCGTAAAATAGGAGTTATTGATTCGAACATTTACGGGGCATTTCTTGAATCTATGGTAGCATACCGTGGTATTTACGATCCTGCTTCAAAATTTGCTGATGAAAACGGGTTTCGGACAGATTTTATAGATCTGATGAAGGAACTTTTAATCCCGGTTGTAAGATGGCCGGGAGGGAATGTTGTATCGGGTTACAACTGGAAAGATGGGATTGGGCCGAAGGATCAACGTCCGGCAAGAGCAGAGCTTGCATGGAATTCAATCGAGACCAATCATATGGGGACTGATGAATATGTGAAATTCTGCAAGCTTATCGGAGCAGAAAATTTCGTCTGCATAAATGCCGGGACCGGTACTTTAGATGATGCAAGACACTGGGTTGAATACTGCAATTATCCCAAGGGGACATATTATTCTGATCTGCGAAGGAAATATGGTAATGAACAGCCTTATAATATCAAGTACTGGGCTCTTGGAAACGAATTAGACGGACCATGGCAGATGGGCTATAAGAATAAGGAGGATTATGTGAAATTTGCTATTGAGGCAGGCAAGCTTATAAGATGGGTAGATAAAAATGCAAAACTCGTTGCTTCCGGTGCTTCAAACTACCCGGGAGTAACTGGGAATTATGACAGGAATGATGGCTGGATCGACTGGAATGATTATGTTCTTGACCGCATGGCCGGGTCAATTGATTATATTTCTGTTCACAGATATGCCAACCAGGCTCTTCCTGACAGGAACGATCAGACATTTTCCAACCTGATGTCTCTGGGTCTTGAGATTGACCGGAAGATAGAAATCACACAGGGGCTCATAGAAAAAGCAATTGAGAAATCAGGAACAAGGAGACCGATATATATTTCATTCGATGAATACAGTGCACGGGGGAATGGCCTTGTGGGCTCGTTAATGCTTGCCCAGCATCTGAACTCTTTTATCCGTCATGCCGATATTGTAAAGATGGCAAACCTCACAATGATCACAAGCCTTGCGGGCAGCTCTCCTGATGGTGTTTATAAAAATACTTTATTTTATCCCTTCTATATTTATTCTCATAATGCACACGGAACAGCTTTGGATATTTTTGTAAAGTGCGAAAAATACAGCAATGTGCTGTTTAATGATATACCGTATCTTGATGTAGCAGCATCCTTTAACGAATCTGCAAAGGAGATAGTTGTGAATGTAATAAACAAGCATGAAACATTAGCTATCGCAACGGATATTCAGTTACAATCGGGAGATTATACAGGAAATGCCAAAGTGAACGAGATAAACGGTGAAACTATTAATTCGACAAATACAAAAACGAAGGAAGATGTTAAAATAGTTACAAAGGATATTAAGTTCAAGGGTAACTCAATTCGTTACACTTTTCCGGCACATTCAATTACCCAGCTTCAGATCGCTGTTAAATAATATGGAGATTATTAATATTTCAGATTGATTAAATATAATTTAAACGGGTCGTAATTTTAATGTATCGGCCTTAATTTATGTAATAAAAAAAGTTGTATCTTTTCAAGTAATTAACCTTCCTGATCTATAGGCTAGTATTATAATTTTAAATTATTGATTATGAGAAATATAAACAGAAGTGTGATTTTTACACTAATACTATTCTTTATTGCTTCGTCCGGGATTAATGGTCAGTCGGGCATGCAGAATTTCATTTCGCCTGAAGTGAATAAAGACAGGACTGTTACTTTTCGCTTACGTGCGCCAAATGCCAAGGATGTAAAATTAAGTACACAGTTTATAAGGGGACAACAAGCTATGACCAAGGATGCGAATGGTATATGGACCATTACTCTGGGCCCTGTTGAACCGGAAATTTATCCTTATTCCTTTATTGTTGACGGCATTCAGGTGGCTGATCCGAAAAACTCCTGGATCTTCCCCAATGAGGGTTTCCAGAACAGTGTTATTGAAATTCCCGATGCGACACCAAAGGTGTACAGCATACAGAATGTGCCTCATGGGACAGTATCATACAGGTATTATTATTCAAAAGAACTTGGGACAAGACCATTGGTAATATATACTCCTCCGGGATATGAGCAGAATGTAAATGAGAAATACCCTGTCTTTTTCCTGTTGCATGGCACTACGGATACTGAAGAGACTTGGACTAAAGTTGGCAGGGCTAACATAATTCTTGACAATCTGATCGCACAGGGTAAAGCAAAACCGATGATAATCGTTATGCCTTATGGAAGAGCGTTCCCTGTGATAACTAAAGAATCCGGCTCTTTAAGAAACTGGGAGAATCTTCAGGAATTCCAGAAAGATTTTAAAAATTATATACTCCCTTTTGTGGAAAATAATTACAGGGTTAAACCGGGACCAGAAAATAAAGCAATTGCCGGTTTCTCAGGAGGCGGGGGCACATCATTATATATTGGACTAGGGAATCCGGACCTTTTTGCTTATGTGTGCGGTTATGCTCCAGGTATGTTGCAGTCAGAATTTGACAGGAACAATGCAGTTCCTTTTGCCAATCCGGAGCTTACAAATAAACGTTTAAAGCTTTTCTGGCTTGGCTGTGGTAAGGAAGATTCGCTTTATGGAGTTTTGCAGCAGTATCTGAAAGTTCTAGATGAGAAAAAAATTAAATATCAATCATTCATTACAGATGGCGGACATACATGGATGAATTGTAAGAAGTTCCTCAATGAAACTGCTCCGCTGCTTTTTAAAGATTGAAATTAATACTTGCAAATTATCATAATTAAAATTTAACAGGAGGTTTAAAAATGCAAAAATCATTACGAAGTATTCTACTGACAGTTGCCCTAATTGTCGGCATCTGTCTTGTTCAGGCCTGCAAAGGTAAAAAGGAAACGGCAGTTCCCTTTACTTTTGAAGCCCATCCTTCACCTTATAATCTATCGGGGGCTCAGTATCCACGTATTGAGTCAGATTCGCGTGTCACTTTTCGCTTCAATGCGCCTAACGCGAAAAAGGTTCAGGTTTCAATCTATAATGTTCCCTATGATATGGTAAAAGGAGAAGATGGAGTATGGACCTATACAAGTGAACCGCAGGATCCAGGTTATCATAATTACTGGATGATAGTTGACAGTGCAATCATGCTTGATCCGGCTACAGATGCATTTATAGGTTACAGTCATATGTGCAACGGATTTGAGGTACCTGCTCCTGATGGAGAGTTTTATGAGCTTAAAGATGTTCCTCATGGCAAAGTGATGCTCAAAAATTATTTCTCCAACATTACTAATGGCTGGAGACAGGTATATATCTATACACCTCCGGATTATGAAACGAATACAACTGCAAGATATCCGGTACTTTATCTTCAGCATGGAGGAGGAGAGGATCAGAGAGTATGGATTGAAATGGGTCGGACAAATCTGATACTTGATAATTTGATAGCAGAAGGGAAAGCCAAACCTTTCATAGTTGTTATGGAGACAAGTGCTGCCTATAAGCCGGGAGAAGTTCCTCCCGCTCCGCGCCAGGGAGCTCCGGGAGTTGCAATAGTAAGAAGACCTGCAGCACAATCGGGACAAGCAGCACCCCGGCGTTCACATGACACCTATGGGGAGGTTATGATAAACGAACTGATACCATGGGTCGATAGTAATTTCCGAACATTGACCGATCAACAATACAGGGCTATGGCAGGACTTTCAATGGGTAGCGGAGTAACAAGGCAGATCACTCTGGCAAATCCGGATAAATTCTCATATATAGGGATTTTTAGCGGCGGAAGTGTGGCACCTGCAGATATTCCCGAGAACTCGAATTTCAAATTGATTTTCATGAGTTATGGAAGCCGTGAAAATGGCGCTGATGGTCTGAAGGCAGCTGCTAAAGCATTAAATAAGGCCGGTATTAAAAGCGTATATTATGTGTCTCCACAATCTGCTCATGAGTGGCAGGCATGGAGACGCAGTCTCAAGGAGTTTGCAATTCTTCTTTTTAAGGATTGAAAAATTCAGGATAAACTAATACGCTGAAAAAATTATTTAATCAATAAATACAAATTAAAATGAAAAAAACACTTTCGCTGATTTTACTGATATTATTATCAATTAGCAGTATTGGTCTGGCTCAGACGGGCCAACCTTTGGTAAGCTCAAAACTTGCCGGCACACAGCATGCTTCGCCTTACAATGTATATGGTGTTCCTTTTCCGCGCGTTGAAGCAGATAATCGGGTTACATTCAGGTTTACAGCTCCCTATGCACAAAAAGTACAGGTTTCGATTGCAAATGTTGCGTATGATATGGTAAAAGGAGAAGATGGAGTATGGACCTATACAAGTGAACCGCAGGATCTGGGTTACCATAACTACTGGATGATAGTTGATGGTGCTATAGTTCTGGATCCGGCTACTGATGGATTTATTGGCTATAGCCATATGTGCAATGCATTTGAAATTCCTGATCCGAATGGTGGTTTTTACGATCTGAAAGATGTGCCACATGGCAATGTGCTCCTTGAGAATTATTATTCCACTGTTACCGAATCATGGCGTCATATTTATGTATATACTCCTCCGGATTATGAAAAGAATACTTCAGCCCGTTATCCTGTGTTATATCTGCAGCATGGCGGTGGCGAGGACCAGAGGGTATGGATTGAAATGGGAAGGACAAATCTGATACTTGACAATCTTATAGCCGAAGGGAAAGCTAAACCTTTTATTGTTGTAATGGAAACAAGTGCTGCAAGAAGGCCGGGCGAACAGCCACCACAAGCACGTCAGGCAGCAGCGCCAGCCCCGGGTGGTCAGCAAGGACAGGCTGCACCTGCCGGACAGGCCGCACCCGCACGTCCTCGCGGTTTTTCATTCGATACATACGCTGAGTTAATGATCAAGGACATGATTCCCTATATTGATAAAAACTTCCGTACTCTTTCAGATCAGCAGAATCGTGCTATGTCTGGTTTGTCAATGGGAGCAATGTGTACCAAGGCAGTAACTCTTGCTAATCTTGATACATTTGGATATATAGGTCTCTTCAGTGGTGGAATGATAGCTCCTGCAGAAATAACAGATAAATCTAAAGTTAAGCTTGTGTTTATGAGCTATGGAAGCAGGGAAAGAGGTCCAGAAAGTGTTAAGAGCGCAGCTAATGCCCTTAACCAGGCTGGTATAAAGGGTGTTTCCTATGTTTCACCGCTTACAGCGCATGAGTTCCAGACATGGAGGAGAAGCATTTATGAATTTGCACAGCTTTTATTCAAATAATCAATAATTATTATGATAAAACCCATATCCAGCCTTAGGCGGGACAGGCATCATATCATTAAAATCAAAATTATATTATTATGAAAAAATCTTTAATCAGTTCAGTTTTAATATTCGCTTTATCAGGGTTTCTCTGCGTGGCACAGACAAATCAACCGCCAATTAAGGAAGACTTCAAGCCCTCTACAAAGAATCAGCCGGGGCAGCAGTATCCTATGGTCAATTCCCAGGGATATGCAAGATTCAGGGTAGTGGCACCGCAAGCCCAGAGTGTTGTTGTGAGTCTGGGATTAGGTGGCACAAAAGGTGGTACTCCTCTCACAAAAGCTGATGACGGCTCATGGATGGGTACAACAGCAGGACCACTTGAGGAAGGATTCCATTATTATCACTTGACGGTTGACGGTGGAGTATTTAATGATCCCGGTACAAATAATTATTATGGTTCTACCCGTTGGGAAAGCGGTATTGAAATACCTGCACATGATCAGGATATTTATGCTTTGAAAAATGTTCCTCACGGTAAAGTAGAACAAGTACTTTTCTGGTCGCCAAGTACGAATACTGTACGCAGGGCATTTGTTTACACTCCGCCCAGTTACACAAAAGATGTAAATGTCAGATATCCGGTCCTCTATCTTCAGCATGGCTGGGGAGAAGATGAAACTGCATGGAGTAATCAGGGACATGCAAATCTTATAATGGACAACCTTATTGCTGAGGGTAAGATAAAACCTTTCATTATTGTAATGACCTATGGAATGACAAATGAAGGTTTCAGACCTGGTGCTCGTCCTGCTGCTCCAGCTCCTGGTGCTGCTGGTGCTCCTGGTGCCCGTCCTGCTGCTGGCGCTCCTGCAGCCCGTCCTGCCGGTGGAATGGCCGGAATGTTGAACAACGGCTTCGAGGAAGTTCTTGTTGATGAACTGATTCCATATATTGATGCTAATTTCCGGACACTTGCAAATCAAGCTAACCGTGCAATGGCTGGCCTTTCAATGGGAGGAATGGAAACACGAGCAATTACTATGTCTCGTCCTGAAGTATTTTCCCATTTTGGACTAATGAGCGGAGGGACCTACAGCGTGGAAGATATTAAAGACAAGTCAAATGTAAAACTCATCTTCATGAGTGCTGGCAGCTTTGAAAATCCTGACGGTGTCAGAAAAGCAGCTGACAATCTTAAGGCAGCAGGTTTTAATGCTGTTTCTTATGTTTCGGAAGGCACAAGGCATGAGTTCCAGACATGGCGCCGCAGCCTGTATGAGATGGCCCAGTTGTTATTTAAATAATACAGGGGCTGAGGATTTTTAAATGAGTATCAGGAATTGATTACAATATATCTTTGAATTTCAGGCGATTTTTAAGTTGTATTATTGATTCCTGACACTCATTTATTTATTAAACATTAAAATTTTGCAATAAAAGCAATCAGGAGGATTATTTAATGAAATGCAAGTATTTATGTGGACTTGTAACATTAATTATAACAAGTTGGGGCTATAGTAATGCACAAATGGTTCAGGAAGCTCAGCCTCCTGATGATTCAAAACCGGCATCCACAAATATTGTTGGGGCTGAGTACCCTCGTATTGATGCACAGCGCAGGGCTATTTTCCGTGTTAGAGCTCCGGAAGCTCAAAGTGTTGTTGTTAGTATGGGCAATACTGCGCTTGTAAAAGGTGATGACGGATATTGGACCGGAGTTACTGCACCATTGGATCCCGGATTCCATTATTATAATCTGAGGATTAATGGTGTTGAAGTTAATGATCCGTCAAGTGAGACCTTTTTTGGATCCGGCCGGATGATGAGCGGTATTGAAGTTCCTGAAGAAGGCGTTGATTTTTATCATGCAAAAAAAGTCCCCCATGGACAGATAGTGTCATTCTGGTACTTTGCAGAATCGACAGGTGAAATGCGGCAGGCTAATGTTTACATTCCTCCTGATTACATGCAGAATAATGATAAACGCTATCCGGTACTTTATCTTCAGCACGGAATGGGAGAAGACAGACGAGCCTGGGCTAATCAGGGACGCACAAATTTCATTCTTGATAATCTTATTGCCGAAGGCAAGGCAAAACCAATGATAGTTGTTATGGAAGACGGGGGTATTGCAGCAGGTATGGGTAGAGCACGTCGTCCGTCTGGAGCAGGTGCTCAGGGTGCAGGGCCCGGGCAAGGGCAAGCGCAAACGCCAGCGGGAGCAAGGTCACAACAGGCTCAGGGTCAACGTCCCGGAGCCTCTGGTCAGGGACCCGGCGGTATGCCTTCCTTCTGGGATGGTTTTGGCTCAGTTATGATAAAAGATCTTATTCCGGCAATAGATGCTAATTTCAGGACTCTGACAAACCGTGAAAACAGAGCTATGGCTGGACTTTCTCTCGGAGGAACCCAGACCTATCAGATCACACAGGCCAATCTTGACAAGTTTGCCTATATCGGCATCTTCAGTGCTCCTTTTGGTTTTCCGGGTGTTGAGACCGGCTATAATGGACTGCTCTCAAAACCCGATGAATTTGCAAAACAGGTGAAAGTGTTCTATATAAGCATGGGTTCGAAAGAGGGAGCCACTACAGGCAGGAGTATTCATGAGCAGCTTGAAAAGGCCGGTATTAAGCATGTTTACTTTGAAGCACCGGGCACAGCACATGAATTTCAGACCTGGCGCAAAAGTCTGCATGGATTTACGCAGCTTCTTTTTAAATAATTTTAAACATCAGTATTACAAAAAGCAGAAAACAGATTCGGTCTGCAGGGATGAGATGTAATATTTTTATCTGACTTTCTGGCTAAGCAGAAATAATTCTTAAATATTAAGCTATGTATATTGTCAGTTCTTACCCGTTAGCCGTGGCCCTCTGTGTCGTAACAATGATATGCTGGGGGTCATGGGCAAATACAATGAATCTGAAACCCAAAACATGGCCAAATCCGCTTTTTTATTGGGATTACTGCCTTGGAATAGTGATTTTTACACTTATTCTTGGTTTAACACTCGGAAGCATCGGACCCGAAGGAAGGAGCCTGTTCAAAGACCTTGGCCAGGCTGATGTGAAATCCCTTGGTTCGGCCTTCCTGGGTGGTGTTGTATTTAATCTTTCAAATCTTCTCTGGGTTGCTGCTGCGGCAGTAGCTGGAATGTCTGTGGCTTTTCCAATTGCAGTGGGTCTGGCATTGGTAATAGGAGTTATCTATAATTATATTGCGCAATCCACAGGTGATCCGGTATTGCTTTTTGCTGGAGTGGGTCTGGTTGTTGTTGCAATAATTGTAAATGCGATCGCTTATCAGACTATCCCCTCAAAAGTTAAAGGCGATACACAGAAAGGAGTTATCCTTTCTGTGCTTGCAGGTATTATTATGGGATTCTTTTATGGTTTTGTTGCGGACAGCATTTCACTGAATTTCTCAAATCCGGAAGCCGGAAAATTAACCCCATATTCTGCAGTTCTGGTATTTTCGATAGGTTGTTATTTGTCAGGTTTTATATGGAACACCTATTTTATGTACAGGCCTGTTGAAGGAAGAGCATCGACTTATAGGGAATATTTTAAAGAGAAATCCCTCAGGGTACACCTGAGTGGTATTATCGGAGGAATGATATGGGCTATGGGACTATCATTCAGCATTATAGCAGCGGAGCAGGCCGGGCCGGCAATTTCTTACGGACTTGGACAGGGTTCAACAATGGTGGGGGCCGCATGGGGTGTTTTTGTCTGGAAGGAATTCAAAGGAGCACCGAAAAAGACGAACTGGCTTCTTACATTAATGTTTATTTGCTTCATTGCTGGACTTGCTCTGATAACAATGGCTAGGAACATTTGATTCTGTAAGAATATTGTTTATCAAATTTTATTTGCATTATGAAACCCACATGTATTTATGTAAATTTCAATCATGTGAGTTCCCCCGCTTGAATGGGACAGGTATCATACCATTAAAATCAAAATTATATTATGATGAGATATAACATTTTATTATCAATCCTGCTTTTGGCAGGGATCGGTGTTTTAAACGCACAAAATTCCGAGGAAGGCATACCGGCGCCGACAAACATTGGGAATGCCCGATATCCTCGAATACTGCCGGATAACAGGGTCATATTTCAGGTAAATGCACCTCAGGCTGGAAATGTTCAGGTGGATCTTGGAAAGCTGTATGATATGCAGAAAGATGACAAAGGTATCTGGAGAGTTACGACAGAACCGCAGGATCCGGGATTCCATTATTATTCCCTTGTAATTGACGGGTTCAGATTTTCCGATCCTGCAAGTGAATCCTTTTACGGAACAGGCAGAATGTCGAGTGCTATTGATATACCTGAACAGGGTGTGGATTTTTATACGATAAAGAATGTTCCTCACGGAGACTTGAGGCATAGGTCATATTTTTCGAAGGTTACAGGCACTTGGAGGAGTGTGAATATATATACGCCTCCGGGTTACGATTCGGGGAATGAGCAATTCCCTGTGTTGTACATACAACATGGCGGTGGGGAAGATGAGCGTGGCTGGGCAGTTCAGGGTAAGACGGCAATAATTCTTGACAATCTGATTGCCGAAGGGAAAGCCAAACCAATGATAGTTGTCATTCCCAATGGTAATGTATCCCGTCCTGGTATGCAGGCAGGGGGCTATAATGATGAAGCAATGGCAGTTTTTAAGGATGAACTTGTTAATAATATAATCCCCTTCATCGAAAAGAATTACAGAGTAAAATCCGGAGCAGAGAACAGAGCAATTTCGGGATTATCCATGGGTGGAGGTCAGGCTTTTTATACAGGCTTGCGTAACACTGATGTTTTTGCATATGTCGGGGTATTCAGTACTGGCCTGTTTGGTGGTATTGGACAACAGGGCGGAGGAGCCAGGGAATTTGATGCCGAGGCTACAATACCAGGATTACTGTCGAATTCTGCTTCGTTCAATAAAAAACTTAAGGTTTTTTATATATCAGTAGGAGAACAGGATCCACGGATAGAGGCGACAAAGAAGTTAATTCAGACATTCAGGGATAACGGATTAAATGTTGCCTTTGCATCCTTTCCCGGAGCACATGAATGGCAGGTCTGGAGAAAATCACTCCATGATTTTGCCCAAAGGATATTTAAATAGAATTGTTTGATTAAAAATACTTCCATTAAATATTGCCATGCAGCAATATTTAATGGAAGTCAATTATAATTCAGGATTATTTTTTATCCCCACCATTTTTCATCTTTAACCAGATTCTTAATGGCTACTTCTTTATTGAGATCTAGTCCTAAGCCTGGTTTGTCTGAAAGCTGGATATATCCATCCTGAATTATTTCTCTGTCATATTCAACGAGAGTCTCCCACCCTGCATGACCATCGCGTGAAGTTGATTTATAGTCATAGCTTTCATGTCCTATAAAATCAAAAATTGTTGCTGCGCAATTTGCGGATGCTATTGTAGCAACAGGTCCCATAACATTATGTGTAGCAACTGGCATATAATATGCATTTGCAAGATCGGCAATTTTTTTAGCCTCCAGTAGGCCACCAGCCATTGATATATCTATTTCTATCATATGGACAGCCTGTTTTGTAATGAATGGCAGGAAATCGTGAAGAGTATATAAATTTTCTCCGCAAAGTATCGGAACGGGAGAAGCTGCTGTTAGTTTAACCCATGTATCGACATATTCTATAGGCATAGGATCTTCGATCCACCATGGTCTTATTGGTTCAAGTGCTTTTGCCAGGCTGATTGCATCCCAGAAACCGAATTCCCAGTGGCAGTGTACTATTATCTCAAATTCATCACCAGCTGCCTCTCTCAGGTTGGTATAACCCTGAATGTTATTTTTTAGCTCACTGTATGACAGGCGGCGGTTTAATGCTTCACCGCCCGGGCGTCTGGAAATCCTGAAGGGTTTTGCTGCAGTCCATTTCTGTACAGACTGGTTTACATAGTCTATCCATTCTCTGCATACTGCAGGATCAAGCATGTTTCTTGGCTGGCTTGTAAGATAAGCTCTCACTTTGTCGGTGTAACATCCGCCGCCAAGTATCTTGCGAAGAGGCATGCCAAGCAACTTACCTACAAGATCCCACAATGCAATCTCACACCCGGTAACTGCATGCATACCGATCCCTCCATTTCCTCCCAGGTAAGATACCCGGAATTTCATCTGTTCTGTCAGTCGTGCAATATCAAAGGGATCCTGTTTTACAAGGATCTGTTTGAAAGCGTTTTCAACTACATCCTTGGCTCCCAGGCCTGTAACATCATGATGACATTCCCCGATACCATATACACCGGCATCAGTCTCAATCTTTACAAGTGGGAAAACATGTCCCCTCGTGCCCATCTGGACCCTCATGCATTTTACATCGGTAATCTTTACTTTGCCCACCTCTGTCTCAGACAGACGGCTGAAGTTTGGCATTACTGTTGCAGCCGGGGCTGCAGTTGCCATTGTTTTTAAAAATTCGCTTCGTTTCATGTGACCTTCATTATTGTTTATTATAAAATCTGGTTAAACTATCAGTAGTCTTCGACTAAAATAATAAAAAATAAGAGGGCTATTATCCGAATCCCGATTTATCACTTAGAAACAATAACTAATATTCAATCAAATAATCAATGAATTATTCTTATAACAATAGGTGTATATGTTATGATATGGATATTATTATATATAGTAACTCTGGCTTAGGCTTAAGATATTATAGTACAAATTATAATAAAGATCACCAAGTAACTCTGTCAGGTGAAGTTTTTTGATGTAGTTAAAATAACTATTCAGATTAAATACCAATGAAGTTACTGTGACAGTACTAGGAACTTGATTCAATATGGCTTCATACGAAAATGAGAATTTGGATGAAGTTCTATACTTCTCAGAAAAGAGCCTTCCTATAGATTATAATATTAAATATGGGAAAGTTGTAGAATATGGTTTTTTCCATAAAACCAAGATTCTAATAACTCAAGGAAATCTATAACAATTTAACCTGACAATTATTAACCTAAATCAATTGCCTATGATTAAAATCCATGTAAAAAAGAGGCAGGAAAATATCTTGGCCATTTTCCTGCCGTAAGTCAAGTTAATTATTATCCATAACTTAACTGAAAATCTTTAATTTATGAAAAAAAAGTGCAATTTTAGTGTTTATCTACACTCAAATTTTAAAAAAATGATCATGGAACTTAAAATTATTATCCTGATTGTATTAATAAATGTGGTTAATCTATATGGGAGGAACTCTTATTCTCAAGTGGTGAAAGTCACACTAGATATGAAGGGTACAACTCTTGAACAGGTAATGGATGAGATTGAAAGACAGACTGATTTTTATTTCATCTTTAACCAGAAGCAAATTGACGTGAATAAGGTAGTTAACATTTATTCTGAGAACAATTTGATTAGTGAAATTCTTCCTGCTATGTTTTCAGGAACTGATGTTAAATATGCTATTATGGACAAGAAGATCCTGTTAACTACTGATAATATTAAAGCCAAATCAACAATCTCTTTCACAAAACCGGAGTCTGAACAAATAAATATTTCGGGCAGAGTTACTGATGCTTCAACAGGTAGTCCGATGGCAGGAGTAAATGTTGTTGTTAAAAGTTTAACAATTGGCGCAATAACTGATAGTGATGGAAAATACACGATTTCAGCACCCTCAAGAGAATCAATTCTTGTTTTTTCCTTTATTGGATACACCCCAAGAGAAGAAGCTATTGCTGGAAGGTCAACAATTGATATATCTCTTGAAACTGAAGTATTGGGGCTTAAAGAGGTTGTTGTGGTAGGTTACGGAACACAGAGAAGAGAAGAGATTACCAGTTCAATTGCCAGTGTCGGAAAAGATGATTTTGTAAAAGGTGCTATAACATCGTCTCCACTTCAAATGGTTCAGGGTAAAGTTGCCGGTCTGGCAATTTCAAGATCTTCAGGGGGAGATCCTACTGAAGGTGTCCAGATGCAGCTTAGAGGTGTTTCAACTGTCAGAGGTGATGCCGAACCGTTGGTAATAATTGATGGCGTTCCGGGGGGTAGTCTGAATACACTCTCGCCTGAAGATATTGAATCAATCAATATTCTACGTGATGGTTCAGCAGCTGCAATTTATGGAACTAGAGGAAATGCTGGTGTGCTAATTATTACTACAAAACAGGGGTCTGCCGGTCAACCTGAAGTTAATTATTCAAATTATTTTTACACAGAAACCTGGCTTCACAAACCTGATCTTTTGGATGCTCAGGGATGGAGAGACCTGAGGACTATGTTTGATAATTCATCCAGTGCCCTGCTTAGGAGTAAAGCTGGTTCAATCGTTGACTTTGGTAATGAAACAGACTGGCTGGATGAGATAACACGAAATGTTATCAGTCAGGTCCATAATTTATCAATATCAGGAGGATCTCAAAATACAACCTACTATGGTTCTGTCAATTTTCGGGATTTGAATGGATTTATCAAAAATTCAAAAAAACAAATTCTTAACGGAAGGCTTACTGTTACCCATACTGGGCTGAAGGATCGGCTTAATATACAGATGAATCTGAGCAATACTATTTCTACAGAAAAACCTGTTGATTATCAATCCTATAGACAAGCCATGCAATGGAATCCGACAATGCCTGTTTATAATGAAGATGGTTCTTTCTATGAAATCATCGCATATGATACTTCCAACCCTGTAGGATTGTTACTGCAATATGATAGGCAGAACAAAATAACTCAATTACTGGGTAGTGTTCAGGCTTCAATAAAAATAACAAAGTTACTTAAACTGTCTGCTACAGGAGCTTTGCAAAAGTCTGGCAATCTATATGGCTATTACCAGCATAATGATTCGTGGGGTGCTATAACTGGAGGGACTAATGGTACCGCTCAGCGCACAGTCAATGAATCATTTGATAGAACATTTGAGTCAAACCTGAATTATACTAATCAGTTTATGGGGGTGCATACTATCAATGCAATGATTGGATATAGTTATCAGGATTTTATGAATGAAGGTTTTGGTGCCAGGAATAGAGATTTTCTTACTAATGTCTTCAGTTTTGATAATTTAGGTGCAGGTCTTCAGGTTCCTGACGGAAAATATACAAGCGGTGATATTTATAGTGACAAATCGTCCAGTAAATTAATCGCTTTCTTTGCCCGAGTAAATTATAATTATGAACAGAAATATATGTTGTCTGCCAGTGTTAGGAGAGAAGGATCTTCCCGATTTGGCATGAATAACAAATGGGGACTGTTCCCTGCTATTTCAGGAGGATGGACAATCAGCCGTGAAAGTTTTATGCAGGATATAAACTTCATTGATGAATTGAAATTTAGAGCAGGTTGGGGCGTTACCGGAAATCAAGGCATTGGCAGTTATTATTCTTTGGAAAGACTTGGGACATCTGGTGTTATGCTTTATCAGGGAAAATGGATTCCAGGTTATGCTCCGGCAAGTAATCCTAATCCTGATCTTCGCTGGGAAAAGAAATCTGAAACAAATATAGGTATTGATGCGTCATTTCTAAACCATTCTCTTAATGTGACTATTGACCTGTATCAGCGTAATACAAAAGACCTTTTATACGAGTATTCTGTTCCTGTTCCCCCAAATCTTTATGGTACTACATGGTTAAATGTAGGAGAACTGAGTAACAAGGGTATTGAATTAAGCATTAATGCCGATGCTATTAAAAAATCCAATTTTTCCTGGAATGTAGATTTTAATATTTCTTACAATGCCAACAAGCTTATATCTCTTTCTAATGACCAATATCAAACGACATATGCCGATCTGACCAATATTGGAGCTCCAGGCTTAAATGACACACCTGCTTTCCGTCTTCAGGAAGGACAACCAATTGGAAATTTCTTCGGTTATCAATTTGCAGAGATAGCAGATGATGGGTCATGGAGATTCTGGAATGCGGCTCATGATGCATTGCTGACGCAGGCTCAGGTAAAAATGGAAGATAAAGCGATCCTTGGGAATGGACTTCCAAAGAGCTATCTTGGATTTACAAATACATTCCGTTTGAAGAATTTTGACATGAGTGTGTTTTTCAGAGGTGCATTGGGATTTGAAATACTGAACACCCAACGCCTTTTCTATGAAAATCCTGTTATGATACCTCTAAATGTCTTAAAATCAACTATCAAAACTCCTGTAATAGCCGATCCTAAATACTCCGATTACTATATCGAAAAGGGTGATTACCTTAAACTTGATAATCTGACACTCGGATATACTATCCCTCTAAAAGCGGTACAGAATATGAGGATATATGTAACCGGACAGAACCTAATTTGTTTCACCGCTTATAAGGGCCAGGATCCTGAAATAGGAATTAGTGGGCTTTCTCCGGGAATTGACTATCGCT
>DAONXX010000034.1:0-20109 GCA_035414025.1 Bacteroidales bacterium | reverse complement strand
AGGTGAATTTACAGGCACATGCAGGTATCAGGCAATATTTCAGAACCTGGCAGGAAAGTAATTACGGTACGATTGATACTTTGAAATCGAACGATGGGGTAACACAGAATATTGTGCCTGCAGACATTACTCTTACCATTAAACATGGCAAAGAGAGCCTTTTCATAATAGGAGCGGATTATCAAAGTGCAGGTTATTTTACATGGACTGATCCTCTCAAGGGATATGAATTATATGGCAATAAGTCTTCTGCACGACAAATTGGCTTTTATGCACAGGAAGAATTACATTTTGACAGGCTGATTTTAAGAGGAGGTTTGAGATATAATTTCATCAGAAACAATATTGAGCTTATCGATGGAGGTGCTCCGGCGAGTAATTCGAAAGACTGGCAGAGTTTTATTTGGAGTGCAGGAATAAAGTATAATGCCACAGACAATATTTCTTTATATGCAAATATAGGCAACAGTTTTATGCCTGCTAGCCTGAAACAGACTGGTGGTACAATAAGTCTTTCTGATCAGGGAGTCCCGGGCAGAAACGGTCAGTTACCAAATCCTGATCTTAAACCTGAATCGGGATTAGGGATTGATGTAGGGGCAGATACTTACCTGCCTTATAATTTTAAGCTGACAGCAAGAGTGTTTCACATTGCCATTACAGATGCAATAATTGACAACGTTGTAAGCCAGAACCCATCCCAGACCCGGTCTGTCAATGCAGGCGAAACAACTTCTACGGGTGCTGAACTGGAAATTGCACAGAATCCATCAAAGAATATTCAATGGTTTGCTAATTATACATTTATTAAATCCAGCGTAAACGATGGAGGATCAGTTCCTTTCGCACCCGACCATGTAGTAAATGCCGGAATCAATGTTTCCACTGAATTCGGCCTTCATCTCAGTACTTATCTTAATTATGTTGATGGCATTTATGACAGCAGTGATGAAACAAGCCGTAATTATTTCAAAACAGGGGCATTGTTGAATGCAAATCTGTCCCAGGAACTGAAAAAAACAGAAAAATATAAAGTTGAATGTTTCGGTCAGTTCTATAATATTACTAACAATAAGTATGAGATGCCATGGCAGTTCATGAATACGGGATTTTCGATGATGATTGGATTAAGGTCAACATTTTAAAAAAGATGAGAATGTGTTTAAAAGAGTTATACCTTTTCTGTCATTTCTTATTATAGCAGGATGTGGTCAGCTGACCACAAATAAAGATGAGTCAGACGGGCATTTAAAAGTAACTGACTTCAGGGGAAAAGAAGTGGTGCTGAAACAGCCGGCGTCTCGGATAGTATGCCTTATTGAAAGTGCTTTGTCGGGATTATATATGCTTGATGCATACCCGCAGGTAGTCGGAATATCAACAGGAGTATATAATGAAGGGACCTTCCCCCAATATGCTCTTTTAGATGAAAGAATATCTGCTAAAACTCTTCCAACAGCTGGGAACTGGGACTTTATAAATCTTGAAAGTATTGTTTCACTGAAACCTGATTTGGTTATTATATGGGCCTCACAGAGTGAATCAATTGATGCAATTGAAGAAAAGGGCATTCCTGTTTATGCAGTGTTTATTGAAAGTTTTGAAGACGTATACAAGGAGATATCCGACTTCGGCATATTAACTGATAGAAAGAATAAGGCAGACTCAATTATAAATTATACAAAGACTGAAGTTATGGAATTATCCGGGAAGGTAGCGGATATGAATGAAAAAAAGTCTGTATATTTTATGTGGTCGCAGGGATTGCTTGAAACATCAGGAACAACAAGCACAGTTAATGATCTGATAGAACTGGCAGGTGCAAAAAATGCGTGCAGGATTCCTAAGGAACATGTCATTATAAACAAAGAAGTTTTATTGGAATATAATCCTGACATTATACTTATGTGGCAGAATAACAGACAGAGTCCGGAAGATTTGTTAAAATTGCCTGAACTAAGCGCGATCCGGGCCGCAAAAAGCGGCGATATATACGAATTGCCATCAGTTTTTTGGTGTGATCTGTGGACGCTGAAGTATCAATTTGCTGTAAAAATACTGACAAAATATTGTTATCCGGACAAGTTTGCTGACATGGATCTGGAAGTTGAAAAAAGAAAGATGATACTCAGCCTTTATGGTAATAGAGGCCGGAAGCTGTTTGAATGAGAAAGAAATTCATTAAGATACTGTTTTATTCGTTACCGGTTCCTGTAATTATCTTTTCATTGTTTATAGGTGCCTCGAAGACAGTTTCAATAAATGATATTTACAGTTTATTTATCAGTTTGTTTTCTGATAATTCGATAGCGGATGAAAAATTTGAACTTGTCAGATCAATAGTTATCAATGTACGTTTACCCAGGGTTTTACTCACATTTCTGGTCGGCGGAGCCCTTGCTGTTTCAGGATGCAGCATACAATCAATATTCCGGAATCCTTTGACAGATCCATACATACTTGGATTGTCTTCCGGAGCAGCTTTTGGCGCTTCATTAGCACTTGCATATACATTTCTGCCGGTTCAGGTATCTGCCTTTGTATTTGGTATGATTGCAGTTGGATTAAGTTACTTTCTTGCACGTAAGAGAAAAAATGTGTCAACTGTTTCTCTTATTCTGGCCGGGATAATAGTTACCGGTATTTTTACTGCATTATTGACACTGGTTCAGTTTTTCAGTGACCCATTCAAACTTCAGTCAATTGTCCACTGGACCATGGGGAACTTGCATAATGCTACCTGGGCCAAGTTGAAAACATCAATTATCCCAGTCTCCCTGGGGGTTTTTGTATTATTTATTTATAGCTGGAGAATGAATGTACTTGCAATGGGAGACGATGAGGCAAAAACCGCAGGATTAAATCCTGACAGAGATAAACTTATAATTTTAACAGCAACAGCGCTTGCTACTTCTTCAGCAGTAGCTGTTGCCGGGATCATCGGTCTTTATGGCTTGATTGTTCCTCATATGATAAGGATGATGATTGGAATGGACAACAGACTTTCCATACCATTGAATTTTCTTTTTGGAGGTGTGTTCCTGCTTGTGATTGATAATTTTTCACGATCATTTTCAGGATTTGAAATACCGATCGGAGTATTCACTATGCTGATCGGGGCGCCATTTTTTATTTATTTAATGAAGAAAACCAATATTGGATGGGAATGATTAAGACTGCTATATGCGTTAAAGAATTGTCTTTTTCATATATTAATTCAGCTATTCTGGATAATGTTAATATTGAAGTTGATATTGGGAAACTGACAATTATTCTTGGCAGAAACGGAAGTGGTAAATCCACCTTTCTGCGCATCCTTGCCGGGCTGTTACCTCTTTCCAAAGGTACTGTCACTATCCTTGGAAGTGATATCTCGAGACTCTCCTTTTCAGATCGAGCAAAACTTGTTGGTTTTATGAACCAGCAACATAAGGCAATTTTCCCGTTTCCGGTAGAAGAGGTTGTCCTTACCGGACGTGCCGGATATGTCAATTATTCTCCAAAAGCATATGACAGGAAAGTGGCTCATGAGGCAATGGAAAAAGTTGGAATTGAACATTTAAGTGGAAGGAAATATAATGAATTGTCGGGAGGGGAACAGCAACTTGTTATGATTGCCAGGGTTTTGGCACAGAATCCAAAGGTTTTATTGCTTGATGAACCAACTTCGCATCTTGATTTATATTATCAGAGCAGAATCCTGAGATTATTAAAAGATCTGAGAAATGAAGGTATGTCAATTGTTTGTGTTTTTCATGACCCCAATCTTGCATTCATACATGGTGATGATTTCCTGTTTGTTAAAGAAGGACAAGTAATTCGTTCAGATGCCGGATGTCCGCCATGGGATACAAATTTTCTGAAAACTATTTATAAGGTTCCTCTCGTGGCCATTCCATATAACGGGCGGTCACTAATTGTAACAGAATTGGAATGATACTTTAAAAAGCCAGTCATGCCGTACAGAGAAATAATAGCTGCAGCATATGATTCAGGAGTTGATGAGGAATACAGAAGACTGGAAGATTCGCTTTCAGGAGTGACCGAATATCAGATTTTCATTGATTTATTCCACAAGTTCATTCCGGATGGTAAGACAGTTATAGACATAGGAACGGGTTCAGGCAGATATGCTGAACATCTGCTCAGACGAAACTGTAAGGTTGGTGTTGTTGACCTCTCTGCAAGATCACTAAAAGCATTTTCTGATAGGTTGTCAGAGGCAAACTTTATTGAAAATATTATTTTCAATAAAGTGTCATGCGCGACACAGCTTGACTGGATTGAAGGCGGTTCGGCTGATGTAATACTGCTCATGGGACCGTTATATCATCTTATAAATGAGGAGCACAGAATATTAGCACTGAATAACTGCAAAAGAATATTAAAAGGAAGAGGATTATTATTTACCGTCTTCCTCAGTCAGGGAGTAAATTTTGGATCTATCACCTATACAAGATTTCAGGGATTTGACGTACCACAATTCAGATGTCACCCTGCAGAGGCAAAGAAATTTATGGAATCAAATGGATTTAAAACCCTTTGCATGAATAACATTGGGTTATCTGACCAATTCTTTTATGTTGGGAGTTCAGATATTTAAGAGACAAGGTACAATAAGACTTATTAATGAATATGTCATAAAAGATAATGCAGGGAACTTCACTTAAAATGGCCTTGGAATGTTTTTCAACGGTTTTTTGGAGATAGTATTTTTTAAATTTTGGAATAAAGAATAGCATATTGTTTTGAGTAATAATGAGAATCCACTATATTGGTAAAAAAATTAATATTTGAGAAAAAGGATTAAAATCAAAGCTACCCTTATCTTTCTCAGCTGGCTGATGATTATGGCTCACTCCATTATTCCCCATAATCACCAGGAAAGCAATCTTTACATGTTGAGCAAGCATTCGCATGCAGCGCCAATCCTGAATGATGAATATCACAGCCACACTGAGGACCATGAAATTTGCCAGATATCCTCAATTCTATATCATCAGATTACACAGGACAACCTGTTTATTGAGTCTTCTTTAAATGATTATTCATTCCTTGAATTACGGGAAGAATTGATAACTGATAATAATAAGCATTCTTTTTACCGCACCTGTTACTACGCATCAGTCTTTTTCAGGGGTCCACCAGCAGCTTAAGCCGCAAATCCTCCTCTTTTTTTATTCTCATATTGTTTAATATCAACTATTTAATATTTTTCTTTCTATGAAAAATTTAATATTTTATGTTATTATACCGTTAACGGTCTTATTTACAGGCTGTTTATCAAAGAGTACCCATGTACATGAAGAACATGAAACAACTGCCCATGTGCATGAAGGGGAACATTCGGGCGATTCACAGGGCTACAGTATCATCACCCTGAAGCGCCGGCCGTTTGTCTTTGCTTTGAGGGCCGGCGGGATGATCATGGCCGATAATAAGGATGTTCAGCTAATTACGGCTAAAACACCCGGACTGGTAAAATTCTGTGATGCATATTTGTTTCCGGGAGTGAAAGTGAGCCGTGGACAGAATCTGTTTACAATAAGCGGCGAGCAGCTTACAGAAGATAATTCACAACTGAGATACAAGCAGTTAAAAGCTGATTTGACAAAAGCCACTAAGAACTATGAGAGAGCTAAAAATCTCATTTCAGATAAAATAATAACGGAAGAACATTTTCTTACTGTAAACAATGAATATGAGAAAGCCCTCAACGAATTCGAAAATATGAACGCGACATACAGTGCAGAAGGGAATTTAGTTTCTTCGCCTGGAAATGGCTACATCAGGGAGATCTTTGCAAGCGAAGGACAGAAAGTTTCGTCGGGAGAAGTTCTTGCATCGATAATCGTTGAGCGGAAACTTATCCTCAAAGTCGATGTTTCACCTGATAATCTGGATATTCTTCCGCAGATTGAAAACGCAAATTTCAGGGTTGGCTACAGCAAAAAGGTTTATAAAACCTCTGAAATGAACGGCAGGAAGATCGCCTTTGGGAAAAGTACGGCAGGAAATTCATTTTATATACCGGTTTACTTCAGCATTGATTATGATCCCGGGCTTATCGAGGGTTCTTTTGCCGAGGTATTTTTGATTGGAGAACTTAAAGAAAACATGATTGTTGTTCCTAACAGTGCCTTGATGGAAGAATTTGGAAAGTTCTACGTATTTGTCGCGCATGATGATGGGGATTTTGTAAAACGATTCATTAGTACAGGTTATAGTGATGGTGAAAGTACAGTTGTAATGGACGGACTTTACGAAAATGAAAAGATTGTTTCCGAAGGAGCTTATTTGATTAAGCTTTCGCAAATGACAACAGTTGCACCTGCTCACAATCATTAATATTCAGGACCATGCTTGACAGGATAATAGATTTTTCATTAAGGAACAGGATCAGCGTACTTACAGCGTCCCTGTTGCTGATAATAGCTGGAATTTTTGTCACATTACGGATGGAGATAGATATATTTCCGGAACTCACAGCTCCGACTGTTGTCATAATGACTGAGGCAAGCGGAATGGCTCCTGAGGAGGTGGAAAAGCTGGTTACATTCCCCATTGAAACTGCAGTCAACGGAGCCACGTCGATAAGGCGGGTACGATCGACATCAACAATGGGATTCTCGATAGTGAATGTTGAATTCGACTGGGGAACTGATATTTACAAAGCCAGGCAGACAATTGCCGAGAGGCTTATTCAGGTCGGAGAAACCCTTCCTGCAGGTATCGATAAACCGGTAATTGCTCCCCAGACATCGTTGTTGGGTGAGATGATGATAATAGCTCTCGAATCTGATAGCCTGACTCCTATGGAACTCAGGACAATGGCTGATTGGGTAGTTTCCCCAAGGCTTCTGTCAGTAGGAGGTGTTGCACAGGTAAATGTGATTGGCGGAGACATAAAGGAATACCAGATACTGGCAGATCCCTACAAGATGGATTTCCATCGGGTCACAATGAATGAGCTGATAAGTACCAGTCAGGAAATCAACATGAATACTTCCGGATCATTCATAAATCAGTACGGCACCAAGTACATTGTCAGGGGTATAGCAAAAACCGACAGGGTTGAGGAGCTTGCAAATTCGGTTATTAAGATTACAGAGGGACTTCCCGTAAGGATTGGTGATGTTGCAACGGTCAGAACTGGCAGTTCTCCTGCAATCGGCACTGCATCATACAGGGGGCGGAGTGCAGTTCTGGTTACAGTAACAAGGCAGCCTGATGCCAACACAGTTATACTTTCTGACAAAATCCTTGATGCCCTTAGCGACATTCAGAAAAATGCCGGATCTTCTGTAACCTTCAGAACGGATATTTATAATCAGGCATCATTCATAAACACTTCTGTAAAAAATGTGATGAAAGCTCTGACAGAGGGGGGGATTTTTGTAATTATAATATTGTTTCTTTTCCTTTTCAATATAAGGACCACATTCATTTCACTGCTGGCAATGCCCCTTTCGCTGCTTGTCACGATTATAACCCTCAACGTCTTCGGCTACACAATCAATACAATGAGTCTGGGAGGTATGGCTATAGCAATAGGCTCGCTTGTTGATGATGCCATAATTGATATGGAAAACATTTACAGGCGGCTCAGGAAGAATGTCGTTCTGCTTCCTGAAAAAAGAGAACCGCCGCTAAGGATAGTGTATAAGGCTTCAACTGAAGTAAGATCGTCGATATGGAATGCAACGCTTATTATAATAATCACATTTGTTCCTCTTTTTTTGTTGGGCGATCTTGAAGGAAGAATGCTCAGGCCGCTTGGCATATCTTTCATAGTATCCCTTTTTGCCTCACTGATTGTTGCAGTGACAGTCACTCCTGTACTGAGCAGTTACCTTCTTACGGATGAACGCAGATTATTGAAGGCAGTTAAAGGATCATGGACTGAAAGGAATCTGAGCAGATTATATAGTAAATCGCTTGATTTCGCATTGGACAGGAGCAGAATCATAGTCGGATTTACAGCATTGATATTCATAATTTCTGTTATTCTTTTAACAACAACCGGTAGTTCTTTTCTACCAGCTTTTAATGAAGGCGCACTGACTGTAAATATTTCGTTGCCGCCCGGAGCATCACTCGAAGAATCAGAAAAGGCTGGTATTGAAGCTCAAAAGATACTTCTCGGAATACCGGAAGTCATTTCAGTGTCGTGCAAGACGGGCAGGGCTGAACTTGCCGAACATTTCTTTGGCGAGAACACCTCGGAACTTGATGTCCCGTTTGTGTTGATGGAAAGAAGCCGGGAAGAGTTTTTTGCTGATGTAAGAGAACGGTTGAAGCTTATCCCTGGTGCCAGTATTGAAGTCGGACAGCCTATTGCGCACAGGATTGACAGGATGCTTTCCGGATCCAGAGCAAATATTGCAATTAAACTTTTTGGGGACGATCTGAACGATCTTTACAGAATTGCTAATGAAATAAAGTCAGAAATTTCCGATATAAAAGGGATTGGCGATCTTAATGTCGAACAACTTGTTGAAGCCCCTCAACTAAAGATAAAGCCAAACAGGGAGATGCTTGCACGCTATGGAATTGACATGAACAGTTTCAATTCATTTGTAAGCATTGCCCTGGGCGGGCAGGTAGTATCGGATGTTTATGAAGAGGAAAAAAGATTTCCCCTGGTACTTCGATACAATGATGAAACACGCGGTACAATTGAAGGAATAAGGAACGCTATGATCGACACCTGGGATGGCAAGAAAGTGCCACTTTCCTTTGTGGCTGACATACAGTCTTCTTCGGGTCCATTTTCAATAAACCGTGAGAATGTAAAACGACTGATAGTAATTTCAGTTAATTCGGCCGGAGGAGATGTTGGGAGTTTGGTAAATGACATAAAGAACAGAATAAACGAAACAATTATACTACCCGGGAATTATCATATCGAATATGGCGGCCAGTTTGAAAGTGCTGAAAGTGCCACAAAAAGGCTTATAACTGCTTCGTTAATTGCAATTCTGGTTATCTTTCTGATACTTTACCAGGAGTTTAAAAACAGTTCGCTTGCGTTGATTGTACTTCTCAATCTGCCACTGGCAATAATCGGCGGGATCTTTGCTATCAAGCTGTCATCAAATGTAGTAAGCATTCCTTCAATCATCGGGTTTATCACCCTTTTCGGTATAGCTACAAGAAACGGTATATTATTGATATCAAGATATATTCATTTGAAGAAGCAGGGTATGGCTTTGAATGAAAGGATTATAACCGGTTCGGCGGACAGGCTGAATCCCATTCTGATGACCGCACTTACGGCTGCTCTTGCTTTGATCCCGCTTGCACTTGGAGGCGATAAGCCGGGAAATGAGATCCAGAGTCCCATGGCAATAGTGATTCTCGGAGGATTGCTCAGCTCCACGCTGCTGAACATATTTATCATTCCATCAGTCTATTATTTAATTGAAAGAAGAAACAAGAATGATTAAAAAGATATTTTTATTGGCACTGCTGATCTCCCTCACCGTACAGGCATCAGCGCAATTTATTACTGAATTTCTGGAAAGGGTTTCCGCTTATAATCCTGAAATAGCTGCTTACGGAAAGTTACTTGAAGCAAAAAGGATTGAAGCCCGGACAGGAAATGCACCATCAGATCCCTTTGTTTCGGCAGGCTTCATGCCGGGTAATACTGATGAGGCTGGAGATAAGACGACCTGGTCGGTATCGCAATCCTTTGATTTCCCTACAAAGTACCTGTTGCAGAAAAAGATCAACAAAAACACAATTATTCTTGCAGAACAGGAATACAGTCAAGCAAGGATGCTCATAATGCTTGAGGCAGAGCAACTGGTTTTCGATCTTATATATAACACAAGAGCATTAAATACACTTCTTGAAAGAAAGAAAGGTTATGAAGTCCTGAGGTCGGCCTGGGGGAAGATGCTTGAGAACGGGGAGGCAACGATTATGGATTACAACAACATTCTACTGGAATTGTCATCCATTAGTCTTGAAATCAACCGGAGAGAATCAGAAATAAAGATGCTAAAGGAGAAGCTTGGCTACATGAGCGGATCAGATGCCGGAGAAATCGGATATGCTGATTACCCTGTTACGGAAGTTCCGGATTTTGATTTGCTTATTACTGAAAAATCAGAATTCCATCCGGCTTATCTCATCCCTGAAATTGAATACAGTATCAGTCTGCAGGAGGTTGGGCTAAGCAGGAGCAGATCTTTGCCAGAATTACAGTTTGGATACGGCTCAGAAATTGTTGCAGGTACAGCTTACACAGGACCGGTAGCCGGAATAAGCATTCCACTATGGGCGAATTCAAATAAGGTCAGATCTGCATCAGCTTCTGCTGATTATTTTGATGCCCTGCGCGGAGCCAGGCTGCAAAAACTCAAATCGGAGGCAAGAAATGATTATTCCAGATTAATGGCATTGCAGGAAAGCGTTTCAGAGATCAGAGAGATTATTGAATCGGGGGGAGGGACAAAATATCCCGATAAAGCTCTGGAAGCAGGTGAAATATCTGTTTCAACCTATTTTATTTATATGAAATCGCTGTATGAATCGGAAGACAGGCTTATGGAACTTGAAAGCGAATATTATAAAACACTTGCATCATTATTGGATTACAAGCTTTTAAAATAGCAACCGTAATTCATTTTTATTTGTATACAAACGTGAGCCTAAAAAGATAGTTTTGAATCGGCCGTCACGGATTCAGATTTTTTTTCGCATCCGGATAGAAGGAGCAACAGGCCTGAAAAAATCAAGATAAGTTTTTTCATAAAGTAAGTTTTAAAGTTAGGTTGTTAAAATTAATATTAATCATTCATTTCAAAAAGCTTGTATATTTAATAAAAATTTGTAAAACTGACAATTTCCTGGACAAATAATAGTCATTCGGAGCTAAAAGAAGTTTGGCATTACACATTGATAGAAAAAGGATAACAATATTCCAGAAAAAAATAAGAAAGGAGAAAGTATATGAGCAAGCCAATGAATATCCCGATGCACCGGTTTAAATATACGAAGCTTACGAAAAGCCAGATCGGA
Source organism: Bacteroidales bacterium (assembly GCA_035414025.1). Classification (GTDB taxonomy): domain Bacteria; phylum Bacteroidota; class Bacteroidia; order Bacteroidales; family VadinHA17; genus LD21. Next base: position 9,078 of record DAONXX010000034.1, on the reverse strand, counting down.
GAAAAGCTTAAAGCTATTGCAGAATCAGGTCCTGTTTGCCGCTCGGAATTTACCGATGAGCTTTCAGGGAAATCAATCAGAATTATAACAGACGACGGACCTGTTTTTGAATATTCCTTCAGGGATAAAAAGAATCTTTCTGTTAAAGTTGATGCTAATACTTTTACAGGCAGCTATGGCGCCCTGACTCTTAAAAACATAATTTTCTTTTCCCATATGATTCTATCGGAACAAAGGGGATATAATGTATTTGTAGATCAGGATACCAATCTAGTTACAATTATTGAAGTATGGTTTTCAAGTGGCAGAAAGGAAAGAACGATGGGAGGGAAGGAGATAATTATTGATGACAGGGAAGTCCAGCGTCATATTTATTATGGTTATGTTGAAAAGAAGGGACAGACTGCACCTGAAACCAGGCATCACCTTACAAACAGGATAGAAGGCAAGGGTATGTATTGGTTACAGGATACAGGTATAGAAACACTGGAACTTTATTCCTCTGTGGTATCCACAAATTTTGTGGAACTTACACGTCTCATGGATGAATTAGGTTATTGCAGTCCGTCAGATTATGTACTAGTAAATGACAATATATTTATTTACAACAGGACAGAGTGTGAATTTTCAGGCATTTTCACCTCATATGTAGTCGATCTCTTCACCCGGACGCAGGTAGGCGTAAGGCTTGGGTTTAATGAAAAGGATGAACTAGAATATTATATGTTCAGGGGTGAGGGTGAGATTGTAGGAGAACTCACACCTCTAGGGCCGTTTGAAAAAATTGGCAATGAGCCGATGTTTGCTCCGGCCACAGGTACTCCCAGAACTCCGGTTAAGGGACAGAGGATGGCATATCGTCCTGTAAGGGATTTTGTTTATATGACTGATGAGGAGGTTCACGAGGCAGCGCTTAAGAGTACTACAAACTTTACTGCTACTGATATGGCTGTAAACAATATGCCATTTAGCGACATATTGGTGGGGAAAGAATTTACGTTACGCTACGACAGGGGAGGTCCGGTTATACATTATAAAGTTGAGGAAAAATTCAAGCTTAAATACAGGGAAGATAAGGAAATCACGTGGCATGAGGTAGAATACAGGGCCTATGAAGCTGATCATGACCTTGCATGGTTTGGTCATCTTCTTGTTGACAGTAAACCAAGGACGAGCTTACTGATAGCCCTTGATTTAACAAATGGACTGACAACCTGTATTCATGCTCAGATGGGAACGGAATATTATGGTAATGAGGTATCCTATTATGCTCTCTTTGGAGTGGCTGATTTGGAAGGGATTAATCCCCCTAAATACCTTCGTCATGAATTTTCCGATGATCTTGTGGGTACTGCCTGGTCGTGGACATACTCCAACGCCATGACCTCTATGCATCTTTTTACTGCACCTAACTCTCATTCATGGACAATATATACAGCAGACCAGTCATTGGGTTCCCAGTGGTGTGGTCCCAGTCTGCTTGTGAAGGTTCGTGATGGCGTTAATATATTGGCGGAATGCGAAGAGGCATGTAATGGCCATTCAATGATTGTAATGATAAATGAAAAAATAAGGCGCGACTGCGGATTTGATTTTTATGGAAGCAAAGAGGGAGTTCAGCTGAACCTTGTAGGAGCAATTGGCCGTCATATAGGATCTTATGACATAAAGAAATATTTTGGCCCCAAAGCAAGAAAAGGAGGAGTGTAATTATGGATACATCTGTGAATCATTCAGGTTCAAAAAGTCAAAAAAACACCGGGAGACGTTCCTTTATTAGGAAAATGGGAACAGTAATGACAACAGGAGTTGTTGCATCAACAGTTCCGGCAGTTGCAAAGTCTGATGAGGAATGTGTCAGTGACGCAGGGGCAGAAATCAGAGAATTATCCGAAAGAATTGCAATCCTTGAGGCTGAAAAAAGCATAGTTAGTCTTTATCATACTTATGAATCATTGCTTAATGATTGTTTTTATGATGATATTTCAAAACTATTTGCAGATGATGGTGTATCTGTATATAATGGAGGAGTGTTCAGGGGTAAGGATGAGGGGGTAAAGCGTTTATATAATATCCGGTTCAGGAATAGTTTTACCGGAAAGAAGATTGATACAACTCCGGGTACTAAAAAAGGATACTCAATCAATATATCAGTGGATTATTTGTCTGCACAAGCCAGATTCCCGTATTCAATGCAGGCAGGAAGCCCTATGATTTCTGACAATGTGCTCGTAAAAATGGCACGCTTGCACGGCGGGGGTATAAATAAATGGTGTGAAACGGGGGTCTGTGAGTTATCCCTGACAAGGAAAAGCAAAGAAGACGCGTGGATGATAAAAAGACTTGAATATCGGACAGAATCGGGATCTGCTACAGCACCACCTTTTACAAAAATTTTTCCGGATGACCCGGAAGGACCGGATGCGCTGGTTTAGTTGAATTTTGCCGGAATTTTCATAATAGGATATATTCTCAATTGCAATAGATTGGCTGGAAGTGGTTAGGGCAACATGCTATGTGTAATGATGCTTGTTTGTCAGATCTGTTTTAAGGTGATACTGGAGCTTTCAGAGGTTTTATGAAACATTATTGAAGGAAATGTGTCCTGCATTATTTTAATCATCCATTCATTTTCGGCAAAAAAGACCGGCGCATTGTCTTTATCATAGGCTATATATCCTGCTTTTCTGTTAAAAAATTCTGCTGATTCTTTTGGATCATTAAAAGTAAACCACAGGGCTTTTGTAAAAGGAAGAGGATGGAGATCGCATACGGCACCGTATTCATGTTCAAGTCTGAATTTTATTACATCAAACTGAAGCTCTCCTACTGTTCCGATTATTTTCCTGTTTCCGGGTTGTTGGAGGAACAATTGTGCTAGTCCTTCATCTGTAAGTTGTCGGACTCCTTTTTCAAGCTGTTTGCTCTTGGAAGTGTCAAGATTTATAACTTCTCTTAATAATTCCGGCGCAAAGTTAGGAATTCCCTTAAAATGAAGTATTTCGCCCTCGGTAAGGGTGTCGCCGATTTTCAGAGATCCTGTATCATAAACACCTATTACATCACCCGGGAATGCCTCATCTATTGTGTTTTTTGTATTGGCGATAAATGCTGCAGAGGAAGAAAATCGCATTTTTTTGTTTAACCGGGTATGATAATACAATTTATTTCTCTCGAACATTCCGGAACATATTCTCATAAATGCAATCCGGTTACGATGATTGGGATCGAGATTTGAATGGATCTTAAAAATGTATGCTGAAAAATCAGGCTCATCAGGTTTTATCGTGCGTTCATGTGTTTCTGAATGGGTTGGTGACGGAGCAATTTCGATGAAAGTTTCAAGCAGTTCCAAAACACCTGTATTATTGAGGGCACTCCCAAAAAAAACAGGAGCAAGATATCCATCGGTATAAAGGTTAAGTTGAAATGTCTCATACAGACCTGAAGCAAGATCTCTTTCTTCCCACAGGCGGCTTAATAATTCCTGTCCGACATAATCTTTAAGAACAGGATCTGAAATATCTCCGGTCTCCATGAGTATTTCAGATAAATTGCTTTTTTCAGGAGTGTAAAGCTGCAAGTTATTTTTAAAAATATTATATACTCCCTTGAAATTACTGCCACTTCCAACAGGCCAGGTAAAAGGTGTTACTGCAATTTTCAATTCCTTTTCCAGCTCTTCCAGAAGTTCGAACGGTTCTTTACCTTCCCTGTCCATCTTATTGATAAAGATCATTACAGGGGTTGCTCTCATACGGCATACTTCCATTAATCTGCGGGTTTGTTCTTCCACTCCTTTTGCACTGTCAATCACAAGGATAACACTGTCGACAGCCGTCAGTGTACGATACGTGTCCTCAGCAAAGTCCTTATGTCCCGGAGTATCAAGTATGTTGATCTTTATACCCTTGTAATTAAAGCTCATTACTGACGTGGTAACCGAAATACCCCTCTGCTTTTCAATTTCAAGGAAATCAGATGTTGCAGTTTTTCTGATCTTATTGTTTTTAACAGCTCCGGCAACATGTATGGCACCGCCAAAGAGGAGTAGTTTTTCGGTAAGAGTTGTCTTACCCGCATCCGGATGTGAAATAATGGCAAATGTGCGTCTTTTTTTTATCTCGTTAATTATATCCACAAACAACATTTTTGTGAATACCTGAAGAGGTATTCTTGTTAATAATTTTTCAGGAATCTGCCAGTAAAAAATAAAATTAAACAGTGGTTGCCTGAACTCATACGACAGAAAAATCAGGGTGGTGTATTGGCACTATATTTAGGAAATTGCTTTTTCATTTGGCGGCGCAAATTTAAAAAAAATGAAACATTCATAAAAAAATGTATTATTGTAATCTTTCATTTCAACCTAATGTCTGACACCACATCCCGGATTTTTCATATCATTGATAAGGTTAATGAGCTTGACAATCTATCACAGGCATAAATTGATCACCCAAAGCCGTGTTCATTTTTATGATCATTGATAAATACAGAATTAACATTTTACAGGCAGAATTTGGCTATAATGACCTGCTAACGTACTATCCCTACTGTAAGTTCTGTTTCAAATTTTTATCTTTACACAGTGCAATTACACTTATAGTGTTTTGACAGTGACGAATATGAAAATCAATATCAAAATTCTTGGTGCCGGTTGCTCAAGATGCAACGATCTGGCACAACATACTGCCGAAGCAGTTCATGAAACAGGAATTAGCGCTGATATTCAGAAGATTGGGGAAATAACCGAAATTATGAAATATCAGATATTATCAACACCGGCTTTGGTTATTAATGAAAAAGTAGTTTCCAGTGGTAAGGTTCTTTCAAAAGCAGAAATAATTGAAATTATCAGGAAAGAAATATCCGGATAATTGGAAAAATTTAACTATTAATACCATAATTAAATGAACCGGATTTCAAAATTTCTTCTGGTTTATATTATTTTGCTGACTATATTTTCATGCAATCAGGCTCCCCCTGTTCAGCAGCAAGCCCATCCAGATGCTAAACTCAGTGTTTATTTCTTTCATCTGTCAGCCAGATGTGATGTTTGTAATGCAATTGAAGAAAATACTAAAGAAGTGCTTGATAAATTTTATAAAAGCCAGATAGAAAACGGGGTAATAATATTTGAATCAATTAATATCGACAAGAGGGAAAACAAAGAAATTGTAAAAAAATATCAGATAAGTTATACAAGTCTTTTGCTTGTACGGGCAGACGGAACATATACCGATTTTACCAATACTTCAATGAATTATGCTTTTATGAATCCTGACAGATTCAGAGAATTGCTGATGACAGAGCTGGATAAAAACATTAAATGACATGCAACATTTGCAGGAATTGCTTAACAGTACTGAAGTGCCTCTTATATATGCTTTTATACTGGGACTCCTGACTGCTGTAAGCCCATGTCAGTTTGCCAGAAACATAACGGCAATAGGATATATCAGTCGTGATATTCAGAACCCGGGGAAGGTTTTTGTAAATGGCTTGTTTTACACTCTTGGTAATGCTGTAGGGTATTTATCAATTGGTATTATTCTCTTTCTTGGTGCCAGTAAATTCAATATTTCCAGGGCTCTTATTTCATACGGTAATATCCTGGTTGGAATTGTACTACTTTTAGGAGGTATTTTAATGCTTGATATCATTAAGATCAGATTTCCTGAGAGGGGCAGACTTATGAGCTGGATACAGGAAAGGCGGTTCAGAGGAAACAAGTCCGATTCTGTCCTGCTCGGTTTTATTTTATCCCTGTCATTCTGTCCATACAATGCAGCTCTTTTTTTCGGCATGCTTATTCCAATGACAATTTCAAGTATCAAAGGATTATATCTTCCGATGGTTTATTCTATAACAACCGGCCTTCCGGTCGCTATAATTGCATATTTGTTGGCCTTTAGTGTTTCAGGTATCGGAACATTTTACAATAAGGTCAGGATTTTCCAGTTATGGTTCAACAGAATAGTGGCAGTGATATTTATAATTACCGGGATTTATTATATATACCTTTTCTTCTTAAGTCATTTTTTCACCAGCTAAAATTTTGTTTCTTTTAACCTTATATTTACAGAAGCAAACGGAAAACTCTTATGAAGATACTGTTTATTAATCCGCCCAGAAAAAATGGTTTACCTGTTATCAGGGAAGACAGGTGTGAAATCGTAAACCGGTATTTGTTCAATCCTCCGTATTCTCTGTTGCACCTGGCCGCCTGTGTCAGGGAAAAAGGCAATACAGCCGGTATAATTGATGCAAATATTGAAAATTTAAGCTATCAGGATATCAGGAGGCGATTGATTGATTTTGACCCCTCTCTGGTAATATTCCGTTTCACAGCTGAGACCATTGAAGATGACATTATTACCGCTGATGTTGCGAAAGCGGTGTCTGATAAAATAATAACTGTTGGACTTTGCCTGACACTTCGTGATTTTTCCGATCAGATCCTGCGTGAATTCTCAAATCTTGATATATATGTCAGAGGTGAATATGGGACGTATGAGATTTCTGTGAATGGCATAATTGATGCAATAACAAGAAAGGATGATCTGAAAAATGTTCCCGGACTTACTTACAGAAAAGGAAACATAATTACATCAACTGGTAATGATTTCGGAGATATTTCACTTGACTATCCTTTTCCTGCATATGATTTAATTCCGCCATTAAGTAATTATTACATAAATCCCCGTCATAAGGAACATTCTCCCTTTACTTTAATGTACACATCAATGGGTTGCCCTTTTCAGTGTACTTATTGTGTAATGCAAAAGACAAAATGGAGGGCACGTACTGTCGAAAATGTTATAAGCGAAATAGCAAGATTAAAAAATGAACATGGACTGAACTGTATTCAGTTTAAGGATGAAACCTTCACTATGGACCGGGAGAGGACCATAGATATCTGTAATGAATTGATCAGACGTAAAATAAAGATCAGATGGTATGCATCAACGAGGGTTGATAAAGTTGATAATGAGCTCCTGAAGATAATGCGTGAGGCTGGCTGTAGAAGTCTCTCTTTCGGAGTAGAATCAGGATCACAAAAAGTTCTCGATACTGTACAAAAGGGAATTATTGTTGAGCAGGCTCTTGATGCAATAAAAATGACAAAAGAAGCAGGAATCTGGGTTCACCTGGGATTTGTGGTCGGCCTGCCCGGAGAAACAAAAGAAACATTTATGGAGACCATTGCTTTTGTGAAGAAAGCTTTGCCGGCAATGGCTCAATTCAATACTGCGATACCTTACCCGGGTACCAAACTATTTGACGATGCTGTGCAAAAGGGAATTCTTGATAAAAATATCAATTATAAACAGTTACGATACGACAAATCCATTCTCAGAACAGAAACCCTGTCATGCAGTGATATTGATCGTTTAAGGAAAAAAGCTTACCGCTCACTTTACTTCAATCCCAAATGGATTCTTTCTCAATTCAGGAATTTTGAAGAAGTGGGTTTTACATTGAGATACTATTCCAAATGTATTTATATGTTTTTAGTTCAGAAGATGAAACATTCACATTGAAAGAACTGATAAAGCCCTACAGTTACAACCTTGTCTGATCAAAATTTCACAATTTCCCAGAATACTTTTTTAGGTTTCATGTCAGCATCAAACAGAAGAGGATAGTGCTTCCTTCTAGGTGTGCGGTTATCCAGCCAGGAGAACCTGTCTGACAAATTCCAGAATGTCACACTGGTAACTATGTCTTTTTTTTCCCTGAAAACATTAAATGCCATTTTATAAAAGTCTATCTGTTGCTGCTCTCTCTCAGGAGTGAATCCCGGGTTTATTGTGTCATATTTTGATTTATAGATAGATACATCAAGCTCTGTTATATGGACAAGCAGACCTAGAGAAGCGAATTTGTCTATAGACTCCCTTATTGCATCCTCTGATGAACCGGGGATTTCAAATTCTCCTTCTCCCGGCTGGTGCAGCTGTCCTGAATGTCTTGGTCCGCCGATATTCCAGTGACCCTGAAGTCCTACTCCATGTATGGGTACACCCTGATCAAGCAACTTTTTGACCAATTCATAAATTTTTTCCCTTTTTACCGGGTGTTCGGTGTTAATGTCATTGTAGAAAAGGATTGCCTCAGGATCAGCCTCATGTGCCCACTGAAATGCTTTGGCAATAAACTCCTCCCCGCATATTGTGTACCAAGGTGTTACCCTATACCCTATTGAAGGATCAGCGTTATCGATTGCTTCATTCAGAACATCCCATGTATAAATCTTGCCCTTATAGCGGGTAACAACCTGTGTGATATGTTCTTTCAGCCTGGATAAGACCAGTTCTTTGGAAGCCTGGTTGCCGTCAGAATCCTTGAACATCCATGCACCTGTCTGGTCATGCCAGCAGAGAGTATGACCACGGACCTTCATGCCGTTTGCCTGAGCAAATTCAACAATCTTGTCTGCTTCTGTCCAATCAAACCTTCCCTCTTCAGGCTGCAGAAGTGCTGGTTTCATGACATTTTCAGCTGTTAGACTGTTGAAATGCTTTTTAATAAATTCGCCCTGTTCTCCCTGAAGAGATCTTGGAGACACAGCCACTCCTACAGGAAAATAATCGATATAAAAATCCTTCAGACCTTTAAGGGAATCGGCTGCAGTTAAAACTTTGACTCTGCTGCTTCCGCCGCAATTACTCATCAGCATTATTACTGAGGTCAATACAACCACCGAAAATAATGTAACTAATTTTTGTTTATAAAATGATTTTGTTTTCATGCTTCTATGTTTACAGTTAGTATCTATACTCAATTAAATACTGTGAGTTCGATATAAAGTTAATAAGATAAAACAATTGATCCATCGATTGTCTCCAGATTAAAAGATGGGTTCTTTGGTAAATAAGAATAGGAGTTGGAAACATGAAAAAGATGGTTGATGTCTAAAGTCCCTAAATCGCACTAAATGATAATATATTACGATGGTCATTACTTTGCTCTCATTAAGACTGCATGGTTTAATCCGCATGCGAGACCCATTTGTGAGTTGGTGTGTTTGTAATTGGTTGATGAACACTTTATTAAAATCATCGATATGACAAA
>DAONXX010000033.1:15746-20190 GCA_035414025.1 Bacteroidales bacterium | reverse complement strand
GGATCAACAACTTGTGTCCAATTCATTTGAAGTCAGATTATTATTTATCAAATAATTATAGCTATACTAGTTTATAAGTACCACAATTAAATCCATAACATTTGTCTGAGTCGGCCCGGTCTTTATCAGTCCGCCTTCTTGCCTGAAAAAATTGTATGAGTCACAGTCGCTGATGTATTTATTTATGTCAAGTCCCAGGGCTTCTGAACGCTTTAATGTCTCAGGTTCTGCAATGGCGCCTGCTGCATCTGTGGGCCCATCTGTTCCGTCTGTGCCCCCTGACAGGAAAACGACACCGTTGATGCCATTTATCTTTTGAGCCATAAGAAGAGCAAGATGCTGATTCCTTCCTCCAAGGCCATCACCTGTAATTTTTATTGTCGGTTCACCGCCAAAAAGCAGGCAGGATTTCTTTCCGGGTTTTTCGTTCCTGTATTTTATGAGCTTGCTGAAAATATAGTCTGCTACATCTTCAACATCCGAATGAAGGCTATCTGTGATTATTTTTGTTGTATATCCGAGAGCTTCTGCTTTTTTACTGGCTTTCTTCAATGCCAGTTTGTTGTTGCCGATTATAAGATTTGTTGTTAGTCTGAAAGCTTCATCAGATTCCTTGAGAGTCTCTTTTCTGATCTTATTGAGCCCTTCGTTAAGGATTTTTGTAATACCTGCAGGGATTTTATCTTTTATCCCGTATTTTTCGATGATATCCATAGCATCCTTAAAAGTTGTAGGATCAGGGGCTGTTGGTCCCGATGCAATTACATCAAGAGGATCCCCAATAACATCAGACAGAATGAGGCTTACTACCCGTGCTGGATAAGCTGCAGATGATAACATCCCTCCCTTGACTTTCGACAGATGTTTGCGGATACAATTCATTTCGTTGATATTTGCCCCGCTTTTAAGCAACAGGTCAGTAAGGATTTTAAGATCATTAAGGGTACAGCCATCGGGAATATCAGTTAGAAGAGCTGATCCGCCGCCCGAGATAACACAAATAACAAGATCGTCTTTGCTTGCCTTATTAACTATTGAAAGGATGTTCTCTGTGCCTTTGACCCCGTTCTCATCCGGAACCGGATGCCCGGCTTCGGTTACAAATGCATATTTCAGAGGAACGGCGTGTCCGTATTTTGTTACAATATGTCCGGAACTGATTCTTGATCCAAGTATGTTTTCAATTGCTTTCGCCATCAAGGCACTTGCCTTCCCTGCACCTGTCAAATATATATTCTTGATCTCAGCAAGTTGAAACCTGTGGTTCTCAATTTTCAGAACATTATTTTCCAAACTTACAAAATGAGGGATCAGAATGTCAGGTTTGACTATTTCGACACCGGCCAGGAAAATTTCTTTTGCATTATTTCTTAGGACATTATCCATAATACTGTTAATTCAATTCGTTTGTTTTATCCAAGAATATTTTTCAGGGCACCCAGAAGCATATTTATATGATTTGGTGTACAACTTTCTCCCATTAATTCTATTCTCCAGACTTTCCCGGAGAAATCTTTACCTGCTCAAGTTGCAGCTCTGATTTGAGTCAATTATATGCATTATTTTTAGGGTTTTACTCAAATTTATTGAAGATCAACATGAAAAACAACACTTTTAAAAATATAAATTATTAATAATCAATATTTAATAATTGTCAGGTGTCAAATAATTATACAATATATCCATAAAGTATATGTTAAGCATCCCCGGTTTATGATAAGCAATATTGAAATTTGCAAGCATCCTTTACGAGCTGTGTTTCAATCCTAACTTAATATGCAAAAAGCAGGAGGGTTTCATTTGAATGCCTCCTGCTTTGAATCACCTGATTAGATTACTCTTATGTTACTTTAAGGGTATTTCGAGTTGTGTCAGAGAGTGTGCCGGAAAACTATAACGGATTGTATTCCCTTTAAATTTAATATTCTTTGTTACAATAGCTACTTCTTCTTTTGTTTTAGTATTGGTTGAATTTATGGTTTCACCATTTATCTCGTGTGCTGAAGCATTCCCTGTATATTCTCCCGACTGTAGAATGATATCAGTAGAGATGGCATTTTTCTCGTGTTTATTGATCACATTCAGTACAACCATTTTTGTCTGCTCATTTAATGAAGCAGATACATCAAGATAAGGCACTTCCTTGAATAATTCACCATCGTATTTTTCACAGTTTGTGTAAACATCGAGTGATGTACCCAGACAGTTACGGGAGTAAAGATAGAACGGATAGAAAAGCGTATTCTTATAATTGCCATCAGGCGAGTTTCCTACCAGGCCAGTCAGGAAAGTAAGGTTTGCCATCGTAACAATATCAGCGTTACGGATAAAAGAATTCAGGTGCTGAGCAAGCATCAGGGATCCGGTAAGACCCTGGCCACCAGCACTGTATTCGTCAAATGAAATGTATATCGGCCGGTTTGATCCCGATTTAACCATTGCCTTTTCTATCTGTCCTCTTACAATATTAATTTTTTCATCAATCTCAAATCCTAAGGTCATCAGGTTTGCGAAGCTCGTCTGGTCTTTAACTCCCCGGAGTGCCTGAGAGGCATAGCGATGGATAGAAATATAATCAATAGTACCGACCATTTGGTCGAGTACATAATCATTCCAGTCAATCCATCCGTCATTCGGGTCATATTTATTAGTGACCATTGGGTAATTTGAAGAGCCTGAAGCAACAAGCTTTATATCACGGTCGACATTCCGCATTAGTTTGGCTGCTTCAATGGCAAACTTAACATAATCCTCCTTGTTTTTATAACCCAGCTGCCAGGGTCCGTCAGTTTCGTTACCAAGAGCCCAGTAGTTTATTTTAAATGGCTCTTCATAGCCATATTTCCTCCTGAGGTCGGAGTAGTATGATCCTTTTGGATAATTGCAATATTCCACCCAGCGTGCTGCATCTTCAATAGAGCCCGTTCCTGCATTTATACAAATAAAATTTTCAGCTCCGATTAATTTACAGAATTTTACATATTCATCGGTTCCCATATGGTTATTTTCAATTCTTGTCCGGGATAGATCCAGTATTGCCGGGCGCTGCTCCCTTGGGCCAATTCCATCTTTCCAATCATATCCTGATACAAAATTTCCACCTGGCCATCTGACCACGGGAACATTCAGTTCTTTAATAAGTTCGATAAGATCTTTCCTGAATCCGTTTTCATCGGCAAACTTGGATTCAGGTTGTAATAAACTAGTACGACCCATATTTTCAAGGAAACTACCATAAATATTGGGGTCAATTGATCCGATTTTACGGTCCAGATCAATCTTAATTACTGCGGGTTGCTGAGCAACCATACTCCCGGAAAAAAGACCGGTTAAGATTAAACAACAGAATAAAATTCTTAGTTTTTTCATGGCTTGTTTTTTTAAGGGTAAATGATTATTAATTAACTTCAGAACCTTGCAATGAACTCCAGTGTTATTTTATCAGTATGCACAGGCAGGTTACCTGTCAGGTAATTCTCATAGTTCAATCTGATCTCTGAATAGAACTGTCTGGGTTCAAATCCTATGTTTACACCCAGAGTGATCCTGTTCGCATTAATTTTATTATTAAAAACCGAATTGCCGATCAAATCCCATCGGAAAACAGGTGCTATACTATAGAAAAACTTCTCCTCAAAAATAAAATTATAGTATGAATGAATATAAAGCCCGTCATCATACTGTCGTACTGAAAGAGTATCTGTCCAGTTCCGGCGGATATATTCCGATTCCAGATGTAAGGCTCCGGTTGAATACCTGAGTTCACCGCCAATCATTGCCAGTTTTTCCATGTCCTTCGTTTCTCCGGAATATAAATTAAGCACTGCACGGAAGCCTTTTTCAGGTCCTGCAATTAACCTTCCGACAAAATTTGGTTTGGAAATCCATTGAGGGTTATTATTCCCAGTCCCGTTAACAGTGCCAAGAAGGATTTGCAGGGGGAATTCCATATTAAATTTGTACTCGGCATAAAAACCGATATCTCTCATGCCGTCATTAATATATTTAGATAGAAATGAACGGTTTGCAAATATGTTTTCAGCGGGATTACGCATATAATCTGTAGAAAAAGGGATCTTTCTTTGTCCGAGATAAAAGTCGAGATTTTTGACTGGTGAAAACCTGACATAGGCATCAAGCATTTTCATTTTTCCCTCATCTGACAGGTCAAGCTCAGCTCTATAAGACATTACATTGTTTATTTTGCCTTTCAATCCGAAACGGGCATTCCTTACCTCAAAGCGGATCAGGGATCTGTTGAGGTCATATTCCACTTTAGTCTTAAGGATAACATCAATGTCAGGGCTATACTCAGAACGGGATTCCCCGGTTTCCTGTCCTGCGAGAGTCATCGCACTTGCAATGCAAAAGAAGAAGAAAAACAAGTATCTTAAAGGTCTTGCAGTTTTTTTTCGCATAATTTAAATTTATAAATGTTTTATCC
>DAONXX010000033.1:0-15646 GCA_035414025.1 Bacteroidales bacterium | reverse complement strand
ATTCGATTATTTCGGCATGATCAAATGTTCCGGAATCGATGTTTACCGTCGTATGCCTGACTTTTTTGATACTCCTGCCGCCAAGGAAACCCCATCCTCCGCTTCCCAGCAGGAAACCAAGCGCATATAGCCCTCCATTGTTATTCTGGGCATACATTGTTATACTGTCACTGAAAAGCATTCCAATGAAATCGAATGGAGCTATGAATCCATGCCATAGCCCTCCGAAAAAACCATAGGTATGTCCTGAAAGACACTGATCTACATTCTCACTTCGGGCACAACCCGAAAGGATTAAGATACACATTATAAGCGGAAAGACATAAAAGTGCTTTCCGGGAAAAATTTTCTTCATTTGTTAATGTTTATATTAGTTGCATCAGAAAAGATTAAGGTCAACAGCTTTGCCTGAAAACTTTCTTTCATGATTCAGAAGCCATTTCTTTCGTTCCAGGCCCCCGCGATATCCAACCAGGGAACCATCCGATCCGATTATCCTGTGACAAGGGATCACTATTGCTATCCTGTTCGAAGAATTAGCCTGGGCAACCGCTCTTGCTGACTTTATATTTTTCAGGTTTCTGGCCTGTTCACCATAAGATAAGGTTGTACCGAAAGGGATGTTTAAAAGGTTTTTCCATACAGCCTGTTGAAAATCAGTACCTGGCGTGATAAGTGAAACAGTAAACTCTTTTCTTTTTCCCCTGAAGTATTCCCTTAGTTGTTTCTTAAGGGATCTGAGATGCTTATTGCTTCCCCCTTTCACTTCTGATCCCATTATTTTTGCTATAGGTTTAAGAAGATCAGAATCAGGTCTCTTGTCAATGAATTCAAGAAGGCATATACCATCCCTTGTCGCGCCAGCAATCATCTCACCAAGAGGTGTTTCAATATTAATTACCTTGATCATAAATACGGTATGGGTTTTATTTGTTTTTATCCTGGAACCTTTGTGATACCGATTTGATGAATTTAACATTTCTGAACCTCAGGGCAGACCAGTCATCATCTATTGAAACTATCCTTATACTATGGAACCCTGCATTATTGAGGGTCTCCCATCCCTTATTTCTTTCAAGCCCCGGGGAAAATTTTCTGGAGGTCTTCTTAGGATAACAGAACCAAAGGATTCCGTCAGCTGTAAGGTTGTGAAGGGCTACAGGAGCTATTCTTTCAACATCAGCCATTGTCCTGACAAAGATTATCATGAACTCATAGGGATAGCGGGGGTCAATTTCATAGTCCGTTATAACATCAGGCAACTCTTCAGAGAGAGCTTTTTTAAATGGTTCTTCCGCACCAATAAGCGTTATTCTTTTGTGCTGTTTGTAGTTAAGCTTTCTAAGAAGATTTTTCATCCCCGCCAGATTTTATATGTTAAATGTAATAAAAAATTGAAATACAGAAAAAAGGTTATAACTTTGAGGTATCGAATTTGGGGTGCCTTAAAATAACAGGCTGAGATCATACCCTTGAACCTGATCCGGATAATGCCGGCGGAGGGAAGAAAAAATTCCTGTTCAACAGTCTGATATCAACATCTCATTTTCGCATTTGATAGTTTTTACATGAAACAGGTCTTGACTAATTAACAGTTGTCAGGATCATTATTGATAAAATGAACAATGAGATGAACAGATTATTTCTTGTTATTATTGCAGTTTTTATTTTCATTGCTGATGTTTCAGCTGTCCAGGATAAAGCTTTCGTAATAAGCGGAAAAGTAACTGATCAATCGGGGGATCCTGTTGCAGGGGCTTCAGTCAGGATAGACAATACTTTCCTGGGTGTCTACAGCCGCCCGGATGGGACTTACTCAATTGGCAATCTGAAAGATGGCACTTATGTGCTTCTGTTTTCTTTTATGGGTTATGAGCAGGAGTCGCGTGAAGTTGTGCTTTCAGAAAATGTAGTTATTGATGTTACTCTTTCCCGGAAAACAATGTTTCCCGGAGAGGTTGTAGTTAATGCAACACGGGCCGGCAACTTTACACCTCTTTCATATTACACTGTCGAAAAGGAAGTTATTCAGAAACATAATATCGGACACGACCTTCCTTTTATCCTCAGTATGACACCATCCCTTATTGAGACATCAGAAGCAGGCAATGGCATAGGATACACTAATCTCAGGATAAGAGGTTCGGATGCAAGCAGGATAAATGTAACAATTGACGGAGTGCCTCTTAACGATCCGGAATCGCAGCAGGTCTTCTGGGTAGATATCCCCGATCTTGCATCTTCGGTCGACAATATTCAGGTACAGAGAGGAGTGGGGACATCGTCAAACGGAGCAGGCGCTTTTGGTGCAACCGTAAGTATTCAGACTAAAAATCCTGAAAATGAACCCTTTGCTGAAATAAGTCTGGGTGCAGGTAGTTTTAATACTTTTAAGAACACTCTATCTGCTGGTACAGGCTTACTCGCAGGGAAATTTGCTTTTCAGGTGCGTTTCTCGGATCTGCGAAGCGAGGGATTTATTGATCGTACCGGATCGGATCACAGATCAGCTTTTATGAGTGGTCACTTCAGAACGGGGAAATCTCATCTGAAAGCTAATATCATACTTGGAGAAGAACATACTGGTATTGGTTGGTGGGGGCTGCCAAAAGAATTGCTGCATGAGAACAGGAGATACAACCCGGCCGGTGAATATACCGATGAAAATGGTATAAGGAAATATTATGATAATGAGAGTGATAATTATAATCAGAATCATTACCATCTGTTCTATACAAGGAAAATAAACAGCAATTTCAGTTTCAATACTACTTTCCACTATACGGCAGGGAAAGGTTACTACGAGGAATATAAGGAGGATGTGACCTTAGCCAATTATGGTCTGTCGGCTGCAACAGGAGAGGTTCAGCACTTTAAAAGCGACCTTGTCAGGCAGAAATGGATGGCTAATGACTACTATGGCCTGATCTATTCATTTAAATACCTGGGTTCGAAGATAGATGTCACGACAGGAGGAGGAGCGAATTATTACTCAGGCGACCATTACGGTAAGATAATCTGGACATCAGTCGGAACTATTGATAAGGACCTCCGGTGGTACTTTAATAATGGTACTAAAAAAGAGTTCAATATCTACGGGAAAACCGACTATTCGATAAATGATATAATTTCTGTTTTCGGCGACTTGCAATACAGGTTTATTTCATATGATATGACAGGCAACGATGATGATCTCAAGGACCTGGGTCAGAAGCATCGCTTTCATTTCTTCAATCCTAAAGCCGGAATTTTCCTTTCACTTAATTCCAATCAGGATGCATATCTTTCATTTTCTTTAGCTAACCGCGAACCAACAAGATCCGACTTTAAGGAGGCTGCGGGCGATGTAAATGCAACTCCCAGATCTGAAAGATTATACGACACAGAGTTGGGTTACAAGATGCGGGGAGAGAAATTCTCGCTCTGTGTAAACGGCTATTATATGCTTTATGACGACCAACTTGTACCGACCGGAGAGCTAAGCAATACCGGATATTCAATAATGACAAATGTTAAGAAAAGTTACAGACTTGGAATTGAAATCAGTGCAGGCATAAAGCCTTTTAAATTCCTTGCCTGGGATTTCAACCTTACAAAAAGCAGGAACAAGATTCTCGATTTTATAGAATATTATATCGATTATAATACCTCTGACTGGTCTGAAGAATACAAGAGCAAATACCTTGGCGCTGTTGATATAGCTTATTCTCCTTCCCTTGTCGGC
Source organism: Bacteroidales bacterium (assembly GCA_035414025.1). Lineage (GTDB taxonomy): Bacteria > Bacteroidota > Bacteroidia > Bacteroidales > VadinHA17 > LD21. The sequence continues at coordinate 11,922 of DAONXX010000033.1, read as the reverse complement.
TCAAGCGATCTGAATTTTACAATTTTTAAAAACACAGAGTTTCATTTTATAACAAAATATGTCGGAAAACAATATTTCGATAATACAATGAACAACGACAGGATTATTGATCCTTACCTTGTGAACAGCCTGCGGCTTGATTTCAGACCGGTGATCCCCTTGATTAAAAAAACCGAAATACAATTGCTTGTTAATAATATTTTCAATGCCAAATATGAAAGCAATGCTTACGGGGGCAACTGGTATGAGGACGGTGATGAGAAAACATGGGCATACTATTTTCCGCAGGCAGGTGCTAATTTCCTGATAAGGGCAGGATTTACGTTCTAAGGAAAAGGTAGGGATAAGGAGTTGAAAGTTATGTTTATGTGACCCTGCAAACTGGTAAATAGTAATGAATGCGGATTTAATCAATTGGATATCAGGTAATTATATCGAGATTTTCGGTGTGATTGCCGGCATCCTGTATGTTTTTCTTGAGATAAGGCAGAATATTTGGTTATGGCCGGTCGGTATTATTACCTCAGCAGTATATATCTATGTGTTTTTTACAGGGAAGCTTTATGCCGAGATGTCACTGCAGGGTTATTATCTGGTGATAAGTGTGATAGGGTGGTACTGGTGGTCTAAGGGAACAAGGCGGAAATCGGGGAACCAGGGAGCGAAGCGACGAAGTTCCGTGACAGCGGAAGGGGGCGATCTGATAAGGAATGATATAAGTGAGGCAGTTGATGATAATGAGATTAAACTTAAGGTGACAAGGGTTAAACCTGTAACTGCGATTATTCTGGGCATAGTATTTTTTGCGCTATACGCAGCAATATGGATAGTCCTTGACAGATTTACTGATTCGCCTGTTCCGGCTTTCGATTCCTTTATAACATCACTTTCAATTGTTGCCACCTGGATGCTGGCAAGAAAGATCTACGAACACTGGTTCCTCTGGATAGTGGCAAATTTCAGTGCCTCCTTGCTTTTTTTTACAAGGGAACTATATCCCACCGTAATATTATATATAGTATATTGTGTCATGTCATTCGCCGGCCTGAAAGAATGGAAGAAATCATTGAAAACTAATACTTAAGACGATGTCGTATACTGTGATTCTGGCAAATGGCTCTTTCCCTAAGCATTGTGTTCCTCTTGATTATCTCAGGAATGCTGACAGGATTATATGCTGTGATGGCAGCACTGAAAATGCTGTGTACGCAGGTTTTACCCCTTTTGCAATTGTAGGAGACATGGATTCTCTCAGCAGGGAAATGAAGATCCGGTTTTCCGACAGGATATTTCAGGACAAAGAGCAGGAGACCAATGATCTTACAAAGGCAGTAAAATGGTGCCATGGGTCAGGATATAATGAAGTAATAATTTTAGGTGCAACAGGTAAAAGGGAAGATCATACAATTGGTAATATATCACTTCTTACGGAATATGCAAAGATCGTAAATGTCAGGATGGTAACAGATACAGGTATCTTTTTGCCATTTTTGAACAGCTGCAGGGTCGATTCATTCCCCGGGCAGCAGATCTCAGTCTTTTCAATTGACTCAGGGACTCAGATAACATCAGCCGGTTTACGCTATCCATTAACAAAAAAGCGTATGGGCAACTGGTGGGAAGCGACATTGAACGAAGCTCTTGAAGATCATATCACTCTTGAATTTGACAGTGGCAGGGTGATAGTGTTCCTTGCTTATGAAGATTGAAATCCGGCGAGTATGATCCGTGCTGTTTTGTTTCCGCTTATGACCTCCCTAAGCCAGGCTGGAAGAAATCAGCAGAAATAAGATTTTAAAGTTTCCTGAGTTTCGCAAATCTTAAAAGAAGTTTCTTCGTTCCACTGTTCTCAAAAGCTACAGAAGCTGTGACATTTGGGGCAACTCCTTCAATTGATACGATTACTCCGTTTCCGAATCTTTCATGATTTACTGAATCACCTTCAGAAAACTCCAAAGGATCATTGCTTTCAAATGCAACAGCTGCCTTTTCTTCTGAAGGATGAAGCTTTTTGAACCTGCCGCTTCTCCGGAATTCAGATGGTTTCTCATTTAGAGAATGTGGATGTTCGAAGGAAATTCGTTTTCTGGTAAAGGGTTTGCCACCGGTTTGGGGGTAATAAAGGAATTCCTGATCTATCTCTCTTAAAAACCTGCTTGGATTGCACCTCTCGAGGTTCCCCCATTTATACCTGTTAAGGGCATAGCTTAGTGTAGCCTGTTTTTCTGCTCTTGTTAATGCCACGTAGAAGAGCCTTCTTTCCTCTTCAAGCTCTTTTGAGCTGCCCGACGACATAGGGGAGGGGAAAAGGGTATCTTCCATGCCAACAAGATAAACATGTTTGAATTCCAGTCCTTTGGCTGAATGCATTGTCATCAGGGTCACTTTATTACGATCTTCATCTTTCTCGTTATCCTGATCTGTAAGCAGCGCAACATTAGCCATGTATGCTTCAAGATTTGAGGGTTCGCCATTTGTTTCAGCAGCTTCAGTGAACATCATGATTGCATTCAGAAGTTCTTCAAGATTTTCATAGCGGCTTATTTCTTCAGGTAGCTTGCCATCTCTCAGTTCTTTCATTATTCCGGAAACAGATGCAATCTCCCTGGCTTTTGTATAGGCATCTGTTTTACCGGCACCAAGCGACAGGATATTTATAAGATCTGTATAGGCTTTAAGCTTTATAAGGGTTCCCTTATTGAAATATCCGGAATGTTTTTCTACTTCATTGATTACCTGCCATGCAGATATGTTATGCTCAGAAGACAACTCAAGGATCTTACTGACAGTGGTATCGCCAATCCCTCTCTTTGGATAGTTTATTGTCCTTTTTAGAGCCTCCTCATCCTGTTGATTGATCACCATCCTGAAATAAGCAAGAATATCCTTTATCTCTTTTCGCTCGTAAAATGATAATCCTCCGTATATTTTATACGGGATATTCTTCCTTCTCATTGTCTCTTCAAATATCCTGCTCTGTGCATTTGTCCGGTATAGCACTGCAAAATCCGACCAGTTAAGCTGCTGAGAATATTTCTTGTCAAAAATATCTGAGGCGACATTGAAACCCTCTTCCATATCCGTCATCGATTGAATAACCTGGATCTTTTCTCCCGCTTCGTTTTTTGAAAAGACCTTTTTATGGATCTGACCCTCATTATTGGCAATTATTGCATTGGCTGCATTAACTATTACCTGGGTGGAACGGTAATTCTGTTCAAGCTTGAATAGGCGGCAATCGGCATAATCATTCTTGAATTCAAGGATGTTCTCTATCCTGGCGCCCCTGAAGGAATAAATGCTTTGGGCATCATCTCCCACAACACACAGATTATTGTGGATGGCAGCCAGCTTCTTTACTATCAGGTATTGGGAATAATTAGTATCCTGGTATTCATCAACAAGGATGTAGCTGAAGCGATTCTGATAGGCAGCAAGGACATCGGGGAAATCTCTGAAAAGAATGTTTGTGTTCAGCAGCAGGTCGTCGAAATCCATTGCATTAGCCCTGAAGCAGCGGGATGAATATATCTTGTATATCTCAGCAAGGAGGGGTGTCCGGTTGCTTTTGTCATATTCTGACATAGAGCTGTCGGCAGCATACATACTTGCAGTTATGAGCATATTCTTTGCTGAAGAGATCCTTGCTGCTATAATTCCCGGTTTGTAGATGTTATCATTGAGATTCAGTTCCCTTATTATTGACCTAACAAGGCTCTTTGAATCGGAAGTATCATATATTGTAAAATTTGATTTATAACCCAGTCTGTCTCCTTCGCGTCTCAGTATTCTTGAGAAAATTGAATGGAAAGTTCCCATCCAAAGGAAGCGGGCAATTCCAGGGCCGGATATTCTTGCTATCCTTTCCTTCATTTCACTGGCAGCTTTATTTGTAAATGTTAGTGCAAGGATCTTTTCTGCCGGAACACCCTTTTGCAGAAGATGTGCAATCCTGTAAGTCAGCACCCTTGTTTTGCCTGCTCCTGCTCCTGCAATAACAAGTGCAGGTCCTTCAGTGTTCAATACTGCCTCTTTCTGAGCTTCGTTCAGATCGTTCAGGTAATTATAAGTCATTCATTTAAAATTATTCTATAAACGCGTCGCGGCGAGATCCCAATTTCGCAACGAGTTGCTGCAAAAATAGCAAATATACCTTTTCCAGTAATAATCGAATTTATAGATCGTTTTTATTATAATTGCACTTATTTATACAAATACGGTCTTTTTAACCGTTATCAGAGAAAAATTGAGACTGCCGGTGCGTTTTTTGATCCTGATCAATTTTATATTGATGCCTTTGTCATTAATGGCACAACTATCTGCGCCGGGATCAAACTCTGTCCGATACACCTCTTACCCGTCGATGCCGGCAGTAAGGCATCCGTTGTTTTTTTATTGCAATGTCTCCGGTTCACAGAAAGGAACACTAAGGGCTGTAAATCAGAAATGTGGCGGGGCATCTGATTTTTCATGGTATAAGTGGAGTGATGTTTCTAAAAGCTTCAGTATTTTCATCAGAACAGATAACGGGGTTACAACATCGACTGTAAGTAATCTTGAAGAAGGAGGTTATAAAGTTGATATTACAGGAGCTCCGGGATGTGATACAAGCCTTGTGGCATGGGTCATTATGGATAAGGTTCCCGTGGCGGAAGCCTCCCTTGCGCAGCAGCTCTGCTACAGGATTGCTCTTGATGGCACGGCGGAAACAAGTGTAAAGACATTCTATTACAGAGACCCAACTAATGGGGCAGAGCTCTCATATAATAATGAACTTACATTCCTGTGGTCTTCCACCCCTTCCTCTTTAATACCCTATCCTACAGTCAATATAGATCCGGTTATTGGAAAACCACCCCTCGATGATGTAACATATAAGCTTGAGGTATTTACACTTGGATGCAAGAATCAGGCGTCTTTTTTCTATGAGTCGATACATGTGAAAGCAGATGCTGATGTTATCCCTATATCAGGCGAAGCGCCTCTGGAGGTTGTATTTACGAACAAATCGGTTAGGGGGGCAATTTATGAATGGGATTTTGGAGATAATACAAAATCAACACTCGAGAATCCTGAACCGCATGTCTACGAAAAACCTGGACGGTATTATCCGAAACTGAAAATCGAAAGTGATCTGCATTGCCTCGATTCGGTCCGCCTTGACAGTATATATGTACAACCATCTTCACTGGCTATTCCCAATGCGTTCAGTCCCGATGATGACGGTTATAATGACAGGTTCATTGTGAAATCTACATCCTTGCGTTACCTGAATGTTGAGATATTCAGCAGGTCGGGACTGAAGGTTTATAGTTTTACGGGTGAAGGTGAAAGGCTTAAATCGTGGGAAGGCTGGGATGGCAGGGTCAATAACTCTTCTATCGAGGCCCGTCCCGGGATCTATTTCTATATAATCAAAGCTTTTGGCTGGGATGATGTCAGGTACGACAGCAAGGAGTACAGGGGCTTCGTGTATCTATACAGGTAGTTTTATAAAGGCTTTAAGTCATTACGGTCTTACCCCTTTTTGCCATTGAACCGCTGCGCCGCTTTTTCCATTCTCTCCATTCACCGGTAAAAACCCGGGCTTCACTGAATTTTACTAAAATTTAACAAAGAAAACTTTGTAAACTTAAAAAGGTTTCTCATTTTCGCGCCCATATTTGGTAAAGCATGGATTACAAACAGAAAATAATAGGAACTGCAGCTTTAATGTTCCGTACTTATGGCATCAGAGCTGTAACAATGGATATGCTTGCTAACGAACTTGGAATATCGAAAAGAATAATTTACGAAAAGTTCAGGGATAAGGATGAGTTACTTGCCGGGGTATTGAAATTGATGGCCGTGAAGCAGAAAGAAGCCGTAGTGAAAGTGTTTGGTGAATCAGAAAATGTAATAGCAGCAATATTCAGACTGTTCGATATGGTGTGCGAACATTTCCGCAATATGAGCCCTGCTTTCAGGCTGGATATGGAAAAATACTATAACTACATAGTAAAGAATCTTTTGGAAAGTTACGAGCTGCTTTATACAACCAATAACTTAGAGATGTTGAAACGGGGCATAAAGGAAGGTATTTTCAGGGAGGATATCGATATAGATATTACAAACCAATGTCTTAATGAGGTGCTGAGAATGTCTGGCGAGAGGGATATCTACAGTTCGGAGAACAGCAGAAATGTTTTCCGGGATTTTTATGTCAATTATCTCAGAGGAATATCAACCCCCAAGGGTCTTGAACTTATTAACCATTATAATAATAAACTGACTTTTTAAAATGTATATCATTTGTGAGAAAATAATTCATTGGATATGAAACGAAAAATATTTTTAAATTTAATCTTCTTGCTGTTTCCTCTGGCAATGATTTTTGCACAGGAGCAGAATTCAAGCCTTAATCTGACTCTTAAACAGGCTCAGGATTATGCTGTTTCAAACAATAAGGCTGTTAAGTCGGCAAAACTGGATGTCATGGCTTCCAGGGCAGCGGTATGGGAAACAATATCTGCTGCTTTGCCAAGTGTAGAAGGCTCCGGTTCTTTTACCGATAACCTGAAACTTATGACAACCTTGTTACCTGGTGAATTCTTTGGGCAGCCGGGTGAAAAGATTCCTGTTACTTTTGGTTCAAAATATAATACAGGTGTTTCGGTTCAGGCGTCAATGCTTCTGTTTAATGCACCATTATACATAGGTATAGAAACAACAAAACTTGCCAATAAGTTGAGCGAACAGAACCTTGAAAGGACTGAGCTTGACATTAAGGAATCAGTAAGCACAGTCTATTTTCTGATACTTGTTGCCGAGGAGTCGCTGAGAATACTTGACAGTAACATTGTCAATCTTAATGAAACGCTCAGATCAGTAAAATCTATGTATCAGGTTGGCATGGCAGAATCGACTGACGTTGATCAGATGATGTCAAATGTTACAATGGCTGAGAATTCAAGGAGTACCCTGCTACGGAATATCGAACTTGATTATAATCTGTTAAGATTCCAGCTTGGAGTGCCGGGCAATACTGAAATTTCACTTACGGAGACTCTGGAAAACCTGATAGACCAGATAAATGTTGATGCTATCCTTTCACAGAATTTCGATATAAATAACAATGTCGATTACAAGCTTATCACTATGCAGGAAGAGATCTCAGCATTAACTGTAATGTCTCAGAAAGCTTCTGTTTTGCCAACTCTGGCGGGATTTTATACTTACGGTACCAATGGGATGGGAGATAAGGTGTCTGATCAGAGATGGTTTCCAAACTCAATGGTAGGCCTTCAACTCTCGATTCCGGTTTTTGCAAGTGGCCAGCGATATACAAAGATAAAGAAGGCTCAGCTGGATCTGAGTAAAGCCAGAAACAACAAGGCTTTGGTTACTGATCAGCTTCTTATGCAGGAAAAACAGCTAAAATATGACCTGGTAAATGCCAATCTTCAGTATCTCAGTCAGAAAGATAATGTTGAAGTGTCAAAGAGAGTTTACACCAGCATGGAAAACAAGTATAGGCAGGGAATGGCTTCAAGCCTTGAACTTACCCAGGCAAACAGCCAGTACCTCCAGGCAGAAAACAATTATATCACTTCACTCATGAGTCTGCTGCAGACGAAGGTGGCTCTTGATAAATTAATGAATAACATGTAATTATAACAGAATAATTTATAAAACCAATGAAATACTTTAAAGCAATTCCGGTAATATTGATCAGCGTTCTGTTGATCACAGCCTGTTCCTCAAAGAAGAGCAATCAGACGGAAAAAGATAGCAGTACTGAAACCGCCACGGAAAGAAGTACCATCCCGGTGAAAGTCATGATTCTTGCTAAAACAAAAATTGCCAGGACAATAGATTATACTGCCACAATCCTGCCGTTTGAGGAAGTTAATGTTGCACCCTCAAGCCCTGGGCGGATTGATAAAATCTATGTTGAAGTTGGTGACAGGGTCAATAAGGGAGATAATCTTTTCCTGATGGACAGGACACAGTTATATGCCCAGAAAGTACAGCTGGCAAGTCTTGAGAAGGACCTTTCCAGGCTTGATACCCTCCTGATGACTGGAAGTGTAAAACAGCAACAATACGATCAGGCAAAGACACAATACGAAGTCACAAAGACAAATGTGGATTTCATGGAACAGAACACATTGATGCGAGCTTCCTTTTCCGGGGTTGTAACAGGAAAATATTTTGAAAATGGAGAAATGTACTCAGGTGCTCCATCAACTGCAAGCGGCAAATCGGCTGTTGTTACGGTCATGCAGATCAATCCTCTGAAGATCAATCTGGCAGTAACGGAGCAATATTATCCTCTCATTAAGAACGGTATGAGGGCAAGGATAACTACTGATGTATATGAAGGAGAAGAATTTACAGGGAGGGTTTTCAGAATAGCTCCGACGATAAATCCGGTAACAAGGACATTCATAACCGAGATAGAGCTTTCAAACAGGAACGATATGCTTAAGCCGGGGATGTTTGCAAGGGTCTTCCTTGATCTTGGTGAAGTCGAGACCTTTGTAGCTCCTGCCAGCGCTGTATTGACTCAGGAAGGAACAAACATAAGATACGTTTTTATTAACGATAACGGAAATGCCAGAAGGATAGAAGTATTGCCTGGTAAAAGGTTTGATGATCAGCTTGAGTTGATTTCCGCCGATATACATGAAGGAAGCATGCTCGTTGTCGACGGCCAGTCAAGGCTGATAAACGGAGACAAACTGGATGTGGTTAAATAGTATGGTTTTAGAATATCAAAAGAAATAAGATGAGTATTTACAGTTCTTCGGTAAACAGACCAGTAACAACCATCCTGATTTTCGTTGCCACGATGGTGATAGGTCTTTATTCCCTTACTCAGCTGCCGGTAGATCTTTATCCGGAAATTGAACTGCCTTTCATTGCAGTTTATTCGACTTACCCGGGAGCAAGTGCATCGGATATCGAGTCAAATGTCACAAGACTTCTTGAAGATGCGGTCAATACTGTGACAAACCTGAAGGAAATGACTTCTTCTACAAGTGATGGCATTGCAGTTATTTTCCTCAATTTTGAGTATGGGACGAATCTGGATGAAGCCTCGAATGATGTCAGAAGCAGCCTCAGTTTTGTGGAGAATTATCTTCCTGAAGGTTGCGAAAAACCTACAATAATGAAGTTCAATTCAAGTATGATGCCCATAATTTTCTATGCTATTACTGCAAAGGAGAGTTATCAGGGACTTGAAAAGATACTTGATGAAAAAATAGTGAATCCTCTCAACAGGATAGAAGGTGTGGGCGCTGTCAATCTGGCCGGTGTTCCTGGCAGAAAAGTCTACATTGATGTTGACCCCCGAAAAATGGAAGCCTATAATCTTACAATTGAACAGATCGGGGCTATCCTGAGGGCTGAGAACCTTAACATGCCGGCAGGTTATATCGAGATGGGAAAAACTGATTATCCCCTCCGTATACAGGGAGAATTTCCGGAAAGCGATGTGCTGAAGGATATCGTTGTAAGCAGCATGAACGGGAATAGCGTGTATCTCAAAGATATAGCTGTTGTTCGTGATACGATCCGTGAGACTAAGCTCGATACCAAAATTAACGGTTCCAAGGGGATGTCGATGTATATTCAGAAGCAATCCGGGGGCAATACCGTTAAGGTCACAAAGGAGGTTGAAAAGACTCTTGCAATACTTGAAAAAGACCTGCCACCTGATGTCAAGATTGAAAAACTTTTTGACAGTGCGACTTTTATAAATGATTCCATCAGCAATCTTACTGAGTCACTGTTATATGCAGCCATTTTTGTGATACTTGTGGTACTCTTTTTTCTCGGGCGATGGAGAGCTACATTGATAATCATTGTTACAATTCCGATATCCCTGCTGATGGCTTTTGTCTACCTGTTTGTAACAGGCGAGTCGATAAACATCATCTCGCTTACATCACTCTCCATAGCTATCGGGATGGTGGTTGATGATGCCATAGTGGTTCTGGAGAACATTACAAAACATGTCGAAAGAGGAAGTCGTCCCAGGGAGGCAGCTATTTATGCGACTAATGAGGTCTGGCTGGCTGTTATTGTAACTACTTTGACAGTGGTCGCTGTATTCTTCCCGCTGACATTTGTAAAAGGACTTACCGGAGTTCTCTTTAAGCAGCTTGGGATGATAGTTACAATAACTATTGTCACTTCAGTAGTGGCTGCAATCTCCCTGACTCCGACAATGAGTTCCCTGTTACTGAAATGGTACCCGATAAGGAAGGATGCTCCTTTCTGGACTTACGACGGGAGCATAAGGAAATTTCTAGACAGGCTTGACGGATTATATGAGAAGGCACTGCACTGGGCATTGCGTCATAAAAGGTTTGTTGTTGTTGTGACCTTAGTGATCTTCATAGGATCGATGCTTCTTATTACGGTCATAGATACTGAATTCTTCCCTCAGGCTGATGAGTCAAGGATAACGGCAACAGTTGAACTTCAGACCGGTACAAGGGTTGACGAAACAGTCAGTGTGGCAGACAGAATAACAACACTTCTGATGGAAAAATATCCGGAGATAACAATTATTTCATCATCGGCAGGCACGGATGACCAGGGTGGTTTTTCCATCAGAAGTGTTGTTTCATCCATGTTTGGTGCAGGAGGAACCCACAGTATATCCTATAATATCAGGCTTAAGCCAATTGAAGAACGTTCAAAAACAGTGTGGGAACTTACAGAAGAGATAAGAAGCGATCTTTCAGGTTTCCCTGAGATTGTAGATTTCTCAATGAATACAACTGCTAATATGGGATTTGGAGGAAATACAATTGATGTTGAGATCTATGGTTATAATATCGCTGAAACAAATATTGTTGCCGAACAACTTGCTGAAAAGATCAGAAAGATACAGGGAGCCAAAGATGTAATTATCAGCCGTGATAAATCAAAACCGGAGTTGCAGATAATATTTGACCAGAATAAGATGATGGCCAATGGTCTGAACACGGCAACAGTTTCAACAGTCATCCGGAACAGGGTTGATGGCATGACAGCCACCCAGCTAAGGCAGTTTGGTGATGAGTATGATGTTGTTGTAAGGTTCAAACGTGATGCTGTAACAAGCCTGACAGATATTGAGAACATAGGTATCACTAACCCGATGGGACAGGTAATCAGACTAGGAGAGATCTCAGAGATCAAAGAATCCTGGTCGCCTCCACGTATAGAAAGAAAAAGAAGGGAAAGAATTGTATCGGTTTCATTCACACCTTATAAAAGATCCATGTCGAAGATACAGGCTGATGTTGAGAAGGCAATTAGTGAATTATCTGTCCCTTCAGGAGTTATGGTTCAAATCTCAGGAGCCATCCAGGACCAGATGGAGGCTTTCGGCGACATAGCTTTCCTCATTGTAGTGAGCCTTATCCTGGTCTATCTTGTAATGGCTTCGCAATTTGAATCGCTGCGAATGCCGTTTATTATCATGTTTTCAATACCATTTGCATTCTCAGGCGTAGCCATTGCACTTTTCCTGACGAACACTACACTGAGTATTATTTCAGCTATCGGAGTAGTTATGCTCATAGGGATTGTTGTAAAGAATGCCATAGTTCTTGTTGATTTCATAAATCTTATGCGCGACAGGGGCAATGAATTGTACCGTGCTATTGAGATGTCGGGAAGATCAAGGCTCAGACCTGTTCTGATGACCACAATGACAACGATCCTTGGTATGCTGCCACTGGCCTTAAGCTCAGGTTCAGGTTCTGAATTGTGGAGTCCGATGGGGATCTCAGTTATAGGCGGACTTATTTTCTCCACACTGATTACACTGATCCTGGTTCCGGTTGTTTATGCAATTTTCGCAAAACGTGGTGAACGTGCGAAGAAGCTTGAAGTTTATTCGGAAATGGATTTACTTATGGAAAACATGTCTGATCAGAA
>DAONXX010000032.1:0-20421 GCA_035414025.1 Bacteroidales bacterium | reverse complement strand
AAAACATCAAAATCAAAAGGTTATTTCTATGAATATCTGCATGTTATAAAATCACCTCAGATGGGGTGACGAAAACAGGAAAAGTTTGAAGTGACCAAATTAACTGAAGTTATTGAAAACCAGTAATCAGAAATCCCTGCATTACAATTTGCTAATTATCCTGGAGTAATTTCTGCTGCCTAACTTTATTGTACATATGTATAATCCTGATGCAAGGTGACTGGTATTAACCTGTACTCTCTGGTCATTGACTTCCTGTGAGAGAACAAGTTGCCCGGTCAGGTTATATAAAAAGACTTTTTCAGGCAATTCATTATCAAACACTATTTCAACATTTTCATGGACCGGGTTAGGAAATAATTTAAAAGGATTTTCATCAGCCTCATGATCATTGATTCCGGTAAAGGCCCTTTTTACATAATAATTTAGAGAATTGGAAAATCCTCTTATAAGTTGGGAATGGCCCAAAGCATTTGGATGAAGTCCATTATCAGAGGGATAACCATTTACCCTGTCAATAAATAGACCATCAAAACTTACCTGTATATTAGGATAATACTTTCCGTAGCTGTAAGCATTATAAAGCTTCTTCCACAGAGATCTTAATCTTAGCTGATAGGGCTCATAGTTTGTTAAATCACCATAACTGGCAGTCCAACCCGTGCCGGTACCTTCGCAGGATGTAGGCAATGCGATAATTATAAGAGAATTGTAGTAACCATTGCGGAGAGTATCTATCAGTCTGGAAGCATGTTTAAAGATAGTGTCAATCGGTACTGTCCCGAAACTGTCATTGATACCCAGAGATATTCTGATTATATCAGGATTGGGCAAGTTGTTTGTTTCTAAATATTTTTTAAAATTAATCCTGTTATCAAAATAAAAAGGTGACAGATCGGTCAGGAATGTCCTGAATCGCCATCCCAAATAACCTTCATGTTTATATGTAGTTCCCCGGGTTCCAATTGGATTGATATTAAAATCAAGATCATTAAGTATCTGAGGTATCTGGTATTTATATCCTCCCTCTGTTAAAGAGTTACCAACAGACAGGAGATTTTTATCCTCAAGAACTATCTTGTCAACAACTTTTACCACAGTTGAAGCAGTATCTACAGGTAGTCCATTGTATTTACATATAACTCTTACCCCGAAGTTACCGGTCTGGTCTGTTGTCCAATAGTATTTTTCACTGTCCGATGCACCTTTGGTAAATGACCAGACAAACGAGAGTGTATTATCATTATGCCTGACGAAAGCAACATTATTATTATATAATTCGATCGTATTACCCAGGGCCATGAAGATAGTATCCGGCAGCCACAGATCAGGATCATATTGCATGGCCTGTGAGAAAGTACTTTTCCAGATAAAAGGTAGAAACAATAAAAACGACAAATATTTTTTTGTCACTCGATTTAGAATTGATTTTAAGTCTTCAAATATAGCAATATTAGAACACCTTTCATACCATGAAAAACATCGAAGGTGACATTTCTTGTTCATCTGAGATTATGAAGATACGCTCTTTCACGCTCACTCAGTTTTTTCGTTGTCGCAAAAATAATTCTCTATCTTTGCGCCATTTGTTAAAATGGATCGAACTGAAAAGCTGACATACCAGCAGGTGTTTCTTTTCTGGGGACCGCTGGCTCTTACCTGGCTCATAATGGCCATTGAGCAGCCTTTTCTGATCGCTTTCATAGCCCGGCTTGAAAATGCCAAATACAACCTTGCTGCCTTTGGCATTGCCTATTCTTTTGCAATAATAGTCGAAGCCCCTGTTATAATGCTTATTAGCGCTTCCACAGCCCTTGTAACCGGAAACAATTCCTACAGAAAACTCAAGAAATTCACAGATATACTTAATGCTCTTATCACCACCTTCCACCTCATAATACTTATCCCTCCGGTATTCAACTTCATCGTGATCCGTCTTATGGGGGTCCCGGAGGAAGTAGCTAAGCTGGCTTATATTGCTCTTGTTATTTTTCTTCCCTGGGCCGCATCGATTGGCTACAGAAGATTCTATCAGGGGATCCTGATAAGGAATAACCTTACACGTCGGGTTACATACGGCACACTCATAAGGCTTTTAGTTATAGTGGTCGTTGGATTGTTTCTCTATTTTACCGGGGTAAAAGGTGCGTATGTCGGGGCAGGAGCTATGTCGCTGGCAGTCCTGGTGGAAGCAATAGTCACCAGGATGATGGTTTCCCGAAGTCTCAGGAACCTGCTTCAGAAAGAAGATACTGTTAATAGAGATATGGGCTTAAGGTCAATAGCTAAGTTCTATTTTCCGCTTGCGCTGACATCAATACTGTCGCTGGGCGTACATCCCTTTGTTACATTTTTTATGGGCAGAAGCCATATGGCTATCGAGTCTCTTGCAGTCCTTCCGGTTGTTAATTCACTTGTTTTCATTTTCAGAAGCCCGGGTCTGTCTTTCCAGGAAGTAAATATTGCATTGATAGGGAAAGACAGGCAGAATTACAGGGTATTGAAGAATTTCGCACTATTCCTCGCAATTCTGGTAACTATCCTGATAACGGTTATGGCTTTCACACCTCTTGCCAATCTCTGGTTCATTAATGTATCAGGATTAAGCAATGATCTTGCGGAACTTGCATATCTTCCTCTTCAGATACTCATACTTCTGCCGGCTTTGACAGTCCTTCTGAATTACCAGAGATCCCTTCTTATAATAAATGGGCATACAGCCCCGATTTCAGTAGCTACAGTTGTGGAGCTTACAGCAATAATAATGGTACTTCTGGCATGTGTGGTTTTTCTCAATCTTGTCGGGGTAGTTGCTGCCGCCATCTCTTACATGGTAGGAAGGACAATGTCAAACCTTTACTTGACGCCAAAGCAATCGGCTGTCGTAAAAAGCTGGGATATAAAATAGCTCAGGGTGGAGCGTATAAGACCAGCCTTTTGCTTAGGCAATAAAAAATCCCCGACTGGCGGGTCGGGGTTCATGGTGGAGCTGGCGGGAGTCGAACCCGCGTCCAAACATAAAGGCCATATGCTTTCTACATGCTTAGTCATGCTTGATTTTCGTGGCCTGTCAGCTGCACAACAACCTAACGGGTCCTTAGTTCCTGTTTATTTCGCCGTCAGACCGGAACTGTCATCGGACTATCCCTGGATTGCGAGCGCCTCCGTATCGGGTTGGATCAGGGCAGAACCGCCCGGGAGACGTCCCGTCCCGACACCTGTGCCGGGATAAAGCTTAAGTTACTTTATTCGCTTAAGCAGCGAGAGCGTAATTAGATTCGCCTTTTATTGTTTTGTGACACTGTTTAAGTGACGCGCCACCACACACTGCATGCTTACATACCTCCTCTGATGCTGTCAAAACCAGTCAGCCCCAAATGATTCATGCCTTGAGCAAAGAGCAAAGGACTCCAAGCCCTAAGCATTGGAAGTAATATGTAGCAAAAAGTCATAAATTCCGTCAGAAGACGGATACTAATGACATTATACTTATCAAAGAACACCTTGTGGCTTCAAACTCCTTTCTGCAAAGATACTAAAACTCACAAAGCTTGTATCAACAAAAAACAGGCCAATAATTTTATTTATTATTAAATCCGGAGCCTTGACATTTTAATATCGGATCAACTTTCTCTGATGTAAAATGAGTATATTAGGGGTGGCAATGAATACAAGAGAGCAAAGAACTAATCCCGAATGATAAGTCGGGAGAGTCCGGCACAGCCAAAATCAATCTGCTTTCCGCCGACCGGCGGATGGCAGAAAGGGGTATGTAAATTTTCAAACGATTTTACAAATTATATTAGTGATTCCTGATACTCATTAAAAATTAAATGTCATGAAACATATTTTTAAAGCAGTACTTGTAACAATTGTTACTATTCTATTTATTAGAGAAGACGGGTACGGACAGGTCACTCCGAGGCCCGAAGCTGCGCCTGAAGCCAAAGCTGCTTCCCGTGTACCGGCCAGAATAGTCTCTCCGGAGATCATGCCTGATAACAAAGTAACTTTCAGGATCTATTCAAGGGATGCATCGAAAGTCACTATAACGGGTGAATGGCAAACAGGGCAAGGCAGCGCTCAGGAGCTTGTTAAAAATGATGAGGGATTGTTTTCGATTACAATCGGCCCTCTCAAGCCTGAGCTGTATGGCTATAATTTCACTGTCGACGGTGTCAAGGTGCTTGATCCCAATAATGTCCAGATACGTCGTGACGGATCAAATTACCAGAATTTCCTGATAATCCCCGGGCCGGAATCCGACCTTTATTTCCATAAGCATAATGTACAACATGGTTCTGTTGCAAAAGTGTGGTATAAATCCTCGGTCATAGGTTTTGACCGCAGATGCTATATCTATACACCTGCCGGATATGAAGCTGGTTCGCAGAGATATCCGGTTTTCTACCTTCTGCATGGTGCCGGGGGTGATGAGGATGCCTGGACCAATATGGGCAGAACGGCCCAGATAATGGACAACCTTGTTGCACAGGGAAAAGCAAAGCCAATGATTGTTGTTATGACAAACGGAAATGCCAACCAGGCAGGCGCCCAGAATGAAGTGCCTTCTGTTCCGGCAACCCAGGCTCAGCAAGGATCAGGGATGACAGGGAAATTTGAAGAACACCTTGTTAAAGATGTTGTTCCTTTTATTGAAAAGAACTACAGAACTCTTACCGGCAGAGATAATCGTGCCATTGCAGGGCTTTCAATGGGAGGCGGCCATACACAGACAATAACAAACGATAATCCCGGGATGTTCGGTTATATTGGTGTCTTCAGCATGGGTATTATGGGTAGTCGTCAGCAGGGAGCCGATGCAGAACGGATTGAAAAGGAAAGGGATGCAAAGATCGAAAAGCTTAAAAACAGCGGCTACAAGCTCTATTGGATAGCTTGTGGCAAGGACGACTTTGTTTATCAAAGTGCCGTAACCCTGCGTAATACTCTGGATAAGCATAATTTCAAATATGTCTACCGCGAAAGTACCGGTGGACACACATGGGCCAACTGGAGAATATATCTCTCGGAATTTGCACCAATGTTGTTTAAATAAACAAGGGCAAAGACACAAAGTTTTAAAAGCCAGCACCTGGCGTCTTGCGCCCTTCGCTCAGGAATTGAAAACATTACTTGTCCGGAAGTTTACTCAGAGTGTGAAATTCTGCCGGGAAATAATTATTTCTTAAATTTGTTCCATTAATAACAGGTTCCTTTGACTTATTATTTAACTTTCAGGATATGAATAAGAGAGTTTTAAAGTACGCTTTGATAACAATAATGCTTTTACTTAGTGCTTCCACGCTGATATGCCAGACAACAATCCCGGAGATACTTCAGAAAGGGAGTCTTAATGAGCAGTTTGATTACCTCGAGGAAAGGACAAGAATATATGAGAACTACCGTGCTATCCGGGAAGATATGTTCCAGCTTGTTAAGAAGAACTCAAGTGATTCGCTTGCTACAGCAAGGAAAAGCATAAATTCATATATAATCCAGGCCCGTGATCTCAACTTGCAGATCGATTCACTTGATAAGCTTCTTGCCTCGACAAGGGATGAGCTCAATGAGGCTGTCAGGACAAAAAACAGCATAAAGCTTCTGGGCATCAATGTAAACAAGCATAGCTACAATACAATAATGTGGATAATTACCGGCTTTCTTGGCTTTCTTCTCGTATCAGGTTTTATTGCTTTCCGGAAAAACATATCTATCACTTCAAAAACAAAAAAAGAGTTGGAGGATGTAAAAGACAGTTTTGAAGAATACAAGAAAAAAACAAGGCTGGAAAGGGAGAAGATCAGCAAGGAACATTTCGATGAGATACGGAAGCTGAAGGGGAAATAAAGTATAGTTTACAGGCCGGAATTCCAGATTTCAGATAGCAGGTTCAAGGGTTAAAACCCGAAACAAATAAGCATCAAATTTTTTCATCAATATTTCGACCCCTTTGGTCAAAACTCCCGGATTCGGACATATAGTATCAGACAATTATTTATTATCTTGTATAATATTGGTTATCATATAGAATATGATCATGGGGGACATTAATTACACAGTTTATACCGGATACTTTCATAAAATTCAGGATATTTTGACAAATGGCATATTTTTTGTCGTGAACGGATAGTAACATAACATATTTAAGCCAATTTCATTGATTAATCATAACATTGCAAATGCTCTTCTTATGGGCTCACAAGCTTTAACTTTTTTGTAATACTCAGCATTTTATATACTTTTACTGCATGATTTTTTACTGACAAATGAGAAAGAGAATATCATTATTAGATGAATCTGAAACCGTTAAACAACAAACGATAAAATCTTCATCCAGAACAGCGGGAAATTCTGGCAGCTTGACTGATTTCAGTCCATTCAGAGAGATCCTTACCGGCGAAGGACGTGAGGATTTCTTCAACTATATTGAATGGCTCGGACTAAGCAATGATCCGGATCCTGTTATTCTTTCATCAATGCACCATTATTTCTATGATGCTGAAGAAATGAAACAAGTAAATACAGTTGTGAACCTTACAAAACTTAACCATATAAAAGAAATAAAAGACTTTCTTTCTTCCGTATCAAATATCCTGACACCGAAATGTAATCTCATCGGTTGTTTTATTGACAACAGCAAACATAATCCGTTTGTTCTGCGTAAAAATGTTTCGGAAATAGAAAGGAAAAGAACTACAACTGCACTGGAAAATGGTATAATATCAAGGATCCCTTTTATAAACTGGTTTTACAGTATTATAGATTCACGGACAAATAAATACTTATCGAAGAATAATGTAACATCATTGCTTGAAAATAGTGGTTTTAAGGTGCTTGACATGACTGAACTCAATGGTATCACTTATTTTCATGCGAAAAGGAAACCAAAGACTACTGAAAATAAGATTTAAGAAATGAAGTCGTTGAAGAACGGCTTTTTTTAGCAAAATTAATACGTCTGAATCATAGTGAATTTTTAATGTTATGAATTTTATCAACCGCTTTATTGAATTCACAGTCATTCCCTTCGTAAGGAAGTGGAATCTCCAGAATATTATTGTGGTGCTCATTGACATATTTGCAATAACACTTGCTTTTCAGACAGCATACTACATCAATTACAGTGAGACCGGAGGTTTATTTTTCTCACATCCCAGGCTTCTGGGCCTGTATTTCCTGGTTACACCCTTCTGGCTGGCATTATTATACATCCTGAAAGCTACTGAGATACCGCGAACAAAACGATACAGTGCCATCTTCTATCAGTATTTCCAGTCAGCAATACTGATAACTGCACTTCTTCTTGTGTTCTATTTCGTTTTCAAGCTATATATGATCTCCCGTCTTTTCCTGATAACCTTCGCCTTTTTGGGTTTTTTATTCCTCTATGCGGTCAGGTTGCTGGTATACATGTTCTTCAAGACTTACAGAACAAAGGGATACAACTATATTAACATTGCTCTCATAGCTGATGATTCATCGATCTCCTTAATGGACAACCTTTTTAATCATAAAGAATGGGGTTACAGAATTGTACAGATATTTTCCAACTCGAAGAAGGTAACGGATAAATACAGATCTGTTGTTGAAGTGCTTCCCGAAAGGTATGGAAGGGTGCTTTATGACTATATGGAAATTGAACCAATTGATGAAGTATGGTACGTCAAAGATTCGATATCAGCAGTCGATGTAAGGAATATTGTTCGCTCATGTGAGGAACTGGGAGTGACTTTCAGACTGAGCCATTACGAAAGCAACGATAATCTCACTAATGCTTTTACAGAAACAATTTCCGATCGTAAATTTCTGACTTTCACAAATGTCCCTTATAAACCGGCATCCCTGACAATTAAAAGGATAATGGACATATTAATTTCCTCAATTGCTATTATATTACTTTCTCCTCTATTGCTGGGTATTGCCATAATTATCTTTCTGACTTCCAAGGGCCCTGTCATTTTTACTCAGGAAAGGATAGGACTTAGAGGCAGGCCCTTCCAACTCTATAAGTTCCGCACAATGGTTGCCGATGCCGAGGCGCAGCTAAAAGAACTGGAAGCGAGAAACGAATCTGATGGACCGACATTCAAAATCGCAGCTGATCCGAGAATCACTCCCGTCGGAAAATTTTTACGACGAACAGGTCTTGATGAACTACCTCAGCTTTTTAACATCCTAAAAGGCGAAATGTCGCTTATAGGCCCAAGACCCCCACTCGAATCAGAAACAAGGCAATATAAGAGATGGCAACTCAGGCGCCTGTCAGTAAAACCTGGCTTGTCTTGCTTCTGGCAGATAAAACCTCAAAGGAACAGCATCAAATTTGAAAAATGGATGGAAATGGATCTGGCGTATATAGACAACTGGTCGCTCCGACTTGATTTTTTGATCCTGATCAAAACCGTTAAGACTGTTTTTCAGAGAAGTGGATTATAAAATTATTTTATCTGCCTACTGAAGATCTTAAAGCAAAGGATCTTTAAGATATATGTCGTACATGTCCTGCAAACCATCGTCAAGGTTAAACCGGTGCAAAAAACCAAGTTGTTCCAGCAAAGAAGTATCTGTGGTTTTTCTCATTGTCCCATCCGGTTTTGAGTGATCAAAGACCAGTTCTCCCTTGAAATTTACAATTTCCTTAATTTTATATGCAAGTTCCTTTATAGAGATCTCTTCCCTGGTTCCAACATTTATAAAATGGGGCGGATGATAATCCTGTTGTTTCTTATGCTGATTTAACTTTATTATATCCTCCACATTCACCTTCTTCATTAAAAAAACACATGCAGCTGCCAAATCGGGAGAATACATAAATTCGCGTAATGGTTTTCCTGTTCCCCATACTGAAACATTAACAACATCCTCAAATTTCATCTCATCAGATATGTGAAGCTTCCTGTTCCTGTAATCACTCCTTACCTTCCTGATCCCATATTTTTCGAGGAGTTCCGGTATTTGCTCTTTTTTATAATCACCATTGTTATTATTGTCCAAAGGATACTTTCTGAAATCATTCAATATCGCATCCCAATTTCCCTCTTCCAGATATTTTCCCAGAATGATCTTTCTTAATAATGCCGGTAAAACGTGTGAGCTTTCGAGATTGAAATTATCTCCCGGACCATAGAGATTGGTTGGCATTACTGATATGAAGTTGGTCTTATATTGAATATTGAATGCTTCACACATCTTCAATCCTGCTATCTTGGCAATGGCATAAGGCTCATTTGTATATTCAAGCGGCGAAGAAAGAAGATAATCTTCCTTAAGGGGCTGAGGAGCATTCTTAGGATAGATACAAGTTGATCCCAGGAATAATAATTTCTTTACCTTATATTTCCAGCAGGCAAAAATCACATTGCTCTGGATCATTATATTCTTATATATAAAATCGGCTCTGAAAGTATTATTTGCTAAAATACCTCCAACAAATGCTGCTGCAAGGAATACATACTCAGGCTTTTCCTTACTAAAAAAATCATTTACAGCTTTCTGATCAGTCAGATCCAGCTCATCCTTAGTCCGGAATATCAAATTATTATACCCCTCCGAATAAAGAGCCTTTTTGATTGCCGATCCGACAAGCCCTGTATGTCCTGCAATATAAATTCTGGAATTAAGATTCATATAAAATGTTATTCAAAATAATTCAATATCGTGTAACCGCCTTTCCTCAGGTAAGCTTCTTTTTTCATTAATATAAGATCTGAAGTAATCATATCATCGATCAGGCCATCCAGATCATATTCCGGTTTCCATCCGAGTATTGATCTGGCCTTTGAGGGATCGCCTAAAAGAAGATCGACTTCAGTGGGCCTGTAATACCGCTTATCTACCCTTACCACAACTGGATTTTCAGTTAGCCTTGTAAGGAAATTATTCAGGTATTCTTTTCCTACTTTCGCAGTAAATATTTCCTTGTTTACATCACTTACCGTTCCTGTTTCATTTTCATTTTCTCCGCTGAATAAAACACTTATTCCCACATTGGCAAATGATCTTTTTATAAATTCCCTGACTTCAGTTGTAATACCAGTTGCAATTACATAATCATCAGGTTTATCCTGCTGAAGGATCAGGTGCATGGCTTTGATATAATCTTTGGCATGGCCCCAGTCGCGCTTTGCTGACAGGTTTCCCATATATAGTGTTTCCTGAAGACCAAGTACGATCTTGGCAAGCCCTCTTGTGATTTTCCGTGACACAAATGTTTCTCCCCTTATTGGTGATTCATGATTAAAGAGGATACCATTGCTCGCATGAATTCCATACGCTTCGCGATAATTCACAGTTATCCAATATGCATAAAGCTTGGCTACAGCATAGGGACTTCTCGGATAAAATGGAGTCTTTTCAGTCTGAGGAACCTCCTGCACCAACCCATAAAGTTCAGAAGTGCTGGCCTGATAAAACCTTGTTTTATCCTTAAGCCCAAGCAACCTGATTGCTTCAAGTATCCTTAAGGTCCCAATACCATCTGTATTGGCAGTATACTCAGGCACTTCAAAGCTGACCTTGACATGACTCATGGCTCCCAGGTTATAAATCTCATCAGGCTTGCACTCCTGAATGATACTTGTAACATTCATTGAATCACTTAAATCTCCGTGATGAAGAAAAAGCTTTCGCTCCTTAACATGGGGATCCTGGTAAATATGATCTATCCTGTCAGTATTGAAAAGAGAACTTCTCCTTTTAATCCCGTGAACTTCATATCCATCCCTTAAAAGGAACTCAGCAAGGTAAGCTCCATCCTGCCCGGTTATTCCTGTTATTAAAGCTGTTTTGTGCATATTATGGAATATATTAATCTGTCAAAGATAATATTTTATAGCATGGTAAGGTTTATAAGAACAATCAAAGCCATTTTAGCCCAATTCTTATCAAAGAAAAAATCATGTTTGTCAAAAAAATATTATCGGTGAATTACTTATTCAACAACAAATAACATCTTCTTAAACATCTGAATATCTTTACATTAATTATACATTAACCCAATTTAAAGTATGAATTTAAAATTCTGCTAATAAATATCCTGTATATTTGACTAGCATCAAAAGTTAATTAATAAACGTATCATAGGTGTTGACATATTTATCTGTTTCATAGGTAAAGTACCTAAATAAGATCAGATCAGTTTCTTTGGTTAATGATTAAGTAAATAAATAAACATTTATCTTTACAGTGAAAATTAAGATATTGACTACTTTGTCTGAAAGTATTAACTTAAAAAGTATTAACTTAAATGATCACTTCAAGCGTAACGAAGTTTATTTATAAAATTAAATATCATAATTTAACTTAACAAGAATGAAATTAAAAATTTATAAATCCTTTCTTTTTCTAATCATTTTGCTGGCTGCATCCTGTGTACCCAAGAAACATCTCAGTTATTTTAACGACATAAATGAGATGAGCGAACCTGTGGTCAATCCCAGGATGCAAAAGCTTATAATGCCTTTTGATAAGATATATATAAAGGTACTGAGTATTGATGCGGCAACGAGTCAGATCTTCAATTCAACGGAAGAACTTTCAACCGCTTCATATGGCAGATCTTCAGGTCTGCTTGGCTACCTTGTTGATGAAGAAGGCAATGTTAACTTCCCTTTTGTGGGTAATATAAATGTGGGCGGTCTGACAACTTCTCAGGCAGGAGAAAAAATACAGCGGGCTCTCACAGAGTATGTTTCCAGCACTACCTCCGTTACAGTTAAATTTGTTGAGAACCAGGTGACAGTGATGGGGGAAGTTCTGAACCAGGGGGTGTTTAATTTTACCCAGGACAAGCTTAACATATATGAAGCTATAGGCCTGGGTGGAGGTATAACCCGTTACGGCGACAGGAAGAATGTTATCCTTATGAGGCACGAAGGCGATAAGGTAATGCACTATAAGCTAAATCTCTCAGACTCAAAGATAGCTTCGAGAGATTATTATTATATCTTACCTAATGACGTTATCGTTGTTGAACCACTGAGGACTATTTCATCCAGTTATTCGAATATAACCTATACAACAATTCTTCAGTCTGTCACAACACTTATTTCTATCTTAGTTACGATACTTACTTTAAATAATCTGTAAAATGTCTCAACAGAACGAAAACCAGCCCGAAGCTTTTAATATAAAAGAATTTATATTACAGGCATTATCCTATAAGTATTTTTATATTATCTGCCTAGTTGTTTGCATTATTGGTGCCTATCTTTTCAACCGTTTTTCACCTACGGTGTATGAGGTTAATTCTATCATCGGTCCGGTTGATGACAGAAGGTCTTCTTTGCTGGGCGGATCAGGTGATGAGTTGTTTGGCGGATTGACCGGTCTTTCACAATCAAGAAATCTCGAGAATGATATCAACAGCCTTAATTCATTTAGCCTTGTTGAAGCAACAATAAAGGATCTGAATCTTGAGGTTGGCTATTTCATCGAAAAAAAGAACATTATCAAGCAATCAGAACAGATATACATGAGAGTGCCAATAACGGTGAATATAGATAAATCTCATATTCAGCCTATAAACGCTCGTTTCTATATTGATATCCTGAATGAGACTTCTTTCAGGCTTACCTCATCTGAAGAGGAAGTATCACTATATAATTATATTGACAATGATGTTATCAGCAATTATAATGTGCTGAATATTGATACTATATGCCGATTTAACGAGATCATTACAAACAAAAATTTTAAATTTTCGGTAACACTGAATAAGAACTTCTATTCAGCTGATCCTGACAACCCGGGTATCTCATATTTCGAATTCTATCACCTTGATCTTCTTACAAAGAAATATCTTGGAAATCTGAAAGTGGAACCTGTAAGCATTAAATCTTCATTGATCAATATTCTTTTCCAGGGTGAAAACCTTGATCTCACAATTGAGTTCCTGAATAAATACATTCAGAAATACCTTGATGCCAATCTTGAAAAGAAGAACAGGGCTGCTTTCAATACAATCGATTTTATTGATTCCCAGATATCCGAGATATCCGATTCTCTGCTCCAGTCCGAATCAGCTCTAAGGGATTTCAGGACTTCCCAGCAGGTAACTGACCTTAGCTACCAGGGGCAACAGGCATTGCAGCAGATGACACAGATAGAGACTGAACGTGCAACACTACAGATACAGGAAAGATATTATAATTACCTCCTGGATTATTTTGACAAGAACCAGGACATGACTTCGCTTGCACCTCCTTCTTCCTCCAATGTTGTAGACCCGATACTCAGCAACATGATAGTTGAACTACAGCAAACAAGTGCCGAGAGAGCTACAATACTAAGCAACAAGGCAGAGAAGAATCTTTTTCTCGGTCAGCTCGAGAACAGGATAAGACTTCAGAAACAAACTATAATGGAGAATGTAAAGAACAATCTCAATACGCTTAACCAGACCCAGAATGAACTTAATTACAGGGCTGAAAAGCTTTCAAGGGAAATATCAAAACTCCCGAGGACCGAGCTTAACATGGTAAGCATGCAGAGACAATATAACCTTACTGATGCCATATATACTTTCTTCCTTCAGAAAAGAGCTGAAGCTGATATAACAAAAGCTTCCAACTTTCCTGATTATGAGATTCTTGAACCTGCCAGAGCTATTACAAGAACAATACTTTCGCCAAAAACCATGCTCAACTGGCTGCTTGCTGTGTTTCTTGGCATTATGATCCCGACAATCTATATCGTACTGAAAAACTTCTTCAACGAAAAGGTGACATCGATACACGATGTTGAACGTCTGCTCAACCGCAAGATCCTGAGTGTTATCTATACAAATTACTACAGAACGGAATCTGTGGTAAAAGACTCACCCGGCACATCGATAGCCGAATCATTCAGGAACCTTCGCAGCAGCCTTTTCCTCAAATTCAGGGATAAACCCCTGAAAGTGATACTTGTCACCTCATCCCAGCCGCAGGATGGCAAGAGCTTTATCTGTGCCAACCTTGCCGCATCAATCGCATCTGTCGGAAACAAGACAATTGTAATGGACTGCGATCTTAGAAGACCGACCCTTCATGAAAAGTTCAATATAAGCAATGAAATAGGACTATCACAGTACATGATAAATCACACACCTAAGGAGGAGATAATTTTTAAATCTGATATCGAGAACCTACATATCATCCCTTCCGGTCCTATACTGCCAAACTCTTCAGAGCTTATAGAAGCAGGAGTGCTTGACGATCTTATTGAATATCTGAAAGGCGTATATGACTATATTATAATTGACACCACACCTGCAGGTATCGTAGCTGATGCTTCCCTTATGACAAAATATGCTTCGCTGGTATTACTTGTATGCAGAAACAACTATACCCGCAAGGATGTATTTGCTGAAACCCTTAATCTTTTCAATATAACCAAAATAGAAAATTATGATGTTGTATTTAACGACCTTAACATAAAGAAAAGCAGGTACGGCAGATATGACAGGTATTATAAGAAAGAGCATAGGCCGGTGATATCGATGGGAAAGCTCAGGATGTTATTATAACTCCCTGCTCCTGCCTTAGCATAGCCCTAAGCATGGCAGGAATCCCTGCAAACACCCACCGGGGGCTAAGGAACCCACCCTGTAGGGTGGACTTTATTAAGGGTGGGATTTTGATTGAGAGTGAATTTTTAGAAATTAAAAACGAGTAACAAATAATAACCAAATAGCAATAGAATAAAAATGTCAGACAATTCCTCAGTAAAAAGCAAGGTTGAATCCTATATTCTCAAGGCAGCACATGTCGATAAGGAAAAAATCAAAGATGATTCAATGATATTTAAAGAAGGTTATTTTGATTCCATGGGCTTCATTATGCTGATTGCTTTCCTGGAAGAAGAATTTGGTATCAAAACAAGTGATGAAGACTTAATCGAGGAAAATTTTGAATCAATAAATGCAATATGCGATTTTGTTGACAGAAAAGTAAAATCATAGTTATGTGCGGAGTAGCTGGTATTGTTGATTACCAAAGCAGAACTGACTACAAAACTGTTGTAGAATCAATGCTGCGCTCAATAAGCTACCGCGGACCCGATGAAAGTGGCATCTACTGTTCGCCCCACACAACTTTAGGAAATGTGAGACTTAGTATCATTGACCTTACTAGCGGTCAACAACCAATGTCTGATCCTTCAGGAAGATACTGGATCGTTCATAACGGCAAGGTCTTCAATTTTGAAGAACTCCGGCGGGAGCTTGAAAAAAAAGGAAACAGATTCAGAACAAAATCTGATACTGAAGTTCTGGTACAACTTTATGCATTGTATAAAGAAAAATGTCTCAGTCTCCTGAACGGCCAGTTTGTTTTTGCTATTTGGGACAAAATGGAGGAGGAATTGTTCATTGCACGCGACAGAGTAGGTATAAGACCCCTTTTCTATAACATATCAAATGGAGTCTTGTCTTTTGCTTCGGAAATAAAAGCGCTTTTTGAAAATGAGTCAATCACCAGACAACTTATGCCTCAGAGCCTGGACCAGATATGCACCTTCTGGTCGGCTCTCACTCCGAATACACCATTCAGGGAAATTTTTGAATTATCTCCGGGGCATTACATTGTCTTTAACAGGAAAGGTTTAAAGGTCACAAAGTACTGGTCTCTGGACTTCAATGAAAAAAATGCAGGTTTAAGTCTTTCTGATGCTCTGGCTGAGTTTAATGAGCTATTCTCTAGTTCCGTAAAATTAAGATTAAAGGCTGATGTAGAAGTTGCAGCATACTTAAGCGGTGGAATCGATTCAAGTACAACTGTTGCATATATTAAGGATATCGAGCCCGGGATACTCAATACATTTTCAATCGGTTTCGACGAGAAAGATTTTGATGAAAGCAAATTTCAGCGCGAAGCAGTGAGTTATTTAAACACAAATCACAAATCAATAAGCTGCTCTTCTGCTGAAATCTCAACAAACTTTCCCAAAGTGATATGGCATTCCGAAACTCCGCTTACAAGAACAGCTCCAACCCCTATGATGATCCTTTCAAAATTTGTAAGGGACAACAATATCAAAGTTGTTATCACCGGAGAAGGCTCGGATGAGATACTGGCAGGATATGATATTTTCAGGGAAGCTGCCATAAGAAGGTTCTGGGCTTCTGAACCGAAATCTGCCCTCAGGCCCCTCTTGCTGAAAAAGATATATCCCGATATCCCTCATCTCCGTAATGCCAGTCCTGCTATCCTCAAAATGTTCTTCGGATACAAACTTGAAGAAACAGACAATCCGTTTTATTCGCATCTCCTGAGATGGAATAATGCTAATCACATAAAAAAATATTTCTCAAAGAACTACCGGGAGTCTATTGGTACTTACAATTCTTTAAATGATCTTGAAGAAAGTCTTCCCGGGGACTTTAACAATTGGGATCCCCTGTCAAAATCGCAGTGGCTGGAAACAACTATCTTCATGTCGGGCTATCTGCTTTCATCCCAGGGAGACAGGATGGCTATGGCTAATTCTGTCGAAGGAAGATATCCTTTCCTTGATTACAGGTTAGTAGAATTCTGTGCCGGATTACCGCCAAAATTTAAACTGAAAGGGCTTACTGAAAAGTACTTGCTGAAAAAATTAATTAAAAATAAAATTCCGGAAACTATTATCAAAAGACCTAAACAACCTTACCGTGCTCCTATAAGCAGTGTTTTCATTTCAAATAAAACACCTGAATATGTAAAACACATGTTATCTGACACTTATACCAAACAAGCAGGAATTTTCGATTACGAATCAATATCCGGTTTACTTGCAAAAATTGAAAAGACCGGAATAGCATCTGAAGTTGATAATATGGCTCTGACATTCATAATATCCACTCATTTGCTCAATTACCAGTTCATTGAAAACAGGAATAAAGAATTTAGAGGGAAAGAATTGAAGAACCTGAGAGTGGTGAATGATCTTTTCTCCCGCTGAAGTGGAGAAATATAGCTTATGCTCTGTCCTCCCCTTAAAAAATAAGGAAGGGCTAAGCTCTGTGTCTTTTTAAAGAACTTTGTGTACTTTGCGCTTAAATTGGTTTTTAAACAAAGATTGTGTGAGCCCTTAAGACAGCGATATGTTTTTAGGATGAATCAAAATTAAAATGCTCCGAAGGAGCTGCATATTAAATACATATACATACCATGAATCATCACAAACCTTTCACAAAAAATATAATCCTCCTCGAAAATGTCGAAGAGGTTGTTGAAAAAATAATAACCAAACTCCGTGATGATGTTTTTCAAAAAATAAGACGTCATGGCGGAGTGGTGGGTATAAGCGGCGGCATTGACTCGTCTGTCTGCCTTGCCCTGACAGCAAAAGCCTTTGGACCGGAAAAAGTCCTTGGCATAATGATGCCGGAAAAGGACTCCAATCCTGATAGTGAGATCCTGGCTAAAGAACTGGCAGACAAATTCGGAGTAAGGGCTCTTAAAGAGAACATAACCCCGGTCTTGTCGGGATTTGCATGTTACGGGCGAAGAGACGAAGCAGTCAAAAGAGTTTTCCCTGAATATAATCCATCGGAATATAAGATGAAGATCGGCGTTAGGGATACAGGTCTGTTCAACAACCTGCCTCCTGTATTTCATCTGACAATAATAAAGAATAATGGTGAACAAAAAGATAAAATACTACCTGTTAATGAATATCTACAGATAGTTGCAGCATCAAATTTCAAGCAGCGAACAAGAATGTCGATGTTGTATTATCACGCAGAAGCACTACATTATGCAGTGATCGGCACTCCCAACAAACATGAGCAGGAACAGGGATTCTTTGTAAAATACGGCGATGGTGGAGCTGACGTGATGCCGATAGGAAATCTTTACAAGACCCAGGTTTACCAGTTGGCTGAATATCTTGGCGTTCCGAAAGCCATAATAGAAAGAACTCCAACTACCGACACTTATTCAGCAGAGCAGACCCAGGAAGAATTCTTCTATCAGTTGCCTTTTGATCTGATGGACCGTTACTGGTACGGATTTGAGAATGGCTACTCTCCAAAGGAAGTAGCAGAGGTTATGGGAGAAACTGAAGAAAGGATAGCAGCATTATTCAGGAATTTCGAGCGGAAACGAAAGACTACCGAATATCTTAGAATGGCGCCGGTCAGGGACTATTATGGTGTGTAATAAAATCGATCGGGCACTAAAAATTATTTTATGGAAAATTATATTTTCTTTTGATTAATTTAATTTTATGAATATCTTTGTTCCTTAAATTAAAAAAAGTGAATACTACATTAATAATTATTATTGCTCTCGTTCTTATTCTCGTGCCTCGCACCTGATCCGGGAGTGATATATAAAAAATTAAGATATATAAAAGCTTTCCGGATAAACGGAGAGCTTTTTTTTTAACAGAATTTTAATCATGAAGAACCAACTAAGAAGTTTCAGAACTGTAACTGACAGGACTATGTCAGGGGCACGGAGCCTTTGGCGTGCCAATGGGATGAAGGAAGAACATTTTGGCAAACCGATAATTGCAGTGGTAAACTCATTTTCGCAATTTGTTCCGGGTCATGTTCACCTTCATGAGATAGGACAGATCGTAAAAAAGGAAATCGGGAAACGAGGCTGCTTCGCTCCCGAATTCAATACCATAGCAATTGATGACGGAATTGCAATGGGCCATACAGGAATGTTATACTCCCTCCCCTCGAGGGAACTTATTGCCGACAGCGTCGAATATGTATGCAATGCTCATTGTGTCGATGCCATGATCTGTATCAGCAACTGCGATAAGATAACTCCAGGTATGATGATGGCTGCACTGAGACTTAATATCCCTGCTGTTTTCGTATCCGGAGGGCCAATGGAAGCCGGGTTTTATGAAGATAAATATTTCAACCTTATCGATCAGATGGTCTATGGCGGGGATGATTCAATAAGTGACGAGGAACTGAATAAAAGAGAGAAATTTGCCTGCCCGACCTGTGGATCCTGCGCGGGTATGTTCACAGCTAATTCAATGAACTGCCTCAGCGAAGCTCTCGGCTTGGCATTACCGGGTAACGGGACAATCCTTGCAACCCATGCCAACCGCCTTAAGCTCTTTTATGATGCCGCAGATCTGATAGTTGATCTTGCAAACAAATATTATTCTGAGGGAAACAACAGTGTCCTGCCAAGATCAATTGCTTCAAAAGAAGCATTTTTAAACGCAATGTCGGTAGATATTGCAATGGGTGGTTCGACGAATACTGTTTTGCACCTTCTTGCCCTTGCCCAGGAAGCCGGTGTCGATTTCACAATGAAGGATATTGATGCTCTTTCAAGGAAAATCCCGAATATCTGCAAAGTAGCCCCCAGTTCAAATTACCATCTCCAGGATGTACACAGGGCAGCAGGCATCATGGCTATAATGGGTGAACTAAGCCGGAACAATCTCCTCGACACATCTGTAAGACGTATTGATTATCTGACTCTTAAAGAGGCAATAGCCGACTGGGACATACTGGGTGGTACTGCTAAACCTGAAGCTTTTGATTTTTACAGGAGTGCTCCATCGATGAAAATAAGCCTTGAAATGGGTTCCCATAAGACAATGTACAAGGAACTTGATACTGACAGGGAAAAAGGATGCATAAGAGACCTGAAGCATCCCTATAACAAAGACGGAGGCCTCGCCGTCCTTTACGGCAACATTGCAGAGAACGGATGCATAGTGAAAACTGCCGGAGTAGACCCATCCCTGTTCGCCTTCACTGGAAAAGCAGTTGTCTTTGAATCACAGGAAGAAGCTGCTGAAAGCATACTTGGGGATAAGATCCTTGCAGGAGATATTGTCGTAATAAAATTTGAAGGACCAAAAGGCGGTCCGGGTATGCAGGAAATGCTCTATCCTACTTCATACCTGAAATCAAAAGGACTTGGAACAAAATGCGCCCTGATAACAGATGGAAGATTCTCGGGAGGTACATCGGGACTGTCAATAGGACATGTTTCACCCGAAGCAGCATCCGGAGGAGCAATAGCACTTATAAAAACAGGCGATATTATTGAGATAAATATCTCAGAAAGAAAGATAAATGTAAAACTCTCCGAAACAGAACTGAATAAAAGAAAAAAAGAAGAAGAAGCCCTTGGGGAAAAAGCTTTCAAACCGAAAAACAGAAACAGGAATATCCCTGCTTCACTGAGAGCTTATGCAGCCACAGTCACTTCGGCAGACAAGGGAGCGGTGAGGGTCATATAGCATATAAAGTCTTATACGACTTTACCGCGTGATCAAAACACTTAAAATGAGAATTAAAATCAAAACAGCAAATAAAAGAAAACTCAAAGGAAGAAGTATGAACGAACAACATGAAACAAAACAGGCAGAGATCCAGATCAATGGGCTGGAAAATATTACAGGAGCTGAAGCGATACTGAGATGCCTGGTGGAAGAAGATGTTGATACTATCTTCGGTTACCCCGGCGG
>DAONXX010000031.1:0-20511 GCA_035414025.1 Bacteroidales bacterium | reverse complement strand
GAAAAATGTATGATGAAATGGGGAAGTCAATTGATGCAGTGATAGTTGCTACTGCAGATCACACTCATGCAATAATTGCTGCCACTGCTATCACCCTTGGAAAACATGTGTTTGTTCAGAAACCTCTCACTCATACTGTTTATGAATCAAGGTTGTTGACACGCCTTGCTGAACAATATAAAGTCGCTACCCAGATGGGAAATCAGGGTGCATCTGCTGAAGGGGTAAACCTTACCCAGGAATGGATCCAGAATGGAGAGATAGGGGAAGTAAAAAAAGTTGAATCTTTTACTGACCGCCCAATATGGCCGCAGGGACTTAATGTTCCAAAAGGAGAATGGGTGCCTGATACTTTGAACTGGGATCTGTTCATTGGACCGGCAAAAATGCGTCCGTACAATAGTCTTTATACTCCCTGGAACTGGCGCGGATGGTGGGACTTCGGAACCGGAGCTCTTGGAGATATGGCTTGTCATATACTTCATCCGGTGTTCAAAAGTCTTCGCCTGAAATACCCGATAAAAGCGCAGGGAAGCTCTACGCTCCTGCTTACTGATTGTGCTCCCAATGCCCAGATGGTTAAACTGACATATCCTGAAAGAGTGGCCCCAAAAGGCTCAAAGGTCAAATATCCGCAACTTGAAGTTATATGGTATGACGGAGGACTTCAGCCTCCAAAACCAAATGGCTGGCCGGCTGGAAAAAATATGAATAACAGTGGGGGAGGAGTGTTATTTCATGGCACAAAGGATATACTCCACTGTGGCTGCTACGGCCGTGATCCCTGGCTATTATCAGGCCGTGTTCCTGTTGTTCCAAAAACAGAAAGACGTGTGGAAGTTAGCCATGAAATGGATTGGGTACGCGCTTGCAAAGAAAGCCCTGAGAACAGGATATCTACGAAATCAGATTTTTCTGAGGCCGGACCTTTTAACGAAATGGTTGTTATGGGCGTTCTTGCAGTTAGACTTCAGGGTCTCAATAAGGAGCTTGAATGGAATGGTGAAAAAATGGAATTCACAAACATAAGCGACACAGACCAGGTGAGGCTTACAATATCTGATAATTTCACTATAGTAGATGGAGATCCCAGATTTGACCGTCCGAACATTAATATGAATGCAAAGGCCTTTGCTGCTGAGATGATAAAACATACTTACCGTCAGGGCTGGTCACTGCCTGATATGCCGGCATAAAACAGGTGATTACTTATATTAGACAGGAATTTTTAATTTCAGTATAATATTTTGGATATCAATAAATTGTAATAATATTATTAATCTGATTGTCAAGTTACTATGAAGCATGTAAATCTGTTTTTATCCTTTGTCCTGGTGCTGGGACTGTTATCTTCATGCAAATCAAAAAATAAGACTGCAAAAGAAAAGGCCTCTACTGCTGAAGGCTGGATATCGCTTTTCGATGGTAAGACATCAAGTGGCTGGCGTGGCTACAACTCTCCTGTTTTTCCAAATGACTACTGGGAGATTGTAGATGGCTGCTTTCGTTGTCGTGGTATCGGAAATGGTAACATGACAAATACGGATCTTATAACAGAAAGGAAATACAGTAATTTTGAGCTGTCCCTTGAATGGAAAATTTCGCAGGGAGGAAACAGCGGTATTTTCATCTTTGCTCAGGAGTTGCCTGAACAACCCATATATATGTCTGCTCCTGAGATGCAGGTTATTGACAATCTCAATCACCCCGATGCAAAAATGGGAGTTAACGGGAACAGGCAGGCCGGTTCATTATATGATCTGATACCTGCCGTTCCTCAGAATGCAAAGCCTGCTGGGGAATGGAACCAGGTAAGTATATTGTCCAACAATGGTCAGATAGTATTCAAACTGAACGGTGAAAATGTAGTATCATTCACATTGGGTACTGATGAGTGGAGACAGATGTGTGCCGACTCCAAATTCAAGGACTGGGAATGGTTTGTCAACACTGCAAAGGAAGGACATATTGCTCTTCAGGATCATGGTTTTGAGGTCTGGTACAGAAATATAAAGATCCGGGAATTATAAAGGTTCAGGGTCATACGCTAACCGGCGGGATGACCCTCTCCCTGAGAGGAAATACCTGTTAGTCCTATTTCCTCTGCAACTTCCCGCATTCCCATAATACAATCACTTATAAGTTCATCAAGGCTTATTCCCAGCATTGTAGCTCCCTTTTCAATCACAGACCTGTCGACACCTGCTGCAAATCTCTTATCATTCCATTTCTTTTTGACTGATCTGGCTTCCATATCAAGAACGCTTCTCGAAGGCCTTACAAGCGCGCTTGCAGCTACTAGACCGGTAAGTTCATCAACTGCAAAGATTGTTTTTTCAAGCAGCGAAACAGGTTCAATATCTGTTCTAAGTCCCCATCCGTGACTGAGTACTGCTCTAATATATTCATCAGGCCAGTTATTTTCTTCCAGGATCTGCTTCGTCATATCACAGTGCTGGTCGGGATATAATTCATAATCAAGATCATGGATAAGACCTATTATACCCCATTTTTCCTCATCTTCTCCGTATTTTCTGGCCATATAGCGCATAACACCTTCCACAGCAAGCGCATGGTGTATAAGGCTCTCTGATCTGTTGTATTTTTTAAGCAGTTTGAAAGCCGATTCTCTGTCAGGAATTGTCCGCGTCATTGAAATATTTTTTATTGTTATCTGTTTCTAACCATATTATGAGATTCATCTCCTCATCCTTATTACAGGCAGTGTTTTCGTGATCCCCCCAGGTAAGATTATTCGCAGGTAATACACTGCAGGAATGAGACTCTGATCCCTGATGACTGTTTCACTTAAGCCTTCTGTTACAGGAAGTTCAAAATCAATTAGCTTCTTCCCGGTCAAATTGAAGAGGGTAATTCTTGCTGTTCCTTCAACTTTGGAATTGATTGTAAGCTTCAGTTCTTCAGTAAACGGATTTGGGAAGACAAACAGGGGTTCATCAAGATTATTATTTTCTATCCTCACAGAAAGAGTATCATTAAATGGATTTTCATCTTTATCGATTGAATATACTTTGATGTTGTAAATACCATAACGTGAAATATTTGCCAGAGTATTAAAAGTGACACTGACTGAGTCGAGGGAAGGAGGGAGGATGTTGCCAAAATGCTGTATTACAGGCGGCTTGTTATCGATCCTGTATGCCAGGTTAAATCCTGAAATTGTGTTTGGCCCGAGATTTATAACCTTAACAGTTACCGGTTCCCTTCCTGGATTATCCTTCTGAAAAGGAGAGATTATGCTGCCCATTATAAGATCATTCTTAATATAACTCACTGAACCGCTTAATGTAAAGTCTATCATGTCTATCATAGCATAGTCTCCACCGGCAGAAAGGGACATATCCTTTTCATAAACCCATTCAAGTTTATTATATCCGGCTGGAACAGGCACTGATCTGAGTTCCCAGGGAATTTCACCTGAAAGACTGAATACTTTCTCGTCATTCAATTTGAAAGTCAGGTAATCACCGTTTTGCTCCGAAGAAACCTTTACGTAGAATTTCACAAGATCCTCTGTTTCATGATATGTCCTCATTACAAGAGAACTCTTGCTGTTATGGGATATTACTCCGGATCTTGCAGCCATAATACCGTCCACACTGCCGGATTCTGTTATAGTCCACGGTTGCGGACTAAGATTGACCCATGGGAAGACACTAAATGAGGATGATTCAAACGATTCCCTTATGCGTCCTACTCTGAATGAAAATTCCCTGTTTACGCTATATGGATCACAGTCAAGATTTACAGCAACAGTTATTGTTGATCCGGATCCGGCAGCCTGTGATAATCGCACCAGTACCGGGATTTCGAAAGTTCCCCCGGCTAACAGGTCCCCTGAATTCTTGGTTGGCTCAAGTATTGAAAGTCTTGGGTCCTGGGTAATGAGATTGATAAGTCCGGCAATGCTGCTTGTTCCGCTGTTGCGGATCCTGAAAACAAGATTGAATGTCTC
The DNA here is from genome assembly GCA_035414025.1 of Bacteroidales bacterium. Classification (GTDB taxonomy): domain Bacteria; phylum Bacteroidota; class Bacteroidia; order Bacteroidales; family VadinHA17; genus LD21. Next base: position 16,535 of record DAONXX010000031.1, on the reverse strand, counting down.
TCCGGGATCTGCCGTCATGTCACCATTGCCTGTCCCGGTATCGTCGATGACATAACTCAGGATCTCAAGTTCAGGAGCATGGATAGTGATGTCAACTTTATAGTGTTTTTCAACCTTGTCATCTTTAAGCACAATGTCAAAGATTATGACACCCTTGTCGGGAATCTCCCTTTCCAGGGTGAATTCAAGACCATCGTTTATAACTATTTCATCTCCGGCTGCAAGGGTTGCGAGATTTACAAATCCTTTATTTATTGTCACCCATTGCGAGGTTGTTGATATGCTTGCAGTGAGGTTTGTTGCATCCGTGTTACCGTAATTGTTTACTGTAAGGCCAAGGTAAATTGATTCTCCATAATCGGCCAGACTATTATTATTGCCTTTTACATCCCTGATCTCAATTTTTGAGATGTTAATGAACTCCTCGTTTATACTTGAAAAATATATAGTCTTTATCAGAGGTTTTTTGTTTTGACCGGTAATTACAAGAAGACATGAGTCGCCTTTATTTGCAGGAAGTTCTAGAGTTATTGATCCTGAAGGACTTGTATGTGATGCATCCCAGAGATTAGTGAAATCTGAAATTGCCACATAGGAAAACGGTTCTGAAAGAAAGGAAAATGATCTTATATCAGGAGGCAGAGTATCCGGAAAGTTCACATTGAATTCTCCGGGTATTCCGAGAATTGGTATTATGCTCGGGTCACCTACAAGGTTGTATGTTTCCCAGTAGTATCTTTTTCTGGGACTGGTGCTTGCACTTACAGCAAGATTGCCTGCAAAGTTCACCTGTCCCATTGTAATATACCAGTCAGATGCCGGTTCGTCATGAGTATGGAAGAGTCTGTCGTAAAATCCCAGGCCGGTATTCTCATATGTCGGAGTTGCCGATGGTATTCCCAGGCCGACAGACCAATAGTAATCTTCGTTCCAGTATGAATCATTTGAGCATCCAATGAATCCTATGGCACCTTTGTTAGCCGAGACAACCATTTTATTCCCTAATGAGGCGATATCATATTTTGAGGTCTGGCATGCATTGCTTACAACAAAGGGATACATATTTGTGTTTGTAAGCTTTCTGACATCTGCAGTATCAATATTGAGATGAAGCCATCCTGTTGGTGATCCATGACCTGAATAATTCAGGAAAGAAACTCCCCTGTTGATAAGCTTTTTCACCGAATCCTTTGTTGCCTCAAGTACAGATAGGTTTTGAGGGTGATAGAAATGAAACCCGTTTATCCCGTTTGAAGTGTTGAGATAATTTGATACTGCATAGCCCACCTGGTTATTCATGTATTTATAGTAGTTTTCGTCATAGCCGGTGGTAGCAAGACTGTTTTCGTAAAAACGGTTTGTATCGGCAAATTCAAACCTTTCGTACGCGATGATTTTATTAATTACTGATCTGAGTTCCGTTGTATCTTTTACAGGAAGTCTGCCAATGAACATTTCAGGAATATAATCACCATTGCCATCGAATTCTCCATAATACATGTCTGTGACCTGAGTTGTTCCGCATCGCGGGATCTTTGTCACATCACCTATGATCAGAAGATATTCCGGAGCAGGATTCTCTTCTGATGAATTATTGTAGATATTCGTCAGGGTGTTTTTGATAGCAGCGTAATCAGTACCAGCATAATTTTCACCTTTATAAAGGACTTCTGTTTTAAAACCCTTTTGGGTTTTCCATTTTATAAGAGGAGCAAGCTTGTCTCGAAAAATCGTATCAGTAAGGATAAGCATTCTTACCGGCTTATCGGAATAGGATGGTATTACATCTTCAGGGTAGTAATTTGTGATGCCTTTCCCAATCAGTTTTGAAAAAGACGGAGACATTTGTGCTTTGGTGACCGTGCCTGAGAAAGTGATCTCAATTTTCATAGAGGTGATCACTTCAATCAGGTTTGAGTGTGGATTATATCTTACCGGAGATATGATCAGATTTGCCAGACTGATGTCTCTGAGCCTGCTTACAGCTTCAATTGTAACTGTGTCTGACCTGATAAATTCCTTTGTTGAGTAAACTTCTTTATCAAGTGTGAATTGTTTCTTCTTCTGCGGCGTTTTTGTCTCACCTTCCTGGGCAGGGAAAAGGATCCCCTTTATCTTGTTTTTGGCAGGATTAATCATGGATGATTTTACATCTGATATCTTTATCCTGAAAGAAAAGTCATCAGGTACGGCTATGAGACGGCTCAGAACAGGCAATTCAGGTTTCCCGGGTGCTACAGTGGATATATGCCCAGGGATGTTTATACGGTAAAAATTGCCATTTTCATCAGAGAAATCAAGAAGCTTGAGATCCTGGATATTATATTCAATTGTATAAGAATTATCTGTCGATTTAAAGCCGATATCCTCCCGGCTTTCATGAAAACGGAACCTGTACTCCTTTGCCGGCTGACTGAATGCAATTAACGAAAAACCCAGAAAAGAGAACAGCAAAGAAGTTTGTTTATCTATCCCTAACCACATCAGTGTTAAATGATTAACGCTGTAACCTAAATACCCATGGCAAGTTATCAAAATTTATATATAAAATGAAAGAGGAGAAAAAAAATTTGATTAAAATATCAGGATTCGCATTTCTATGAATAATTTCGTTTCATACAGGTTTAACATTAAATGATTCATAGCAGTTAGCATGGCCATAAGTTCCTAAAAAAATTAAATTAAATTAGATAATATTTAGGAAATTAATTTTAGTCTTAATATCTTTGAGTATGACAGCAACAATTTTTTCCCAGAATCCTCCTGAAATGGATACAATAAGCACATTGGCAGGAGATGTTGAATTGCACTTTATCGGACATGGATCGCTCATGTTCAGATTAAACAGTTTTTGTATTCATATTGATCCTGTAAGAAGTTCAGGTGACTATACAAACCTTCCTCAGGCAGATCTTATCCTTGTTACACACGATCATTTCGACCATTTTGATCCTGACCTGATTGGGGAATTAAGGAAACCGGAAACAATTCTGCTAAGTGATGCAGGAACAGCCTCTCAGCTCAAATGGGCCCAGGCAATGAAGGCAGGTGATAAAAAAGTAGTTAATGATATTATTGTAGAAGCTGTTCCGGCTTATAATATAGTCAGCATGCGTTCACCTGGTGAGCCATTTCACCCGAAAGGAACAGGGAATGGTTATATCATAACAATTGGTAACAGACGGATCTATGTAGCCGGGGATACTGAATATATTCCGGAAATGAAGGAGTTGAAGGATATTTATATAGCTTTTCTGCCAATGAACCAGCCCTATACAATGACACCTGAAATGGTTGCCGATGCGGCGCTGGCATTTAGGCCAAAAATCCTTTATCCATATCATTACAGCGAGACAAAAACAGATAAGTTAATTCAGTTACTGAAAAACACCGATATAGAAATTCGTATTAGAAATTTAAAATAGACAGTAATGAAGCAGATAACAAGAAGAGGATTCATAAGGACAGGCATAGCCGGTGCAGGCGCTGTTGCAATGTCCCCTATAGCTGCAGCTGTGCCCCTTTCTGAGCAAAAGAATATAATTTACAGAACATTGGGAAAAACGGGACTTAAAGTTCCTGTTGTCAGTTTTGGAGTTATGAGATCTGATAACTCAAGCCTTTGCAGGGCAGCCCATGAAAAGGGTATGAGATTATTCGATACTGCAAATGGTTACCTTGGTGGTAACAGCGAAATTATGCTTGGGAATCTTTTCAAAGACTATCCCAGAGATTCATTTATAATTTCCACAAAAGTTAAACCAGGAACCGACAATAACGGAAAACCAAATGCTCAGACAACCCCTGAGAAATTCATGGAACTTTTCAATGTTAGTATGTCAAGACTTAAGATGGATTATGTCGATATCTTGTATGTTCACGATGTTTCAGATCCTGAATTGTTTGATTACAAGCCAATTATTAATGCTGTAAGGCAGCTTAAAAAGGAAGGCCGTATTAAATTTATAGGTTTTTCAACACACAGGAATGAGCATATTGTGATTGATGCAGCGGCAGATAGAGATGTCTGGGATGTAATACTGACCCAGTATAATTACAGGCTTGATAATCTGCCCGAACTTCAGAAGGCAATAAAAAAAGCAGCTAATGCAGGTATTGGTATAGTAGCAATGAAAACAATGGCTGGGGGCGGTTTCCTTGACCGTGAAAAAACAAAGCGTATAAATACTTCTGCCGCTCTGAAATGGGTGCTGTCAAACCCTGATATTGCAACAACAATCCCCGGAATGACAAATTTTGATGAACTCGAACTCAATTCAAAGGTGCTTGAAGACATCACTCTTAATGAACAAGAAAAAAATGATCTTCTTGCATCATTAAGCGAGCCGGGTTTATTATGTTCAGGTTGCAGACAGTGCCTTGAGGATTGCCCGAAACAGCTTCAGATACCCGATTTTATGCGTGCCTATATGTATGCCTATGGATATTCAAATCCGGCAATGGCCAAATATCTGCTTGGAGAACTTGATGTAAAGAATAATCCCTGTGGCGATTGTGATGTATGCAAGGTAAAGTGCTCCAGGAACTTTGATGTGAAACAAAAAATAGCTGATATTGCAAGATTATCCGAAGTGCCTTTTGATTTTCTGGCCTGAAGAGTCTCATAAAACTATATTATTATTGGAAGAAACCCCACATGATTGGTTCAAACGCAAACACGTAATGAATTTAATTTTCAATCATGTGCGACAGGCATCATACCATTAAAATTAAAATTATCTTATGATGAAAAAGAATTTGCTCATCTTGATGTTGATTGTTTTATATCCGTTTACCCTATCTGCCCAGGATATAATATTTCCTGAGTTGAAAGGCTTCAGGAAAATTGAAAATTACCCGGTCTATACACCTGAAAATCTATGGGATTTTATAAATGGGGCTGCTGATGGTTTCCTGTCACTGGGGTTCATTGATCTGCATATTGCCGAATACAAGAAAGGCAAAGAGCTTATCAAGGCGGAAATTTACAGGCACAGGGATCACACTTTGGCTTTTGGAATTTATGCCTCGGAGCGGTCATCTGATTACAATTTCATGACGCTTGGGGCTCAGGGATACAACATTGAGGGTTCACTGAATTTTTTTAAAGGGAACTATTATATTAAGATACGAACTTTCTCGGAAAAACCCAAAACAATCAATGCCGTACGGACTCTTGCTTCCAGGATCGAAATGATGCTTCAGGGTGAAACAGATATGCCTTCACTTCTATCACTTTTTCCCGTGGAAGGGAGAAAGAAAAATGAAGAGGTCTATTTGAATGAAAGCATTCTTGGACACTCTTTTCTCAATAAGGCATTTAAAGCAGTATATCAGGTTGGTAATGATAGATTTAACATATACATTATTAAATCAGGATCACCTGAGGAGGCTTATAAAACCGCATCAACTTATCTGACCTGGTCCGGTGTGGAACCGGTACAGTCAGAGACCGGAAAATACGCATTCACAGACAAATATAACGGTACTATCTTCCTGGCATGGAAAGATGATCTGATTGTAATTATATCTGATCTCGCAAGGGATCAATCAGATATTGCCAACCGTTACACGTCTGAGATATTGAAATAGCATATCATGAGAACCAGGGTCTCTGCCTGTTTTCAAGCTGAGCAAGCAGGTCATTAACGATATTGACATCGTCAATTATCTGGAAGTCGAACATTCCGACACAGATAAAATCTGCTCCGTTCTCAAAGGCAAAACGAAAACCGTTTCTTGGAGCAATTGCCCCTCCTGCAAGTACCTTGAACGCTATCCAGGGTTTGCGGATGCCGCTCATCAGCTGTGTCGTCTTATCAGGAAAGAGGTCAAAAATATTGTCGTGGATCATATTATGATCAACTGATTTTTTGATATCAACACTGAAAGGTTCTCGCTGTGAAACAGGATGTGCCGACCAGTAATTATCATGATGGAAAGTTTTTACATAATAGTCGTTTGGAACTCCTTCTTTTTCACATATTTCAACAACTTCAAGGGCATGACAGCCAACACCTGCCAGGAATCCTTTTTTCTTTATATACTCAACAGCTGCTGCAACCTGAGAGATTTTTCCATCCCTTACATACCTGTCGGCATAACCTCCCTGGATATATAGTGTTGTTGCACCATAATCAATAGCCTTATCAATATCACCGTAGAAATCGCTGACTTTCAGATCAGCCTGACAAATTGTTTGCATCTTCCCTCCATAAAGCTTTAGATACTTATTGAAAATAGGGAAGTTAGGTGTTGTGATAAAACAAGTATTAATACCGGCCATTTCAGCAAGATGGAATGTTTCAAGTATCTTTTGATCAGTATTATAGGCTTTGAATAATGTATTTGCATAGATCAGATCCCGTGCATGGGCATAACCGCTTATCAGGTTACATCCCAGTATCAGCCTGCTTATTTCAAGATTGCCGATCCTGCCTTTTGGCAATTCTCCTTTAAGGTCAGTGATTTTTTTGAATGTGACCCTAGGAAGTGTAGCGCTCGAAATTGCATCGGGTCCCTGCTCTGGAATGTTTTTAATGAAGATTCCTGCAAATCCTGCAAGGAAAGGTAGTCCTGCCAGCCCTTTTAAGAGCTCTCTGCGCTTATTGTTGCCGGCTGGAAGAGGCTGATAGTCTTTTCCCCCGGCATCATCAACATCATTTCTGTAATATTCATAGATAAGTTTGTCGAGACCGAAAAATTCTCCGGCCCGGGAGAAAGCAAGAAGGAGGAGACAAACAAGTTCGATTAAATTTTTGTTGACTATAAGGTAGTTACCCTCAGCTAAAGCGCCGTATGCGTAATCTCCGAAAGGCGGATATGCAAGATAGTAGAGAAGGAGCATTATGACACCTGCCCATGATGCCAGCCGTGTAAACAGGCCTGGTATCAGAGCCAGGCCAACAAGAGTAAGGCCGAATGCGTTGGCAATGTCAATGGCCTGCATGACAGTATCGTTTGATGCCATGAGACGGAAAAAATCCCCGAAGATCCATCTCGATCCCTCAAGAAAGGATCTTGCTGACCAGTTCGGATCAAGTACCTTAACCAGTCCTTCATACAGGAAATGCCAGCCGATGGCAATCCTGAGCAATGCGAGCAATACAGGGACAGTTTTATTTCGTAATAGTGATTTATCCATTTTGCGAAAATTAGAAACCTGTACCCGGCTCTTTTACCGGATCTTACTCGTAAAAATAATAAATATTGGATAATCAGGCTATTGTTTCGGCATCAAGTATTGCCGAGATCATTTTTTTAAGCTCATCGTATGATACTGTAACCGGCAGGTCAGGATTATCATCTATCACATTTTGCGGTGGTCTGAAAAGAATGCCTGCATCCGCTTTTCTCAGCATATTGATGTCGTTATATGAATCTCCTACAGCAATAACCTTAAAATTAAGATTTTGCAGGGCTGCAGCTACTTTTCTCTTTCCGTCAGCCTGACGGAGATTGTAATCTTTAATATTTCCAAACTGATCTATTGTAAGGGAATTGCAGAAGAGTGTAGGATGTCCGAGCTTCTCCATTATAGGTTTTGCAAACTCTGAATAGGTATCTGATACAATGATTATTTCAATTTTTTTTCTCAGCCAGGTAATAAACTCTATAGCCCCCGGTAAAGGTTCGATATTGGCAATTACCTGCTGTATCACATGTATCGTAAGATTATGTTGATGAAGAATCTCAAGCCTTCTTTTCATCAAAACATCATAATCATTAATGTCGCGGGTTGTAAGTTTTAACTCATCTATGCCCGTGTGTTTTGCAACATTTATCCAAATTTCAGGAATAAAAACCCCTTCAAGGTCAGAACATAAAATATACATATCGGTCTTTATTGTTTGTGATGCCTGAGAATAAATTCTTTAAGTAAATCATAATTATTCTCCATTTTAACGAAGTTCTCTTTCAGAGCATCAATTCTTGCAAGTTGTTCCGGAACAGAAGGTGAGAATCCAAGGATCTTTACAATTTCTTCCCTGAATTTAGAGGGATGAGCTGTTTCAAGAGATATGAACAGTTGCTTATCATCAGCATAATCAGGATTCATATCTCGAAACATCTGCATGCCTTTCCATGCCACAGCTCCGTGAGGTTCTATAAGGGAACCGTATAATTTGAAAAAATCCGCGATCGTTTTTCTTGTTTCATCGTCTGTGACACTGAAGCCGGAAAAATCTTTCCGCATCCTCTGCAGATCCGGAGCCTTGAGAATTTCCCCTTCCTTATTCATTATCCCACCGTATAAGGCAATGATCCTTGCAAGATTACTTGGATGTCCCACGTTCATGGCACTTGAGATGCAATTTATAGAGGGATTAATTATATTGTAGGTGCCTGTTCTCAGATATTCCGGTACCTCGTTGTTCTCATTTGTAGCGATTATGAATTTTTTTACAGGCAAACCTAGTTCTCTTGCAATTACTCCACCCATAAGGTTGCCATAGTTGCCTGAAGGAACGCTGAATATTACATTTTCGCTTATGTCTTTTATTACCCTTGACCAGGAGTAGAAATAATAAACCGACTGAGGAAGAAGGCGGCCTATGTTAATTGAGTTTGCTGAAGTAAGTGAACATTGTGACAGGGAAGGATCAAGGAAAGCTTTTTTGACAAGTGACTGACAGTCATCAAATTTCCCGTCAATTGCGATGGCACTTATGTTCTTGTCAAGTGTTGTCATTTGTTTCCGCTGATATTCAGTCACTTCAGCGAAAGGAAACAGAACTATTACATCAATGTTCTCAAGTCCGTGAAAGGCATTGGCTACAGCACTGCCTGTATCACCGGATGTTGCGGTAAGTATGGTGTAGCGTAATCCCTCAGCCGAAATGAAACAATTCATCAGCCTTGCCATCATTCGTGCTGCAAAATCCTTGAATGATAATGTCGGACCCCTGTCAAGCCTTAGAATAAAGGTCCGGTCGTGGATATTTTCGACAGGTACCTCAAAATTGTATGAATCATAGCAGAGAGATAGCAATAAATCATTTTCAAGCTCATCGTGAAGCAGTGTTCTGAGTACTCTGAATGCGATATTCGGATAATCAAGCGACGGGAAAGCCTCTATTTCCTTTCTGTCAATCCTGGGAAGATGTTCAGGCATGTATAATCCGCCATCGGGAGCGAGACCTTCAAGAAGTGCATTTTTGAATCTGACTTGCGGTGACTTGAGATTAGTTGAGTAATATTTGATTATCATGCTTTTCAGTGAAGTGTTTGTTCCTGTTCATACATTGACAACTCTCATAAGGTCGGCAAAAACCCCGGCAGCTGTCACTTCTGCACCGGCACCGTATCCTTTTATGACCATTGGAAGTTCCTTGTAGCGTTCTGTTGTCAGAAGAACAATATTATTGCTTCCTTCAAGGTTATAGGAAGGATGATCCTGATCCACATCTACCAATCCAACGCTTGCCTTACCCCGATCAAGAGTAGCGAAAAACCTCCATTTCTTTTTCTGCTTTACCATTTCCAGCCTCTTCGATTCAAATTCTGCATCAAGCTCCTCAACATGTTTGTAAAATTCATTAAGGTCTCCTTCAAAGCATCTGTCGGGTAGGAATCTCTTGACTTCAACATCTTTCTGTTCAATCCTGTAGCCGGCCTCACGGGCAAGAATAAGGATCTTTCTTACAACATCGGTGCCGCTCAGATCGATCCTGGGGTCCGGTTCGGAATAACCTTTTTCTCTTGCTTTCCGTATTGCCTTGCTAAGGGGTAACTCTGCGCTGAGTTCATTAAAAATAAAGTTAAGCGTACCGGAAAGCACTGCCTCGATCTTATATATCCTGTCGCCGCTTAAAATAAGGTCACTTATTGTTTTTATTATCGGGAGCCCTGCACCTACTGTAGTTTCATACATGAAACGGACGCCCCTTTCACTTGCCATGTTCTTAAGACTAAGGTAATATTCATAATCCGATGAACATGCAATCTTGTTAGCCGCTACAACCGAAACATATCCTGAGAGAAAGCTTCCATACACAGAAGCAACTGTTGCATCAGCTGTGCAATCTATGAATACCGAATTTCTAAGGTTCATCTTTCTTACCTTCTGGGCAAATGATGAGATGTCTGCTTTTTCACCCTCATTTTTCAATATTTCCTTACATTGATCAAGGGGTATGGCTTTTGACCGGACCAGCATCCTCCTTGAGTTGGTGATACCCATCAGGTTAACCTTGAGATTATGTTCCTCAAAAAGAACTTTCGATTGATTCTGAAGCTGTTTAAGTAAGCTTGATCCTACGAGTCCGATACCTGCAATAAAAATATTGAGTTCCTTGTAAGTCGAAAGGAAGAATTCGTCATGTATCACATTCAGGGCTCTTTTAAGACTCTCATTTTTGATAACGACAGAAATATTCAGTTCTAACGAACCTTGAGCTATTGCAATAACATTGATGCCATTCCGGCCTAAAGCCCTGAACAAGGTTGCAGATATACCCGGGGTATTCTGCATCTTTTCGCCGACAATTGCTATTATCGACATGTTTTTTTCGACTATTATCTTCAGCTCCTTGTTCTGTCTTATCTCGCGTTCAAATTCATATGTAATTGCCTCTGATGCAATGGTGCTGCTGTCAGGTTTGACAGCAAAAGTTATTGAATATTCAGATGAGGCCTGAGTTATAAGAATTATGTTAATTGAGTGTTTTGCAAGAGCACCGAATAATCTTGCTGAAGTGCCAGTCACACCAACCATTGCCGGTCCCTGGATGGTTATCAGGTCTATGTGATCAATTGATGATATCCCTTTAATGAGGCTACGGCTGTTATCATCCGGCTTGTGATTGATTATGGTCCCTTTCGCTGTGGGGTTAAAAGTGTTTTTGATAGCAACCGGAATTTTGGCCTTGAATACTGGTCTGAGAGTGGGAGTATAGATCACTTTGGCTCCAAAATGCGACAGTTCCATAGCTTCTGCATAGGTCAGGCTTTCTATTGTATATGCTTTATCCACTTTCTTAGGGTCTGCTGTCATGAACCCGTCAACATCAGTCCATATCTCAAGTATCTCAGCATTTAACGCTGCAGCAATTATTGCTGCAGTGTAATCTGATCCTCCTCTGCCAAGCGTCGTGGTTTCTCCTTTGTTATTACTTGCAATGAACCCTGGTATAACTGTAAGCTTTAATTTTTGATTTATCCTGCTTGTTATCAGCGAGTTTGTCAATTTAAAATCGACAACAGAATCTTCAAGCCTTATATCCGTTTTCAGGATCTCTCTGGAATCGATGTAATCATTTTCAGAAAGGAGACTGCTTATCAGGAATGATGAGATCCTTTCACCTGTTGCAAGAACCTGGTCAAGAGAATGTCTTGTGAGTTCACGCAAAAAGAAAATACCCCTTGTGAATTCTATAAGTTCGTTTGATATTGACTCTACGACTTCAAAAGCTTTCTGCTGCTTATCTTTATCCTTTATAAGCTTCTCGGCAAATTCCTTGTGCTTTATGTTGATCTTATCAATAAGCGATGAGTAATTCTTATTACCGGAAGCTGCTGCTTCGGCAGCCTGAAGAAGATCATCCGTTACACCACCGAATGCGGAAACCACAACAACACATGGAAGTGACTGTGATTCAATAATCCTTTTTACTTCAAGTATCCTTTCCGGAGTACCTATCGATGTACCGCCAAATTTAAGGACTTTCATATTCCTTTGTTTACCTGTTTAAATATATCTTAAGGAGGCAAAAAATTAAATGCAAAATTAATAAAACCCCATGAACTTATTGTCCTTTTTAATTGTATTAAAATAAATAGCAAGTATTATGTTGGAATGGAACAAGTAATACGTCTGCTATTTAAATATATAAGCCTAGCTGGCTGATGCTTTTTCAAGTCTTTTGAGTATTGAAAAGATAAATGCAGCAGATATTAAGCAACAGACAATAAATACCAGCCAGAGAGTGCTTAAATTCACTTTATCCCAAAGCAGTGTTCCTATGAACAGCAGTTTGTTGCCGACAGCTGTTGCAAGTAGCCATCCGCCCTGCATCAGGCCCTGAAACCTCGACGGAGCCACTTTCGATACGAAAGATAATCCCATCGGGCTCAGGAAAAGCTCAGCAACTGTAAGGACAAGGTAACTGCTTATCAGCCAGTAAGGTGATACTCTGTCGGTGTCAGCAACAGGAGCTCCCTGAAGTGAAGCAGGAGACGGTACGCCTATTGATGCAATCAGAATAATTACGAATCCCAGGGCTGCGATCACCATTCCTATCCCGATCTTTTTCGGAGTCGATGGCTCAATTCCTTTCTTGTTCATCCATGCAAAGGCTCCCATTACAGGGAATGTCAGAGCTACAATGAACAGGGGATTGAAAGATTGAAAGACTTCAGGGGCAATTGAATTCTGGAGTTCAAAAACATTAAAGAACCTTTTCATTTGTCCTGTAGGATCAAACCCGTAGAGGAAATAAAAAGCGAAATATAATGAGACAATAAAAAGTATTCCTCCGACTATCCTGTTACTTGTTTTAATTTTCTTGTAGAGAAGCAATACCAGGCCGGCGATAGAACCAATGACTGCAAGCATTGAAGGCAGTGTGAAGAAAAGATTGGTGAAGGGACCCACCTGTTTTACAGTGTAATCCCTGGCAAAAAGTGTAAGTGTCAGCCCGTTCTGGTGGAATGACATCCAGAAAAAGATAACAACTATGAACACCAGAATGAGGGCAGTTACTCTTGCCCTTTCTTCCTTACGGGAACTAAGGAAGATCCAGGTGACAAATCCCGCAAATAATCCAAAAGCAAAACCTGCGGCCCAGCCAACCTCTTTTATAAAATGCAGCGCAGTGGCAGTTACACCGATAGCTATGATTGCAGCTAAAATTGCAGCAGGTTTGAATTCGATTTTTTCGGATGATTCGGAAGCAGTACTTATCTTATTCTCCTTGTTTGGCAGCAGCCTGTTAAAAATCACATACACAAGCAGGGATATCACCATGGCTCCGGCAGCAATTCCAAAAGCGTAGTTATAACCCTTTGAGAACACATCAATATATCTGTCTGCAAATGCCGAAAGGTCAGTCACTGGTCCGCTAAGACTCACTTTATTAGCCAGTTGCTGTAATGTTGTTGTGTCTGTAAGAGTTCCGTTTTTAAACTGATGGCAGAGCGAGGGGAGGCTTCCGTCGTGGGCTAAACCATTTAATTTCAACCACCAGTTACGAATACCATTTGCCGCAAAGGGTGCAAAGAATGCACCGATATTTATACCCATGTAAAAGATCATGAATGCTGTGTCCCTCAGCCTGGAGTATTTTGGATCGTCATACAATTGTCCGACAACTGCCTGCAGATTACCCTTGAACAACCCGTTACCCAGAGCAATTGTCATCAATCCAATAATTGTGACTGTCAGGGACATTCCCGGAACTGCCATTATTAGATAGCCGGCGAACATGATTATGATACCGGCAAGTATGACAAGTTTATATTTCTTTGTCGAGTCGGCAAGAATACCCCCTACAAGCGCCAGAGCATATATACTGAAATAAAACCAGCTGTAGATTCCTCCTGCCTTGTCAGCCGACAGACCGTACTTTGCCTGTAAAAAGAGGACGAGAATAGCCATCATTGTATAAAAGCCGAACCTTTCTCCCATATTGGAGAAAAAGGCAACCAGTAAACCCTTAGGGTGATTCTTAAGCATAGAGGTTGATGTTAGTTTTGGTTAACACAATTAATTTGATCAGGTATTCAGCCATGAAACGAATCTTTCTTATTCCTGATTATTCTGTACATGACTGCCAACAAATATATTAATCTTTTTTTATTAATGCCTGAAGAGATTAAATTTGTGGAATATTGAGCAAGTATTATGAAAATCTTCCGGAGCGAACAGATTAGGCATATTGATGAGTTCACAATCCGAAATGAGCCTGTATCATCAGTTGATTTGATGGAAAGGGCTGCAGGAAAGATCCGGGATTGGTTTACAGCCAGTTTCAGCAATGAAAAACCTGTTTTCATTTTTGCCGGTCCGGGGAATAACGGAGGTGATGGATTAGCCCTTGCCCGGATGCTTTATAAGGATAATTATAAAACTAATGTCTTTTTCGTTCAGGTAAGTGATAATACTTCGCCCGACTGGAAAATAAATAAGGAAAGGCTGATCAGGGAAACAGATGTTCCGTTCAGCATCATCACTGATCCGGAACAGGTGCCTCTCTTATCCGAAAGTATAGTTATTGTTGATGCTATTTTCGGAACAGGATTGTCGAAACCTGTCAGAGGTATGGTAGCAGAGGTGATTAAAAAGATTAACGGATCGCTTTCCACAATTGTATCGGTTGATATTCCCTCAGGCCTCTCAGATGAAGATAACTCAGCCAATGATGAAGAGAACATAATACATGCTGATTATACCCTGAGTTTCCAGTTCCCGAAACTTTCATTTATGTTCCCCGAGAATTATAAATTTGCCGGTAAATGGAAAATTCTGCCAATAGGCCTGCATAAGGAAATAACAGACAAAACAGAGACTCCTTATTTCTTTATGCAGAAAGAATTGATAAGATCTTTCCTGAAAACAAGGAAAAAGTTTGATCATAAAGGTATTTATGGTCATGCTTTTCTGATAGGTGGTTCTTACGGGAAAATAGGAGCAGTGGCACTCGGTGCTGAAGCTGCTCTCCGTACCGGAGCAGGATTGCTTACATGTCAGGTTCCATCCGGGGGCAATGTCATAATGCAGTGTTTAGTGCCGGAAGCAATGATAATTAGTGATAAATCAGAAGAGATAATAAGCGATAATGTCATAAGCGATCCTTTTACAGCTGCAGCAATAGGACCGGGGATAGGCACCAATATTGAAACACAGGCGGTTCTTTATGATCTTGTTAAGAACTGGAAAAAATCTCTTGTCATTGATGCCGATGCATTGAATATATTATCGCTGAATAAGAACTGGCTGGAGATACTTCCGGATAAATGTATCCTTACCCCACATCCAAAAGAATTTGAAAGGCTTGCCGGAAAATCATCCGATAGTTATGAAAGACTTCGGAAGCAAATTGATTTTTCGTCAAAATTCAATTGCGTTGTTGTCCTTAAAGGCGCTCATACATCTGTTACATCACCGGACGGCAGGGTATGGTTTAACAGTACAGGCAATCCCGGAATGGCAACAGCCGGAAGCGGAGATGTGCTTACCGGTATGATCCTTGCACTCCTTGCCCAGGGTTATGACACCCTTAATGCAGCTTTAACGGGGGTTTATCTGCACGGACTTGCCGGAGATATTGCTGTAGAGAGATCAGGTATTGAATCAGTTATTGCTTCCGATATTATATTAGGAATTGGCGAAGCTTATAACAGAATAAGATCAAAAGAATGACGTTTATTTAAAGAGATTGATAAAAGAAAGTAAATATTAGTAAATACATAGAGTGATGATGATAAAAAGAATTATTCAAAAGAGTTCAGTCCTTGTTCTATTGCCGTTAATAATTGCTTGCTCCTGTTCTTCTCTCAAAAAGCAGAAAACTCCGGAAATTGTTGTGACTCCTTTGTCTGATACAGTCATAATGCGACCTGGCAGTCTTATTTATGCACTTCCTATGACAGTTTTCAAGGTAACTTTTCAGTTTGAACGAACTATTGAACTTCCGGGTCCTTATGCAAAGTTTGCAGGCGATCTCCTCGGGTTGACTAATGTAATAACTCAGGAAGATGAACACTGGGAAGTAAGAAGCATTAGTGTCTCCTCTCATGAGGAAATTGATCCTTCAGAATATTATGTTATCGGATCAAACAGTCTGCAGCAAACAAATGCCCTGGCTCTTAAAAAGAGCGGTCTTATCCTTGATCTGAATCCTGAGTCTGATAAACCGGGACTTACAGGGTACGACGGAAATGATTTTAATATTAATGATTTCAGGACATACGATTTGGGCTCGGATGAATACTTCAGGGTACAGACAGATACGGCATACAGAAGGGCCAGCATAGACGACCAGTTTATCAGAATACCCTATGTAGTGGAGAAAATCAAAAAGTTTTCTCCCGAGGAACTGGCTGAACGTGCTGCCAAAAGACTTATGGAGCTGCGTGAAGGAAAGTTTATGGTCCTCACGGGCGAAGCAAATGTATTTCCCCAGAACGAAGCAGCAATTAATGAACTGAACAGGATGGAGCAGGAATACTCCGAGTTATTTACCGGAAAGGTAATAAGTGAAATACGATCTTTTACTTATCAGCTTATTCCAACTTTGGGAATGTCAGGCAAACCATTGTGCCTTTTTAATTTCTCTGAAGTTACCGGACCAGCTTCCGATACAACATCAAGTGGAATACCGGTAATTATTGAGTTAAGCCCGGAAAAGAAAACAAAAGACATTACAATTATTTCCACGCAGCATGGTGATCCGGCTGCATCGAAAACAGACAGGCTTTATTATCGTGTCCCTGATGTTGCCGTTCTGAAGATAAAAATGGGTGACGAAGTATTACATAATTCAAGAAAGCTGGTTTATCAGTTAGGACAGATTGTTCAGTTACCGGCCAATTAT
>DAONXX010000030.1:0-20683 GCA_035414025.1 Bacteroidales bacterium | reverse complement strand
TCTCAGGTTATCAGGTAGTTCTATCTTGTCTGTTATTATTCCGAAATCATAAAAAGCATTTATTCCCAGGTAACAGTCCTGCTTAAGGAATCTGAAATATACCGGTTTCCAGCGCAGTTCGAAATTTCCTATCAGGAATCCGTCTCCGACTACTCTGTTCCTAAGCACTCCTCTGAGAGTGCTTGAGCCTCCAAGTCCTTCGTTTGTTGCCCCGGTAAGTCTTGAGGTAATAACCTGCGACTGGTAGAAGAACGGGACTGTTCCTGATAATGTTGTCTGGTAGCCAAGCCTGTAAACAAATGACAGATCATCTTCTTTGATGGTGAAATATTGCCGGTGTGTTATATAGAATTTTGAGAATCCCCAGTCATTGCCAAGAAATGACGGAGCAATTTCAACTCCAAGTTCCGACCACAGACCTTTCATCGGGTTAGGGCGGTTGTCACGGCTATCCCATACAACTGCTGCCTTGAGTGTGTTAACCCATCCTCCGTCTGCTTCGTTTGAAGATATTATGCCAAGTGAATCACGATAGATCTCATAAAGGCCCGGTTGCCCGGTAACGACAGGGAGCATGTCTTCTACATTCTTTCCCTTATTAAGCCTGTTAATATCTACCGAACCAAGCATGAAATTCTGAAAAGCAAAACCTGCTCCCCATTTGAGATTCTCACCTGATATTTTTCCCTGAAGGTCTGCTTTTATCCGGAATTGATTTCTTTCAAGCCGGTAAAACATTCCCGTCTTGTACAAGCCGTCGTCAAGGTCTTTCATCCAGTTTTTATTGAACACGGACTCGTAACCGTTGAAGCCGTAAAAATCATAGGCCTTGTCAGGAAGGTAACTTAAATCAACGCATAAATATGTTTTCCCTAAAAAACGGTTCGATTCATACATCATCCTGTAAATGCCACTGCCTTTTGTAAACCTTGAAACCTCTGTATATGTATGGTCAATAAAATCGGGATATACACTCGGATCACCATAATTGAAGAATTCTGCCAGGGCTCCATACTGAAAACCAAGGTTAGAATCAAATGTTATTGCAGGCAATGCTCCGCCGAATTTCCATCCGGTTTTTTCTTTTTTCTCCTGACCGGTAAGGGGAAGTGCAAAAATAAGTAGCATAATAAATACAGAGCACTTTTTCATAAGTCATAGTTTTATAAGACAGCATTAAAGGTAAAGAAAAATGAAAATCACAAACTCTTTTTTCAATAATTACTACCTTAGTCTCTGTGTTTTAAGACTAATACTTAAAGGGAATATAATAAATGACTGAAAGGATTCTTGAATGCGTTCCCAATTTCAGTGAAGGCAGGGACATGTCGATAATTAAGCAGATCACAGATGCTATTGCATCTGTTGAAGGAATAAGAATTCTTGGTGTTGATCCGGGTAAGGATACAAACAGAACAGTAGTTACTTTTGCAGGTGATCCCGATGCTGTTTCTGAAGCAGCCTTTCTTGGAGTAAGTAAAGCATCGGAAGTCATTGATATGTCAAAGCATAATGGTGAGCATCCCAGGATGGGAGCAACTGATGTATGCCCTCTTGTGCCGGTTTCAGGCATAACGATGGAAGAAACCGTCATATATGCAAGAAGGCTTGCGGAGAGAATAGGAAATGAGCTTCACATTCCTGTTTTCTGTTATGAAAACGCAGCGTTTGAGGAGAAACGCAGGAACCTTGCAAACTGCAGGGCAGGGGAGTATGAAGGCCTGGAAGAAAAACTAAGTGATCCGGGGTGGAAACCCGATTTCGGTCCGGCGGCTTTCAATATACGTTCAGGAGCAACTGCAGTTGGAGCCCGTGACTTTCTTGTTGCTTTCAACATTAACCTTAACACAACATCCGCGCTAAAAGCAAAAGCAATTGCATACGACGTTCGGGAAAAAGGAAGGATCGTAAAAAGTGAAACGGGCGAAAAAATAAGTGTGCCCGGTACACTTAAAAATGTAAAAGCAATAGGTTGGTATATAAAGGAATATGGCATTGCTCAGGTGTCTATGAATCTGACTAATATTTCTGTGACGCCAGTGCATATAGCTTTTGATGAAGTTTGCAGGAAAGCTGATGCACGTGGAGTAAGGGTGACGGGATCGGAACTGGTGGGATTGATACCGCTTAAGGCAATGCTTGATGCCGGAAAATATTTTCTTGAAAAGCAGCAGAGGTCGCGAGATATAGCTGATGCAGAACTGATTAAATTAGCTGTAAGATCAATGGGACTAGATGATCTGTATCAATTTGATCCGGAGAAAAAAATAATTGAATATGTTATGGCAGAAAAAGATAAAAAACAGTGAACAGATTTTAACCTTGGATGAATTATGAATGCTACTGAAAGGTATTGAAAATTATCGGTTGGTAAGGGATATAATTGCGAAAGGAAATGACATTGTAAAAAAAGCATTTGTAAAAGAAAGATCAATTATGGAAATTGCTGACTGACTTGGAAATAACAAAATAAAAAAAATATAAAATATTTACATTATTTATAAAATATTTACATATTAATAATTTGAAATATTTGGTATATTTACAATTTTGATTAATTCTAAACCTAAACTTTAATTTATGAAGAAATTATGTATGTTTTTCACACTGTTTCTCCTGACGGGTTATCTCGTTATCGGGCAGACAGTGCAGATAACAGGTACTGTGACCAATGCTGAGGATGGTCTTGTAGTACCTGGTGTGACGGTTACTGTGAAAGGCACAACTGTAGGAACCATTACTGATGTAAGCGGACGCTACAGTATAAGTGTTCCTTCTGGTTCCTCCACCCTTGTGTTCTCGTATGTTGGTATGAAAAGGACTGAGGTTGTGATTGCCGGACGTACTGTAGTCAATGTTACAATGGAATCTGATTATCTTGCGATGGATGAAGTTGTGGTCCTCGGTTATGCCACACGTGGGAAGAATGAACTTACAGGATCTACAATACAGCTCTCAGGAGATAAACTGAGGAGCGTTCCTGTAGTTTCTGTTGATCAGACCCTTCAGGGCAAGGTGGCCGGCGTGAACATTTCATCATCTTCCGGAACACCAGGATCCATTCAGGACATTAGGATCAGAGGTGTCGGTTCAATTACCGGAAGTAACGATCCTCTTATCATTATTGATGGAGCTCCGGTTATTAACAAAGACCTGTCTGGCGATGGTGACGCATCAAGTACACTTAGTCCCCTTACGGCGTTGAACAGCAATGATATTGAGAGCATAACAGTTCTGAAAGATGCCTCAGCTACTGCTGCTTACGGTGCCAGGGGCTCTAACGGAGTTATTGTTATCACAACTAAAAAAGGAAAACAGGGTAAAACCAATTTTGATGTATCTGCTTCCACAGGTTTCCAGAATAATGCAGTTGCAGGACGTGTTCCCCTTAACGGAGCACAAAGAGAAGAACTCTTCCTGGAAGCTGTGTATAATACCCATGGTGCAAATTATGGCTTTACGAAGGAAGAGGCTTATGACTTCGCAACAGAAAACGGCCTTGATTTTGGTGATCTGCTTAACTGGGATCGCTCAGAACCCGACTGGCCATCTGTTGTAACAAATAAGAATGCTCCGGTTACAAATGTCAGCATATCCGCTTCCGGTGGAGACGATATATCATCTTTCTATGCATCACTTGGCTATAGCAAAACCGAAGCAACAACTATTGTAAGCGACTTTAAAAGACTTACCGGATCACTGAATTACACAAGGAAGTTTTCCAACAATGTAAGATTTGGGATTAATACCAACGTCTCAAATACTTTCCAGAATGCTTATCTGGAACAGTCAGCTTACTTTGCCAATCCTAATCTTACGAAGTACTTCATGAGTCCATGGTACAGGGCTTATAATGAGGATGGCTCTCCCAATCTTAATCTTTACGGGCTTTTCCATCCTGTTTATCTTGCAGAAAATGATATTAACACCAATGACTTTACACGTGCAATAGTAAGTTCATACCTTGAATGGGATATAATAAAAGATCTTAAATTCAGGACTTTTGTTTCTATGGACTATAACCTTGTTAACTACAAACAGTACCAGAACAGGAAGCACGGTGATGCATCTGAGGAGAATGGATATTCCTATTCTTCGGCTAACAGAAACTATAATACAGTTTACCAGAATTCTTTGGACTATACTATAAGGTTTAGTGATCATAATATCTCATTAAAAGCTCTTATGGAGTTCCAGAAAAACAAGACCTGGGATCTGTGGGGCGATGGAAAAAATTTTCCAACTGATGATCTTACAAATATAAACAGTGCCGGTGCTAATTTTGATGCCGGTTCTTCTTTTACTGACTGGAGTAACCTTTCTTACCTTGGAATGGCGAATTATAATTTCAAAGGTAAATATATAGCTGACTTTACTTTTAGAAGAGAAGGATCATCTCTGTTTGCACCCGATCACAGATTCGGTAACTTCTGGTCAGCTGGTGTTGCATGGAACCTTAATGAAGAATCTTTCATAAAAAATATCGAAGCAATCAGTACTCTGAGATTAAGAGCTTCCTATGGATTGAGCGGAAGCAATGGAGTTAATCTCAACGCTTATCAGGAGCTTCTTACATACGATGCAGACTATGCTGACCAAGGCGCAGCTTATCCAAGCCAGTATGGAAATGATTTGCTGACATGGGAGAAGAACAACACTCTTGATGTAGGTACTGATTTTGGATTCCTGAACGACAGGATTACAGGTTCTTTTTCATATTTCTACAAGAAGACATTTGATCTCCTTCAGAATGTGCCAATAACAAGAACTTCAGGTTTTTCATCTGTTCCCAGAAATCTTGGAGTTGTTGAGAATAAAGGGGTAGAGGCTATGCTTGATGTAGCAATTGTAAGGAAAAGTGATTTTAACTGGAATGTATCTTTTAATATTGCAACTGTTAAGAATGAGGTACTTGAACTGGCAAAAGATGCCCAGGGCAATGATATTATGATCACTTCCGGACAAAGAAGAACAGCTGTCGGACAACCGATCTATGCCTGGTATACAAGGGGATGGGCAGGGGTTAACCCTGATAACGGTTTGCCTCAGTGGTATCTGAACGGCACTAATGATGAAGGAGGCGTTACCAGTAATTATTATGCATCTGACATTCAACTCGCTTTCCAGGGTGGAAGCGCATTACCGACACGTACGGGCGGGTTTGGAACTCATTTTGATTTCAAAGGTATATTCCTTGATGCTAACTTCTTCTTCGCAGGAGGGCACAAAGTATTCGAAGACTGGTCTTTCTATACCCACCACACAGGTGTTTACACCCTTCTTTACTACAACGGTGTGAATGACCTTATGAACAGATGGCAGAAACCTGGTGATGAAACTGATGTGCCAAAAGTAGTTTACAGTGGAACTGCTTCGAATGCATCAAGACCTTCAACACGTTTCCTTTATGACGGAGATTATATAAGGCTGAAGGACATTGTACTTGGTTATTCACTGCCTTCTTCAATTGAGCAAAGGATAGGCTTTAGTGATGTTACATTTTTTGCCCGTGGAACAAACCTATGGACATGGGTTAAGGACAAGGATCTGAAATATGATCCGGAAGTGAGAGCTGACGGATATACACGACTCACTACTCCACCTGTCAAATCAATAGTGTTTGGCATAAACTTAAAATTCTAAGGAAATGAGAAAATTATCAATAATAATACTAGCTATTGCTCTGCTGGGGATTACATTCTCCTGCACCAAAGATGATCTGGAGCCTACATTAGCCCAATCAAAGAATATTCTGGTTTCGATAAATACAACTGAAGATCTGCTGACTCTTTTGAATGGTACATACAACAGAATGACTCAAGCATCATATTATGGCCGCGACCTCATTATATTCAATGAAGTAAGGTCAGATAATTGCTTTTCAAACGGTAATTCCGGAAGATTCCTGACACCTGCCGCCATGACCCTAGGAAATAATGAGGCTTATGTAACTGATACATGGTCACAGATATATGCTGTAATAGCAGAGGCAAACCTGATTATCGGTGCCACTGATATTGAAGGTGATGAGGATGAGATTAATCATATTAAAGGTCAGGCTTATGCAATCAGGGCATTGGCTCATTTTGACCTTCTGAAACTATATGGACAGCAACATGTAACAGGTGGAGATCCCACTCTAGGTATCCCGTATGTTACAGTGTTTAAGGATGATAATCTTCTTCCTGTAAGAAACACAGTTGCTGAGGTCAAGACTAATATTAATAATGACCTTATGCAGGCTCTGAACCTGATGGATGAATCTTTGAATAATCCTTCTAAGCAGTATATAACTACTTATGCTGTAAATGCTCTTCAGGCAAGAGTCGCTGTGTATTTCAAAGACTGGCCTGCTGCAAAACTGGCTTGTGAAGCTGTTATCAACTCTGACAACTATGAAATCATATCGCCTGAAAATTTCCCGAAAATCTGGACTCAGGACGGACCTGTAAATTCAATTTTCGAACTTGCTTTCAGCAGTATTGATAACCAGAATATCAATGGTCTGCAGTATATTTATCGTGGCGAAAATTACGGTGATATTGAAGCATTGGCTGATCTCACCGATCTTTTCGAAGCAGATGATGTAAGAGGATTTTCAACAGGAATGCTTGGAATAGAAGGAGGTTCTCTTTTGAGAAATATGGGTAAGTATCCGTCAATTGATTATTCAGATGAGATATTCCTTATCAGGTATGAAGAAGTTGTTCTTATGTATGCTGAAGCTCTGTTTGAAATTGACAATAATGATCCGGAAGCACTTGTATGGCTTAATAAAGTTCCTGCAAAGAGAAAAGCCACTCTTTATTCAGAAGCTACAAAAGCTAACATTATGCTGGAAAGAAGAAAAGAGCTTTGCTTCGAAGGATTCAGATTTGATGACCTTGCACGCACAGGCAGTGATATCCCTCTTGTTGCAGCTCTTAAACAGACACACGGAGGCCCGCAATATGGTAGTTATAAATATGCATTCCCGATACCACTTGCCGAATTGAATGCAAATTCAGCAATGGTGCAGAACTATGGTTATAGCAGTTCTAAATAATAGCTAATTAATTACCTGTAAAAAAAGCTGTCCCTTAATGGGGTGGCTTTTTTTGTTGTACGGTCGTTGTTGTGGTCTTGCTGTCAAAGAAATACCCCCAAAAAGTAATTATAGCATATTAACAATTAAATCGTGCTAAAATAGGAACCATGTATCTCTACCTCAACCTCCTGATCATCCTTAGTTGGTGTGAATATGTTCCGGTCTCTTGCTTGTAAATACCCTGGTGATCGATCTGATCTATCCTTACCCTCCCGGAAGCATGGATCACAAGACCTTTTGAAATTATGATTCCTACATGCGAGATTTTACCGTATTCATTTCCAAAAAATACAAGATCACCGGTTTCTGCCTCACTGATGAAAGCAATGTCTTCCCCTGCTTCAGCCTGCTGCCAGCTATTTCTTGGCAGCCTCTTACCGTGTATCTTATATACGAGCTGAGTCAGACCTGAACAATCAATCCCGGAGGGGATCCTGCCACCCCAGATATAAGGGCTGTTTATGAATCTCATGGCTGTGTCAGCAACTGTTTCAGTAGCTGTATAGTGCTTACTGCTGAAATCTTTTGCTGTTGTATACAAATTTTCTCCTGCCGTGAAACATGATCTTTCGGGATCAGGATTGTATATTTCACATCCTGCTTCCAGTATCATCCTTGTATTATCGCTTTTAAAGCAAAGCAGTGACCTGTTCAGCACATAACCTGATGCTTCGTTTTTTACAAGACTATGCTGAATGTGGTTCTTGTCTATCCACCCGCTGAAACTGTCAAATTCAGTTTCTATCTTCAGCCAGTGATCAACCTGATCAAGTATCCTGTATTTTTCACCGAACAAGACCTGGCTGAGCATTTCAGACCTGTGAGTTGGTCCTGATCTCAGTGGCACGAAAACATTCTCGCAGATATAATGTTCCATATTCAGGAATTTTTAGTAAAAATACTACTTTTACTTGTTAATAAATTATCAGGCAGATGGAACAGACAATCTTTGACAGTGATAATCTTCCGAAGATTAAAAAGACTCTTATTAATATTCTTCTTTTCGTATCAAGCATTGTTGCCGTAGTCCTGATACTGACAAGGGGAAATAGAATTTCCGTTATGGGAACATTGATTGTGGTTACCTTTTGTTATTCAGTGCTTTATTTTTTCCTTCTCCAATTCAGGCCGGAAGTCCTCAAGGTGAACAGGAAAACATTCTTTATTATGCTTACTATTCTGAGTTTCCTTATTATCACGCGCTATGTCCTGAATATTCAGAAAAACAATATTATTTATATTGTACCCTTTGCTGTTATCCCTGTTGTAATCAGGACATTCTACGATTCCAGGCTGGCTCTTTTCATCCTTCTTATTACTATAATGCTTGCGGGTTTCATGGTGCCGGAGCCTTATGAATTCATCCTTATGAATTTTCTTTCTGGTATGGTGGCAATATTTACCTTGACAAATAACTTCAGGAAAAGCAGACTCTTCTTTACTTCACTGATGGTTATTTTAAGTTATTGGATATTCTATTTTGGGATGCATATGATAAGGAACAGCGATCTCGGAAGTGCTGTTTTATTTGATTGTCTCCTTTTTGCCTGTAACGGCATACTTGTACTTATAAGTTTTCCTCTTATTTTTCTGTTTGAACAAAAATTCCTTCTTATCTCTGATGCAACATTGCTCTTGCTTGCGGATCCTAATCAACCCTTGTTGCGAAAACTGGCTAGCGAAGCGCCGGGTTCCTATCAGCATTCGCTTCAGGTGGCAAATATTGCTGAAGAAGCTGCAAGAGTTATTGGTGCCAATATGCACCTTGTAAGGACCGGAGCTTTATACCATGATATTGGGAAAGTAGCCGCTCCGGGATATTATATTGAAAATGTTGTGGAAGGGGGCAGCCCTCATGATAAACTTGACCCAAAGGATAGTGCAAAAGTGATTATTAACCATGTGAGACAGGGTGTTATTCTCGCCAAGAATTATAAAATCCCTGTTCAGGTAATTGATTTCATCAGAACTCATCATGGTACTTCGATCGCCTATTTTTTCTTCAAGAAATATGTTGATCAGAACCCGGATGAAAAGGAAAACACAAAGGCTTTCTCTTATCCCGGCCCAAAGCCTTTTTCCAAGGAAACGGCAATAGTAATGATGGCAGATGCTGTAGAAGCCTCTTCAAGGAGTCTGGAGAAATATTCAGAAGAGGGAATAAGTGAACTTGTTGAAAGGATTATTTACTTGCAGGAACAGGATGGACAATATTCTGATGTGCCCTTGACGTATAAGGATATTTCCGATATTAAGGCTGTATTTAAAAAACGCCTGCAGAATATCTATCACGCTCGTATCGCTTACCCTGAAAGGATTTGAAGACGGCCTTGAGATCCCTTAACGCATATCTATTATTTCAACCCCTTTGTATTTTGACGGAATAAAGGTAAAAAGACTTTCTTCCGGGGTTATTTTCAGATTGTAATCATTTACAATAAGTGTAAGTGTTATGCCGTCCCTTCTCTTGTATTCAAAATTCCTGAGCTTAAGAGAAGACTTTTCTATGGTCAGTCTTACCCGAATAAGATCGTGCTTAATGTCCTCAGGGTACAGATCGATTATGTAGGAATCTTTCCTTTCTTCAAGCAGCCTGCATTTGAATCCGGTTTTGTACATTGTGAAGATCATTGAAGGGCGGCTCTGGAAGGACTCACCTTCATCTTCAGGATTTGTTATTGTCACTTCCTGCTCGGCAGGGAGATAGCTCCATGATGTTTTTCCGTCGTACCAGACAATATTATCCGGAAGCTCAAGCTTGTACCTGTCTTTATTAAGTATTATTGATCCGGCCAGAGTATCTGCATAATTTTCTACCTGATCGACTGTTATGAGCAGAAAGTTCATAGATACTGATGGAGCTGAAGTAGCTGCTGCAGAAAATTGATCAAGGATGCTGACAGCCCTTGAATCGCTTTGTCCTTTCAGGTTTATTGCAGTAAGAATTAAGATAAGGGTTGAGAGTAAAAATTTACGCATTTCAAATGTTTTAATCTAGACTCTTCAAAATCTGTTCCAAAGCAATCATATCCGAACAAAGAACATTTCTTGCCTTGCTTCCTTCAAAAGGACCTACAATTCCGGCAGCTTCCAGCTGGTCAATTATCCTTCCTGCCCTGTTATAACCGATTGACAGTTTCCGTTGAATAAGTGAAGTAGATCCCTGCTGATGCATAACAACAAGTCTTGCTGCTTCATCAAACATCGAGTCTCTTTTCTTGAGGTCCAATTCAAGGAGTCCTGATTCGCTGTCATCTATGTATTCCGGCAGGTGCATTGCATCAGGGTAGCCCTGCTGTGAGCCTATGAACTCTGTAAGCTCTTCTATTTCAGAGGTGTCGATAAAGGCGCATTGTACCCTTACAGGTTCGTTACCTGAAGAAACAAGCATGTCTCCGCGTCCGACAAGCCTGTCTGCTCCGGTAGCATCAAGGATTGTCCTTGAATCTATTGATGAGAAAACGCGGAAAGCAATTCTAGTGGGGAAGTTTGCTTTAATGAAGCCTGTTATGATATTAGTTGACGGTCGTTGAGTCGATATTATGAGGTGTATCCCGATAGCTCTTGCAAGCTGTGCCAGTCTTCCGATCGGACCCTCTATTTCCCTTCCGGCTGTCATTATCAGATCCGCGAATT
Organism: Bacteroidales bacterium; assembly: GCA_035414025.1. Lineage (GTDB taxonomy): Bacteria > Bacteroidota > Bacteroidia > Bacteroidales > VadinHA17 > LD21. Next base: position 9,960 of record DAONXX010000030.1, on the reverse strand, counting down.
CGTCTATTATCAAAACAATATATGGCAGATATTTATGTCCTTTTTCTGGATTAAGTTTTCTTGAAATGAACTTCTCATTATATTCTTTTATATTCCTTGACTGTGCCCCTTTAAGAAGTTCCAGCCGGTTGTCCATTTCGATGCAAAGGGAATTCAGAGTATTGACAACTTTTTGTGTATCTGTGATTATAGCATCCTCCTCGCCTGGTAATTTTGCAAGAAAATGACGTTCAATTTTTGAATATAGAGGCAATTCAACCCTTTTCGGATCAATAAGTACAAACTTAACCTCGGCCGGATGTTTTTTGTAAAGGATTGAGGTTATAATTACATTTATACCTACTGATTTTCCCTGGCCTGTTGCACCGGCTACAAGCAGATGAGGCATTTTAGTAAGGTCTACAATATAAGGATCATTTGTTATTGTGCGGCCAAGGGCCAAAGCTATATCAAATCGTGATTCCTGAAAAGTTTTCGATGTGATAAGGGATCTCATTGAAACTATTTCAGGCTTTTTATTCGGCACTTCAATGCCAACAGTTCCTCTTCCGGGGATAGGAGCTATGATCCTTATACCAAGTGCGGAAAGATTAAGTGCAATATCATCTTCAAGTGACTTGATCCTGGCAAGCCTTACTCCCCTCTCAGGTACAATTTCATAAAGGGTAACTGTAGGCCCCACAGTTGCTGATATCTGTTTAATTGATATTTTATGGTCGCCAAGAGTTTTGATAATATTTTCCTTATTCTCAAAAACCTCCTTATTGTCAAAAGTGCTTTCCGATTTATGTTCTTTCAGTATCGAAACAGGAGGGAATTTATATCTGGAAAGATCAAGCCTCGGATCATAGTTCTCCATTATCTGGTTGACTTCCTCTTCAGAAAGCAAATCGTCAACTTCGGGTTTTGCAATACTGATATCGAAATTCTTTTTCTCCGGCACTACCTTATTATTATCATTGTCAAGGTCATGGATAAGGGAGCCCTTAAGGGGAGGCGGTATCATGGGTTCATCTTCACTATCTGATGCTTTTTTGTTTTTTACGAGGAACTCAAGCTCACTTTTATTGTTTTCATCCGGATCGGATCTTTCGACAGGTGTTGTTGTTGCAGGCCCGTCTTCTGAAAGAGCTTCCGGAGCTAAGTCTTCATCCGCTTCATTCTTTTTTAAGGGCAATGTTATACCCGGAACTTTGATTTTCAGTTTCGAAGGCGGTACCTTAAGGGCAAAGATCAGGTATGCGATTGTTATAAGCCCGAGAAGAATACCGGTACCAATTTTCCCCATGAATGCATTAAGCCAACGAGTTATTATGTAGCCCTGGGCACCGCCGGGGCCACTGAACAGAAATCCATCCGATTCGCCAAAGATATAACTGAGGATCAATGAGAGAATTATTGCTGCAAAAGCAAACTTGGCAATCAGGCTCCAGACCCTTAAGCCGGGGAACTTCAAAAGATACAAGCCTATTGTAGCAAAAATAACAGGGATGAAAAAAGCGCCAAAGCCGAAACCATATCCTATAATCATCTTTGCCAGGAAATGCCCGCTTTTACCCGACCAGTTCTTAACTTCTATTTCCGGCCCGGAGATAATATCAGTGTTCTGCAGGCTCAGATCAGTCTTCCACCAGAAAAGATAAGCAACGCATGCAAGGAGAAGGTATAAAGCAAAACCGGAAATAAGGATACCAAATACGAATTTTATCTTTTCATTTCCTGAAGATGATTTTGACTTAGTGGTATCATTCCCTTTTTTTGCAGTTTTCCCCCTGCTGTCTTTTTTTCTTTTATTCATTTTGCTCCGAAAAAATGCAAGGCAAAGTTAATAAATTTGACCCGCTGTATAATAGCTGAAAAGTGATTTTATAAACAATTAAAGGAAGTGACTAACAAGGGAGTAATGACGTCTTGCAGGAAAGACCTATAAAGCTGTCATTTTGTAAATAAATTGATTGATATCTTCACGTGAGATCTTTTTATACTGCTCCCTTCTCTCAAAGGTCTTATCAGGCACTTCTTTTTTATACACATTCTCGATATCGAAATGTAGTTCTTCAGTACCAAGGAGAAGAGAAAAATCCATAAGAACCCCTTTAATTTCCTGATAAGGAGTTCTTACATTAGGATCCTTTATATCTATTTCATCAGTAAACCAGATGTCATATACCTTGTTTCTGTCACTGGCAAAAGTAACCTGAACTTTCTTGCAGTTATAACCACATATTATTGAGGTTTCATTTGTCTTTTTAATTTCAATGTCCTCCATTTTTTCAAAACCCGGATATAATTCCCCTGGCCCTGCAGTATAATAATACTTCCAGCTGAGAAGACTTATATAAGTGTCAAAGATCCCTTCTTTTGGATTAGCCAGATTAAGAATCCATGAATTTCCATAAGGCGCCGATATGTCAAATAATATTTTATCATCCTTAAACGAAACGATCAACTTCTTAGGCATTATTTCCTTGGGCAGGATGCCTGTTTTGCCAGTATAAGTAATTGAATAATGGATCTCTCCCTCATTAATGTCCTTTCCGCCTCTGTCTTTACAGGAGTACCCCGTTATTACAATCAAAGCTGCGATAAGCAATCTGGAAATGAATCTCACCGATCTCGTTTTTTTATAGATAGTGTAAATTTAATATATTTTTTTAATTTCATTTCAGATGAGCAATTAATGCTGAAGCTTGCCGATAAGAAAGTTGGGTCAAAGTTAACAATTAAAAATGGGGATGAGAGGTGCAGGCAGGGGCAGGGGAGATGCTTTTTACATATAGAAACTTTAACTTTTTATTAAATTTGCAGACTTATATTAAAAAACTCTAAGTACTTTAAGCACTTCAAACTTAATAATATGAAAATAAACCTTAAGAACAGAAGCTTCCTCAAGTTGCTCGATTTTACACCGGAAGAAATTAAATTCCTTCTTGATCTTTCAGCTGATCTTAAAAAAGCTAAAAAAGAAGGAAGAGAAGTACAGCATTTGAAGGGAAAGAATATTGCTCTTATTTTCGAAAAAACCTCGACCCGAACAAGGTGTGCTTTTGAGGTTGCTGCATATGACCAGGGTGCTAATGTTACTTATTTAGGGCCTACGGGTTCCCAGATGGGGAATAAAGAGTCAATGAAAGATACTGCCAGGGTTCTTGGAAGGATGTATGATGGTATAGAATACAGGGGCTTCGGACAGCATATTGTTGAAGAGCTTGCTGAATATTCCGGTGTCCCGGTGTGGAATGGTCTTACGAATGAATTCCATCCGACACAGATACTGGCTGATATCCTCACAATGAGAGAACATACAGATAAACCCCTTGATAAATGTGTCTTATGTTATCTTGGTGATGCACGCTTCAATATGGGTAATTCGCTTATGGTTGGCTCTGCAAAACTTGGCATCGACTTCAGGATAGCAGCACCGACAGAATATCAGCCGAAAGCAGACCTGGTTGCTGAATGCAAAGCCATAGCTAGCAAAACAGGGGCAAGGATAACTATTACGGATAATGTTGCTGATGCCGTCAGAAATGCTGATTTTCTTTATACCGATGTATGGGTTTCGATGGGAGAACCGGATTCTGTATGGGAAGAAAGAATAAAGCTTTTAAGACCCTACCAGGTTAATTTAGATGTAATTAAAATGACAGGAAACTCTTCGGTGAAATTTCTTCACTGCCTTCCTGCATTCCATAACAGGGAAACAATAATAGGCGAAGAGATATTCAGGAAATACGGACTTGATGGTATGGAAGTTACTGAAGATGTCTTTGAATCACCACATTCTATTGTCTTTGACGAAGCAGAGAACAGGCTTCACACAATAAAGGCTGTAATTGTTGCCACTCTTGGATACTGAACTGTAAAGGAGGAGGATTGAGTACGCTAAACAATTAGTGCCTTGACAAAATAAAATGTCATTACGAATGAAGTGGCAAGTTTCAACCCTATGCCGGTAAGGAAACCAAGCAGACTTCCAAAACCAGCCTTCACGGCATATTTCATGTCATCTTTAAAGATAAGTTCTCCGACAATAGCACCGATGAAGGGCCCGACAATAATCCCTACCGGTCCGAGAAATAAACCTATAATAAGTCCGACTGTAGCACCCCTTGTTCCGTATTTTGATCCTCCGAATTTTTTTGTGCCCCATATCGGCACTATGTAATCCAGAATTGTTACCACAATTGTTATAACAGCCAAAGTGATCAGCAGAGTTGAAGAGAACTTGGCAAAGCGTGTCAGATGCAGCATTATAAGACCTAAAAAGCTTAAAGGAGGCCCCGGCAATACAGGTACCAGACAACCGATAATGCCTGTCAGCATCAGAATTATTCCTAATATGAGGAGTACATAATCAGTCATCCGGAAACAAATCTAGTAGAAACAGGCTATTTCTTTCCAAGGTCATCAAAATTGATATTTGTGAATTCCTCAGTTGTAATAACTTCACTTCCGGCATTTTCATTTACAGTTGTATCCATTGAGGTATTTACTCCATACTTGCCATTTCCTATAAAGTCAATAGCACTCCTTAGTCCTTCAGTAAATTTCTCAAAATCTTCCTTGTATAAAAAAATCTTGTGTTTTTCATAGAACACTTTTCCTTCTTTACCAAGTCGTTTTTTGCTTTCTGTGATCGTGAGATAATAATCTTCTTTCCGGGTGGCTTTTACATCAAAAAAATAGGTTCTCTTTCCCGCCCTGACAGCTTTTGTGAAAATTTCATCCTTCTGGCTCCTTTCCTCAATCCCACTTACATCTTCATTAATACTACTTTCTTCTTCCATTTCTAAGTCAGTTAATCTTAGGGGTTTAATTCATGTTGTCAAAAGTAACAAATATTTTTTCAAATCAAAACGGAGTGTGGAAAATGTCCCCGTTTTTTCTGATGTTGTTTTGATGATAAGGGAAAAAGACTATTTTTGCAGCTTAAAAATTAAGGTTCTTTACAGATGATTAGCAGGAGATTATTACGCATAAAAGCCCTTATGGCACTTTATGCATATAACCGGCGGGAAGATAACGATCTTGTCAAAGCAGAAAAGGAGTTGATGTTAAGTATAGCCAAGACCTACGATCTTTATCATTATCTTCTGCTTCTTGTTCTTGAAATAGCTGACATAGCTTCTGACAGAATCGAACGTGCACTCCAGAAAAATATTCCTACTTTTGAAGATCTGAATCCTAACAGGCGCTTTATTGATAATGTTGTCATTGCTCAGCTTCGCAACAATAAAGCCCTTACGAAATATTTAAACGATTCAAAGCTGTCCTGGATTAATTTTTCACATATTCCACGCATCTTATATACGAAGCTGATATCTTGCGATTACTATCTTGAATACATGTCTTCGGAATACCATAATTATCAGGCTGATAAAAAAATAGTTCATAAAATTATAGTCGAATTATTGCCGGCCTCCGAGGATCTTGTTAATTGTCTTGAAGAACAGAGCATCTACTGGAACGATGATCTTGATTACGTGATAATAATGCTTGAAAAAACACTCAAGAAATTTAAGCCAGATACAAAAGAAGATGCCGGACTAATGCCGCTTTTTAAGAATCGTGAAGATGAGGATTTTGTAAAACAACTGTTCAGAAAAGCAGTCCTGAATTCAGCAAGTTACTCGGAATTCATCGATAATAATACTACAAACTGGGAGGTTGAGCGCATTGCTCTTATGGATATCCTTGTTATGCAGCTCGCTATCGCAGAAATTCTTGAATTTCCCGAGATACCGGTGAAAGTGACACTCAATGAATACATTGAGATTGCAAAGTACTATTGTACTTCAAAAAGCAGTACATTTGTCAATGGAATACTTGATAATATAGTAAAGGAGATCCGGGCCAGGAAACTCTTTAATAAGTATGGAAGGGGACTGGTTGGTGAAGCTCCCGATGATAATGAATGATATTTAAAAACTCAATTGATTTGTAAATATTTGTAAATAAGAGATGAGAACAGGATTAATTATTTTGGTTATCTTCAGTTCAGTGATTATTGTAAGCTGTTCTGGGAACAAGAATCCGAAGAGCGGGAACCAGGAAAATATTGAAGTTCCTGATACAGGTGAAGCTATTATAAGCTTTTCCGAGTATGAACATGATTTTGGAATAGTTGAAGCAGGTGAAAACATAGGTTGTTTCTTCACCTATACAAATTCAGGATCCGGAAATCTAATTATTAATTCAGTATCAACAAGTTGTGGATGCACTGTCCCGAAGTATGATAAGAAACCTTTAGCTCCCGGGGAAAGCGGTACGCTTGAAGTCATTTTTAACACTTCCGGCTATGATGGTGTTCAGTCAAAGACAGTTACTATACATTCAAATGCATCAACGCCTGTTGTAATAGTGAAGATCACGGCTGAAGTGTTAAGCAGCAGATCATAATTTATTTTATTGTTGAGTAATAAATAAAAGTAATGAGTAGTGAGTATTTAAAGCTATCCTATGTAAACCGCTGGCGTGGAATTGTCGCTTCACTTTGTTTTGCTCTGCGCACTATATAAACTAATTATAACCTGAATTGAATTATATTATTAATAACTAACAACAACAACAATGACCAATTTATCATTTTTAGCCGTCCTGGCTCAGCAAGCTGCAGCAGGACAAACAAATCCTCTGGTAACTTTGCTGCCGCTGATACTTGTTTTCGTGATATTTTATTTTTTCATGATCAGACCTCAGATGAAGAAGCAGAAAGAGATGAACAATTACAGGAACAGCCTGAAGAGAGGCGATAAGGTAGTTACAACGGGTGGCGTTTATGGAAGAGTCCTTGAGGTAAAGGATAGCTATATTATGATGGATGCCGGCGGGGATGTCAGGCTCAAAGTAGATAAGAATGCCCTGCTTAAGGATCCTTCTGCCGATGATTAGAACTGATTTTCCGAAAGCATAACGAATAATGATCAAAAAGGATCTGACAAGGACCGACAGGCATCATAAAAAAGGAGTTAACTCCGTCAGGGAAAATATTATTGTTTTTGCTTTTTTTCTCTTTCTTTCTTTTGTGTTCTGGTATCTTAACTCTCTTAGTAAAGACCTGGAAGCAGATATCAGATATCCGGTTACCTATATCAATCCTCCAAAGAATAAGGTAGTGGATGAAAATCTGCCTTCAAGGTTGTATCTTTATATGAAAGGTCCGGGATTTTCAATGCTTAAGCTGAAAATGTCAGGTAACAGGTCCCCTGTTGTTGTTGATTTCTCAAAGGTTCCCTATAAACCGCTACATGACGATGAATCTTCATCAACAACATACTATCTGATAACCTCGGGAATGATCCCTGATCTCAATTCGCAGCTCAAGTCTATTTGTAAGATTTCTGCAGTAAAGCCCGATACACTGTTTTTTACGTTTAACCAGACTGAGTAATTACTTTGTGATCTTCGGGACATAGTGCCTGGTTATTATACTAATGATATCTGAATGAAGGAAAAAATTGGGAAAATGAAACTGGGGATTACGGGAGGTATTGGTAGTGGAAAGACCTCGGTGTGCAGGGTTTTCAGTGTTCTGGGTATTCCTGTTTTTTCGGCCGATCCTGAGGCTAAAAGGATTATGAACAATCATCCTGACATTATCGAAGGGGTTAACAGGATAGCCGGCAAAGATATGTATACCGATGGCAGGCTTAATAGCAAAGAGCTGGCCTCTCTCATATTTAACAATGAGGAACTGCTGACTAAGGTAAATAGCCTGGTTCATCCTGTTGTTTTCGGATATTTCCTGGAATGGGCAGATAATCAGAACTCTCCGTATGTGATAATAGAGGCTGCAATCCTGTTTGAATGTGGTGCTGCATCACTTGTCGACAGGGTGGCAGTAGTTGTTGCACCAGTCGAAGAAAGAATTTCAAGGGTGACAATGAGGAACAAACTTACAAGGGAACAGGTTATGGAAAGGATTAAAAACCAGATGGATGATGAAACGAAAATAAAAATGGCTGATTATGTGATAAACAACTCAGAGGATGAAATGATAATACCTGCGGTATTCAGTATACATGACGATATCTTAAATCATCTTAATTCTTAAACACACATGGGACGTTTTGGCAAATGGATTGGCGGAGGGCTGGGATGGGTTATGGGGGGACCTATTGGTGGACTTCTTGGTTTCCTTTTCGGTTCTCTTATCGATAGTGCAACAACAGAAACCCAGGCTCCTTATGAAGGAAAAAGAAAAACCACTCCGGGTGCATTCGGAGTAAGTCTCCTTGTTCTTATTGCTGCTGTGATGAAAGCTGACGGTAAAGTCGTCAAATCGGAACTGGAATATGTTAAGCAGTATCTTAAAATACAGTTTGGGCAGGAAATAGCTGCTGAAGCAACACTTTTGCTAAGGGATATACTGAAACAGGACATACCGCTGAAGGATGTCTGCCGTCAAATTGCAGATAACATGGATTATTCATCAAGGCTGCAGCTAATGCATCTTCTTTTCGGTGTTTCTATTGCAGACAGTAATGTTAATCAGCTCGAACAGTCAGTTATAGAAAAGATTGCTGAATATCTAAGAATCTCTGACTCAGATTTTGTTTCCATCAGGAATATGTTCATCCCTGAAACGGACTCAGCTTATAAAATACTTGAAATTGAACGCTCGGCAAGCGATGAAGAAGTCAAGAAAGCATATAGAAGAATGGCTATGAAGTATCATCCTGATAAGGTTAGCTATCTTGGTGAGGATTATAAAAAAAGCGCTGGTGAGAAGTTCAGGAAAGTGCAGGAAGCTTATGAAAAAATCAAAAAAGAACGTAATATGTCTTAGATTTTAAGGATATTGAATCCCTACATTTCATAACAACAGTTAAATTTGAACACAAAAGTATAAAAATGGTCTTAAAGGATATCTTATCAATTTCCGGTGAATCTGGTTTGTTCAGGTTTATTGCCCAGGGGAAGAATGCAATAATTATCGAGCATCTTGAATCAAAAAAAAGGAGCAGCGCATTTGCTTCAGCTAAAGTCATTTCTCTGGATGAAATATCAGTTTTTACAGAAGAAGAGGATGTTTCTTTGTCAAAAGTATTCGATCTGATCTTTGATAAGGAAAAGGGTGGACCTGCAATTGATTCCAGGTCCGATTCTGATAAGCTTAAACAATGGTTCTCTGAAGTCCTTCCGGAGTACGACAGGGATAGAGTCTATGTAAGCGATATTAAAAAGATTTCTCAGTGGTATAATATTCTTCACGAACTTAAGCTTCTTGTAAAAGAAGAACCGGAACAAGCGGAAACGAATGCCCTGACTGAAAAAGAAACGGATGCTGATGAACAGGCTGTTGAGCAAAAACCGGAAAAGATCGAAGCAGGTGCTAAGAAATCTGCCGGTGCAAAGAAAAATGAGAAAACAGCAAACACTTCCGGAACAAAATCCGGCAAGAAGAGACCGGTATCTGAAGCTAATTGAAAATCATGAATTTCGGTGGAGCAGAAGTAATCTATGATTATTCCGCATCGGAAATAATCATTATCCCTGTGCCCTATGATGCTACAAGTACCTGGATGAAAGGAGCTGATAAAGGTCCTGATGCAATCCTGGAAGCTTCTGTCAATCTCGAATTCTATGATATCGAAACCCGTTCATGTGTTTATAAAAAAGGTATTTATACAATGCCTCCTGTTGTTTCAGGAGATTCTCCTGAAGAACTTACAGACATGGTATCTGAAAGGATAGCTGAAGTCCTTTCAGATCAAAAATTTCCTGTCATAATAGGGGGTAACCACACAGTTAGCATAGGTTCAGTAAAGGCTTTTTCAGGCCATTTCAAGAACCTTACTGTTCTTCAGCTCGATGCACATGCTGATCTGAGACAGGAATATGAGGGCTCTGCTTTGAACCATGCCTGCGTGATGTCCAGAATTAATGAAATTGTCCCTTCAATTCAGGTAGGGATCCGAAGTATGTCGGAATACGAACTTCCGTTTGTCAGGGATG
>DAONXX010000029.1:0-24456 GCA_035414025.1 Bacteroidales bacterium | reverse complement strand
AATATCAGCAAATTACAAAATCGGGGAAATGTCCTCCCTCCGCTACAAAGAAAAATTCCTGTCAATCATTATGGCTGACAGGAATTTTTGTTTTTAGACCGAATTGTACTCACAAAAGCAAAATATAAAACATAAAAGACCAGGCAAACGCCAAAAACGGATGTAAAGATTTTTCATCAGCACAATAGTTTGATTATCAGCCTTAAGTTTGATATCCGCAAGTTTTAATAGCCCCCTTTAAAAGTGCAATCAATAATTTTAATTGTGATTGAATGTTGTTAAATTGCATCATAATATTTACTGAAATAATGCAAGCATGAAAAAACTATCCGGATTAGTTGTTACAATAATGCTGGGACTGACAGTTTCAGCTCAGACAAACCCCGACTTTGTTCCTCTAAAGGAAATTTTCAAGAATGATTTTCTGATCGGAGTGGCTGTAAGCGGACGTACAATAACAGGAGATGCAGGTAATATGGTTATAGGCAACTTCAACACAATTACCTGTGAAAACGAAATGAAACCGCAATCTCTGCTTTATTTCCCCTCTCAGCGCCCTGCCGGAAGTCCTCAGGGACAAAACATACAACAAAGACAGGCCGGTGCACCACAGGGAAGCCAGCAGAGACAGCTCCCCCAGGGCGGACAAACGCCACAAGGTATGGCCGGATTCCAACAGGGGCCTTTAAAACTCGATACAATCAACGGATTAGTATTCAACTGGACATCAGCCGACCGTATTGCTGATTTTGCAAGACAAAACAACATGTCAATGCGCGGACATACTCTTGTATGGCACAGCCAGACTCCTGCTGCATTCTTTACTGACGACAACGGCACCCAGCTCACAAAAGAACAACTTTATGAAAGGCTGAAAATTTATATAACAGCTGTAATGAATCGCTATAAGGATGTGACATTCTGCTGGGATGTAGTTAATGAGGCTCTCTCCGATAGTCCCGATAACATTTACAGGACATCAAGCCCGTGGTATAAGATATGCGGTAAGGATTTTATTCCCCAGGCCTTCAGGATTGCCCGTAGTGTTAACCCAAACGTAAAACTGATTTACAACGATTATAATCTTGTCGATCCGGCCAAACTCGAGCGTGCAATTACTATGCTTAAGGAGCTTAAGGATGCAGGTGTTCCTGTTGATGGTGTGGGAATGCAGGCTCACTGGAGTAAGGAAGTGACAGGTGAAATGATTAATACTGCCATTAATCGTTTTGCAGCACTTGGCCTTGAAGTTCATATGACAGAACTTGATGTAACAACCTATTCCAATTTCCATGGAGAAGGGAGCAAAAACCAGGTTCAGGAGACTCAGCCATATTCAAAAGAGGTTGAGGACAGGCTTGCAGAAAACTATAAAACATATTTCGAGGTAATGCATAAAAATGCCGATAAAATTACTTCTGTCACTTTCTGGGGTCTTCACGATGGGATGAGTTGGCTTAACGGATTCCCGGTAAGGGGCCGATCTGATTATCCCCTTCTTTTTGACAGGGAGATGAAGCCGAAGAAAGCATATTATAGCATAAAGTCGATTTACCAGAAATGAATTTCCGGATAAGCGTATAAGCTTGTTCCTCGCGAAGATTCTCCTAAAGAGGAACCTTCACTTGCCGGGGTTTTTCGGGAAGGAATCATCGGAGCACTAACGTAAACATGACTATTCCCGAAGCTGATCAGATGGAAAAGAACAAAAAACCCGGACCTTTATAAAGGTACCGGGTTTCTCTTTCAAAAAATATCTTTTACTACCGCGGGAAAGTTCCTCCCATATATTTGGGTTCATCAGTCACAGTGAGAAGCGCCTTTTCCTCATCAGCATCAAATATCATAAATTTTGGTGAATCCGGAGTACAGGGAGTCCACAGACCTCCTTCCTTGCCGTTCGGATCGCCATACTTGGCAAAATTGGTCCAGTAATCAACCATTTTGAGACTCAGCTCTTCATCACCAGTTGTGAATGGTCTCCAGCTGTGTCTGAAGGAATGGAATATATACCACAGATCAGCAGAATGGAAAGCTCCACTCGAATCACCCGGTAACTGCCTCGAAAACAAATAAGCATAAGCAGGCATACCTTGTTCAGAACGCAACAGACAGAAATCGGTTACCGGCTTAGTCATATCGTTCATGTCATTGGAGGTAAATCCAATGATATAAGGGACATCTGCAATCTGATCTGCACGAGCCACATCCGAGAAAGTAGCTTCTGAAAGGTAATTATCTATAACAGGACTCCACATAACGCGCTTCTTGGTTGCAGCTGTATAATCAGCCGACATCTGGCGTAAATCCTCAAATGAAAGGGCACGCATTTCCTGAAGAGTTGTCTTATTGAAATAATTCATCATCCTCTCATTAGCAACCTGGGCTGTATCAAGCAGGGTACCCGGTCTGGATTCCGTAAGACCTCCTCCACTCATAATAATTGCCTGGCTTATAAGACCTCTTGATAATGGCGATGCACACAATGCCTGAACGCTTCCGGCTCCTGCACTCTGGCCAAAGATCGTTATATTATTAGGATCACCGCCAAACTGCTCAATATTGTTCTTAATCCATTTAAGCGCAGCAACCTGATCGAGCAGGCCGTAATTGCCAGAAACACCATTAGGACTTTCAGCCGACAGAAGAGGATGCGAGAAGAATCCCATAGAGCCCAGTCTGTAAGTTACCTGAACCAGTATCACCCCACGTGAAGCATAATCCTCACCTCCATCCATCTCAGGTTCGTAAGAAAAGCCTTCACGATAGCCGCCGCCATGTATCCACATTGCAACAGGGAGCTTTTTAGTCTTTTTGCCTGCTGCCGGAGTCCATACATTCAGATAAAGGCAATCCTCTGTAAAAGGTACGCTTCCGCTAGCTCCCCATTCCCTGCCGTAGAAACTCTGGGGATCCCACGTAGTCTGTGAAGCAGCATCGCCGTAAGTGTCAGCAGTCTTTACACCTTCCCAGGGGATAACGGGCTGAGGTTCCTTCCAGCGCAGGTCTCCAACAGGAGGTGCTGCAAAAGGGATACCCTTATATGCAATAATACCCTCTGTGGCCGTTGGAACTCCAATTATCTGACCACCTTCAATTGTTAGTACCGGATTAGAGTCAGAGCATGAAACCAATATCAGGCTCATGACTATTAAAAAAAAGTAAACAGGTTTCTTCATGTTTAAATTAAGTTTAAATTAATATACAATTATTTCAAAAATATCCACTCACACACAGATCATAATATAATAGTTTGTCCTTCTATTAACTTATAACTTATGATCTGTAATCAGCTATTCCTTTAACAGAATTATAATCAATTACAAGGCTAATTAATTTTCTTTTTTTCAACCTTCCAGTTAGGATCTTTTGATAGTTCGCATGGCACACCGGTAAACAGCTTTCCGGCTTCATTGTCACCCTTAAGCTGCCATTTTAACCATCCTGTTGCAACTTTAGAAAATTCACCGCCGTGAGGTCTGCTATATGTACCTCCATGACCAACATCCATATTTGCCACAAAAGCGGGCACATGGTTAATCCTGTTGAAATCATCCATCCCGTTCGGGTAAGCAATATCCTTTTCTCCTCCCAGGATATACAAAATAGGAGTATGAACCTTAAGCAGATGATCCTTTGTAAGAGTCGGCATACCACCCATGCCGCCTCCTGTACTGGGCAGAATCCCGCTGTTGCATACAATGACTGTTGATACGCGCTGATCAGGGGCAGTCTCAAGTGCCTGAAGGCCCCCGCACGACATACCACTTACTGCTATTTTATCAACAGCTATCTTATTATAATACGGACTTGACTTATCACTGTTCTGAGCTATAGCCCAGTCAATTGCATCTATAAGCTGTGACGAAGTCGACCTGCCCCTGCCTTTTTCTCCCTCGGCAGGCATGGGTCCGATTGCTATTACAAGAAATCCATGGGATGAAATTTCCGACAGGAAATTAATATGTTCCCATGGAGAATTTGCACAGGCACCATTTCCCCATGCAATTATCGGAAGCTTGTTCGAACTACCAAAAACTGTAAGGTCTTTTGGCCTGAAAACAGTATGTGTTGGCAGACTACTCTCACTAAGCATAAGAGCAGAATACGGACCTGTTCCGCCATCCTCCACCACCCTTGAAAGGGTTTGTCCTCCGGAAGCGGGGACCTGAGCTGAAGCAGAAATAAAAAAAGCCAGCCCTGCTATTGCCAGAAAAATAAATCGAATCTTTTTCATAATTACATTATTACTTTATTATCCTTAAAATATTATATTTTAATATAAAAAATTTTGCCCTGCCCTGCAAAATTAACATGGAAGCATGGAATCAAGTACCTAATATATTCACACACCTTCAATTACCACAGCAACCATATAGTTGAATGCTAAATTATTAGCCCGGAAATCTCCGTATTTTTCCCATAAAATCCGGTTAAAAATACTTCAAAAGAATTATAAGTGTAATATACACATTAATTATTTTTTATATCTTTATTCACAATATAATATATAAACTATAATATAGTCATTTTTTTTCATTAATTAATCATTCCAAGATAAAGTAGTATAAATTAATCTAATAGAGTCATGAATAAACCAGCTTTTAAAGTCACTATTTTCCTGGCAATATGCCTGATTATTACCGGGATATCATGTTCAAGAGTTCCTGAAAAATCAGAGAAATTCACAGTGCAGATAACAGACAAACCTTTGACGTACTGTAATCCAATCAACCTTAGTGTTGGATCAGAAAGGGCACGAAGGGCTGGTGAACCCATTGTCACTCTTTACAAGGATGATTATTATCTTTTTGTTACAGGAGGAAGAGGATATTGGTATTCAGACAATATGAGAGACTGGACTTATGTTTCAGCTCCGAATTTCCCGGGAGGCGTTTTATCTGTAGCTGCGAAGGGTGAAACCTTGTATGCATGTTCAATGAATCAGAAAAATGTGTACAAATGTATTGGTGACCCAAAAGAAGGAAATTGGGAACAGACCGGCACTTTTGACAGCGACCGCTACGGAGATGCCAACATGTTTTTCGATGACGACGGCAGACTCTATATGTACTATGGATGGTCCCAAATCATGCCCTTCAAGGTTGTTGAGCTGGATCCAAATACATTCAAGGAAATAGGAGAACCTAAAATCTGCTTCTTCGGTGACTATAAAGAGCATGGCTTTGAGCGGAGAAGAGCTGAAGACGTGATTTTTCCGTACTTCAACCACAGGGAATATTTCCCTGAAGAATATCCCTGGATAGAAGGTCCATGGGTCCTGAAACACAACGGCAAATACTATCTGCAATATGCAGCAATCGGTCTTGAATTCTTGTCCTATTCACATGGAGTTTATGTGTCTGACAATCCAATGGGGCCGTTTGAATATTCACAGCACAATCCTTTAACATTCAAAACAACAGGATTCGCTCCGGGTGCAGGACATGGCAGTACTTTCTTCGACAAGAATGGGCAGTTATGGACTATTTGCATGATCCCGTCGATGTATGGTTCCGGAAGAGGCGGCTCTGAAATGTCACTGTTCCCATCTGCAATAGATGCTGAGGGTGTTATGCACTCCAACACTGCTTTCGGCGATTATCCGCAATATTACCCCGGTATTAAAGAAAATGCTGTTGATAATAACTTTACAGGCTGGATGCTCTTATCTCTTAAAAAATATGTTGAAGTATCATCAACACTCCCGGGATATAAAGCCTCAAATGCCGTAGATGAGAATTTTATGACTCACTGGAGCGCTGCAACAGGAGATCCCGGAGAATATTTGACAGTAGATCTTGGAAAAGATTGTGATGTCTATGCCATACAAATCAATTTTGACCAGCAGGATGCAAAAGTACAAACAGGCGGCCCGGGTTCAGGCTTTGGCGTAAGCAGTGGACTTGACCGTTATCAGTCATATACAGTCGAGGCTTCAAACGATAATAAGAACTGGTCAATGATCCTTGACAGAAGCAATAATACTCAGGATTTAAGGCATGATTATTTTGAACTTCCCGAACCTGTAAAAGCCAGGTACCTTAAAATAACAAATGTATTCACCCATGATGAAGGGAAATTTTCAGTTAAGGATTTCCGTATTTTCGGTAATCCTGACGTTGCAAAATTTACAAAAGTTACTGATGTAAAAGTTGTACGCAGTCCTGAAGACCGCCGCGATGCAACAATTCTCTGGCAGCCTGTCCCCGGAGCAGATGGTTACGTGGTCCGCTATGGTATTGAACCGGATAAGCTCTATAATAATTACATGGTTTATGATGCAAATACAATTACAATCCATAGCCTGAACAGGCAACCCGAATATTATTTTGAGGTCGAAGCTTTTGATAGCGGAACAGATTTCTACAGGGAGATAACAGAAGAGACAATGGGCATGGGAGCAGAAATGGAGCTCCAAAAAGGGAGAAGAGGAATGGGATTTGGACAGGATGCCGGATCAACTGTAAGAATTATGACCTATGAAGGTGTAAATGAGTATGTCTTTGATAATATTACACCTGATTTTTACACATTGAGACATACCTTTGGCCCTGTACTCTGGAGCGGAGAGTTAACAGCTGCTGAACTTATTGGTTCAGGAACTGAGCCCACGTTAACTGCAAAAAACCTGACTGAATTAGGCAAGGGAACAGAAGTCCTCGGAATGATGAATCTAAAGATCCTTCCCGGTAAGGAAAACGGTAAAATTGTAGTTACCTTTGATTACAATAAATAAGAGGGATAATTAAATTATCCCTCTATCCTGTCTGCCAGTCCTGCTGCTACCTGAATAAGAGCGGTGCAAACTCATGCAGGCAACGGCGCCATGTCTGGAACTCGTGTCCGGTATTCGGTGATATGTAATACTGTGCTTTGATGCCGGATTTGGTCAATAGCTCCCTGAGTTCATTCTGACGGTTGATAAAGGAAGCCTCATCAGTACCTGCACCGGTCCAGAACAGTTTCAGCTTCTGGTTAAATTCAGGGCCCTGCTGGAGAACATCTTTGAGAAGGTCTGAATAATTTGTCGGCACACCGCTGAATATCCCAAGATATGAGAAAGTATTGAGATTATTCAGACCGATGGTAAATGTTTGCATTCCTCCCATTGATAATCCTGCCATAGCACGGTTCTCACGATCCGGGATTGTCCGGTAGAAAGCATCAATGTCCGGGATTACTTCATTGATGAGCATCTCTTCAAAAGCTGCCCATCTGGCATTACCTGTCAGAGTCTGTCCTTCCTGATCGGGTCGTGTGGCAAATCCGTTATTCATTACAATTATCATCGGACGAGCCTTTCCTTCTGCAATAAGATTATCCAGAATGAAATTAGCTTTGCCAGAATGGGTCCATTCCACTTCATTCTCCCCGGCACCATGCTGCAAATACAGAACAGGATAACGCGTGGAATTATCTCTTTCATAAAACGGCGGTGTATATACAAACATGCGCCGGAAAGATCCTGTGACCTTTGAGTAGAACCAATGCTCCCTTACATCGCCGTGAGGAACCTGTTTTGGCAGGTAAAAATCTTCACCGGGTGAAGGTACTTCAAGTACTGTGCGATACCCGTTCGAGTAAAAAATATCACTACCCGGGTCCTTAACTTCGGTCCCATCAACAATTATCCAATAAACCTGGTAGCCAGGTTTGGGATCTGTTAATATAACATTCCATAGACCATCAGAGTCTTTCTGCATATCATAGTCGTCAGATCCCATATGAAGTTTTACAGATTGTGCAGTCGCAGGTGCCTTATACTGAAACCACACTCTCCCATCCTTATGGATCTTCGGAAATTGTGCAAGACGATGAGTAGTTATAGTTTTCTGCCATTGACCGTCATCCGTAATACTGAAAACCCCTGGCTGACCTGTCTGAGCAAAACAGTATCCGCCTGTTATCAGTGCGATAAATAAAATACTGACTATCCTGTGTTTCATTTTATGACCTCCAAATGAATTAGTTTTATTGATTTTGAAAAAGAATTATTTATGCATCAAGATAAAAAGAGGGTGCTCCAAAACGCACCCTCCAACTTCAAATAATTCACAAACCTTATTTTTTAAATATCCTGGGAACGAAATCATTCAAGGCTCTTCTCCAGGTAAGCCATTCATGAGCTGTTCCCTGTGACTCATGGAAAACAATATTTTTAATACCGTGGGCTTTAAGTGCATCAACCTGTTCTTTCGGACTACGTTCTTCTGTACCGGTGCTGACAAAAAGCAGGTTCATCTGTTTATCGAAAGAAGCTGGATTCTTGAAAACTCCATTATGAGCTGTTTCAATTGAAGAAGCTGCACCACCGCCGGAGCCACCCATGGAAAATCCGCTGAAGGTCCCCATCCAGGCAAATTTATCCATATTGTTGAAAACGGTACTTAATGTCTGTCCGCCACCACGGGATAATCCAGCCATAGCCCGGTTCTGTCTGTCGGTCAGGGTCCGGAATGTCTTATCAATGAATGGAATAAGATCTTTCACAAATATATCAGTTATATTACCCGAAGCCGTTCTGACATCCGGGTTTGTCTGTATATCTCCGCTTGGCATTACTACTATCATCGGAACAGCTTTCCCTGCTGCTATTAATCCATCCATAATATTCCCCATATGCCCCTGTATCGACCATCCGTTTTCATCTTCTCCCCATCCGTGAACAAGGTAAAGCACCGGATATCTTTTATTCGGATTACTTTCATATTCAGCCGGAACATAAACATTTACATGCCTCTCCAAACCATTCACATCCGACCAGTACATGATTGACCGTATCTGTCCGTGAGCTATGTTCTTATTGAACCTGTAATAATCACCTTCGGGACCTTCAGGAATTTCTATACCGGATGATTCCCAGTTACTCCCAAAAAAGGTTTTTGTCCCCCTGTCCGTAACAGCTACTCCGTTAATAAGTATTGCATAGTAATGAAATCCAACTACTAATGGATCAGTGGTGATCCACCAGACACCATTTTCGTCCTTTTTCATATCTTTATTTCCACCCAGCTGAAGTTGGACAGAAGTAGCATTCGGAGCCACAACCCTAAAGATGGCTTGTCGTGTCTGCTGATTAACAGCTGGATACAGCGACAGAAAGGTGTTTGTAGAAGAAGGTTTGAATCCTGCCGGTAATGGCTCTACCTGTGGAGTCCGCCCGGGTTGGGCTGATATAATGCCACACATTAAAATAATTGTAAAAATTAAAATGCCTTTTTTCATAATTTTGGTTTTTTTAGTTAGAGTTCAAATCTATAATTATCAGTTCTTCGATTCATTAAAATTAAGAAATATAATTTTTAAAATACACTTATCAAAGTAAATTTAAGTTCCTTTCTTCTTTTCAGGCTTTTTTTCTTGTTATTCTGTTTTTGTCAGACAATTTCAATCAGATAAACATTAATCTCATAAAACAGATTTAATTAACGTAAATTCAATATAATTTACCTGAGGAAAGAGGGGATGATCAGGTTTGCGAATTAATCCTAAATTTGTTTTCGTTTCCTTAAAAGATATAAATGGAATTGAATTTTTGCAGTCTCAGCAGCGGGAGCAGTGGTAATTGCTATTATCTGGGCAATGAGTTTCATGGAATTCTGATTGACGCCGGGATTCCGGGAACATCAATCCGCAGATTTCTGGAAAAAATGAATATCCCGATACAGACAATTAGGGGAGTCCTTATAACTCATGAACATACTGATCATATTAGGGGACTAGAACTGCTAACAAGGAGATATACCCTCCCGGTTTTTACAACAGCAAAAATACGAACGAGTATCTTACAATTGAAGAAACTGGCATCATCAGCAACAATAATCCCAATACAGATGAAGCAGAAGTTTTGCATTGCAGAATTTGACATAGAAGCATTCCCTGTTTGTCATGATGCAGCGGAAACAATCGGATTCCACATAAGATCAGGAAACAAAAGTATTACAATTGCTACAGACATGGGACACATCTGCGAAGATTCAGCACCTTATTTGAAAGCAGCCAACATCCTTGTAATTGAATCAAATTATGATGAGCAGATGCTTATCAACGGACCCTATCCATATTTCCTGAAAAAAAGGATACACTCAGACCACGGACATTTAGGAAATCATCAGGCATCTGCGTTCCTGGCTGAAAACATTAATAACAGCCTCACTCATATATTCCTTGCACATCTGAGCAAAAATAACAATACTCCTCAAAAGGCACTCGACACTCTGTATAAAGCCTTGTCGGACAAGGGTATAGTCTTGAACGGGCAACAGCAGGTTTCTGTGCTTGACCGTGATATGCCGGGAAAAATGATAAAACTTAGCTGTTAAATAAGCTTTACCCAATTATCCTGAAAAGAGATCATTTAAGAATTCTGGTTCCAAAAATGAATTTTTCCCTCCACCACAAATCATTTAAAGATGTTATTGTTACACCTCTGCTTGTTGATGTATGAATAAATTCATTATTCCCTATACATATACCTGAATGGGTAATAAAATTATCCGTTTTATATGACCGGATAAAAAAAACCAGGTCTCCTTTTCTTAAATCTTTAACCCCAGGTATTATCTTCCCATACCTTGCCTGCTCCTCAGAGTTGTGAGGCAAAGAGACTCCGTATTTTCTGAAAACTGTAACAAGAAGTCCTGAACAATCCATACATTTGCTTGTTGTTCCACCCATGCAATGAGGAACTCCAAGATACTGTTTTGCTGTATTAATTATTGCATCAGAGCTTAAATTACTGTTGTTTATGCTTTTCTCGACACCTCCGCTGATAAACCGGTCAAGCATTTTTTCTTCAGCTTTGTTCTCAATATTGCTAAAAGTCCGGGATGGAGATAATTTTCGTGCACAACCGGCAGAAATAATTGAGTAAGCAACAATCAGTACTATTAAAGATCTTCCTCTGATTAATGATTTTATCATCCTCCAGATTTTATTTCAGATTTTTACCTTGGTTTGAACCATATTCCAGCATTTGCCGTCAGAAAAGATTCCCTCGACCCTCCTCCAGCCTGAACCAGTAATCCTGGCGCGATATTCAACGCAACATTGCCGGTCAGCTTTACATTTATCCCGGCACCGGCATTTATGAATAATTGTGTCAGCTTATCAAAATTCTCTGTATTTATCAGAATCCCTCCCCTTGCCATGAAATAAGGTGAAACTCTTGTTCTGTTGATAGTAAACCTTATATCTCCGAAGAAAGGGAACAATTTACCGCTTTCGTAGATCATTATCCCGGCACCCATTGCTCCACTCATGCTCTGGTTAACACCTAATCCGCGCATAGTCCACTGATAACCATGAGTTGTTGTGAACCCATAGAAGTAATCCGCAAAATCTGAACTTGTCCCTGCCAGGCCATATCCTCCTGTTAACTCATTTATTGTAATATAGCCTGATCCGGTATTAAGGGTAATGGGTCGCCTTCTTTGTGCATCTGCAGAATATGATATACATATGAACATTGCACAAATGATAATAATTTTCTTTATTCCCTTTTGATTTACCATAATTTTAATGAGCCTATTAAGAATTAATTAAAACTCCCTGTCTTTCCAGAAAGAACTTTCTTGCATAAATTAAATGCTTAAATCATACTATTAAATACCGTCCGGTGAAACAGGAAAATGACTGAGATAAAGATACTAAAATGTGAAAATAATCATCACATCTGCTTCCTGTTTATTGAATCTGATAATTATGGTAACTTTGTATCCGGAGAATTCCGGGGCTGCCTGTTAACCATATCATTTACCTGAATATAATAATATCCGCGATGCTGACAGAAAAAAAGAACATAATTATCTTTGGGAGGGAGTTGATCGAAGAAGATACTATAAGGCAAATTGAAAGATGTATAACTTCGAGTGAAGATATTGCAGTAATCAATGCAGATGCACATTATGGATATAGTCATCCCATCGGAGGGGCAGTTGCCTATAAAGACAAGATATCCCTGTCAGGAGTAGGATTTGATATAGCATGTGGTAATTATGCTATAAGAACGGATGTCCCGGTAAAAGATATCCGTGTACCTGAAATAATGGATGAAATATACAGACGGATCTCATTTGGCATCGGTCGCCCTAATAATGAACCTGTTGATCATGAGGTTCTTGATAAAATCAACAAAGCTGAATTCATTCCTCAGCGTAAGCTTTTCAAGCTGGCACAGGAGCAGCTTGGAACTGTTGGAGCCGGCAACCATTTTGTAGATCTCTTTGAAGATGCTGAAGGATTATTATGGATCGGCGTACACTTCGGATCAAGAGGATTCGGACATAAGACAACTACCGGATTTATAGCATTGTCGAGAGGATCATCCTTTGATGAAAGGGTCAGGGAAGGTCCAATGGATTCGCCACCCATTCTTTTCGATATTAATACTGATATAGGCCAGTCTTATATTGAAGCAATGACCCTGGCAGGTGAATATGCCTTTGCAGGTCGTGAACTTGTTATAAAAAAGGTCCTTGAAATCCTGGGAAATCCTTCTGTTACTTACAGTGTTCACAATAACCATAATTTTGCCTGGAGAGAAAAGCATTTCGGATCAATGTACTGGGTCATCAGAAAAGGATGTACCCCGGCTTTCCCGGGTCAAAAGGGATTTATCGGTGCAACAATGGGCGAGGACTCGGTTATTGTTGAAGGAGTTGATAGCGATTTGTCCAGAAAAGCCCTTTTCACAACTGTTCACGGAGCAGGCAGGGTAATGTCGCGAACAAAATCTGCCGGAAGAAAAAAATGGATCAGGGGGCGTGACGGAATAAGAAAACTAAAAACAATCAGCAAAGGACTTGTTGATTTTGAAGAGGTTAAGTCAAAAATGTCGAAACGGGGTATAGAACTCAGAGGCGGCGATGCTGATGAGGCTCCGGAATGCTACAAAAGACTTGATGAAGTGCTAAAATGCCAGGGAGACACAATAAGGGTCATTTTCAGACTACGTCCTGTCGGAATTGCAATGGCCGCAGGAGAAACATACGACCCATATAAAGACTGAAACAAACAAATAATACGGGATTTCTTCAGCATGGATAAATACCTAAAAGATCTCATCTCCGGTGGTGAAAATCAGCAGCTTGATTTCAAATATTGTGTATCAGACAGTAGAAAGATAGCCAAAACCCTTGTCGCCTTTTCAAACAGTGACGGAGGAAAACTCCTGATCGGAGTAAAGGACAATGGAAAGATTTCAGGGATCAGATCCGAAGAAGAGATCTACATGGTCGATACTGCTGCACAGTTGTTCTGCAGGCCTGAAATAAATTATATCATCAGGCAACATACTGCAGGTCATAAAACCCTGCTTGAAGTAGAGGTAATCAAAGGAGAAAAAAGACCATACCAGGCAAAAGATGAAAACGGAAGATGGCTTACTTACTTCAGGCATAAGGATCAGAATCTTATCGCAAACAAGGTGTTACTCCTTGTCTGGAAAAAACAGATGAAAAAAACCGGTGTCATTGTGAAGTTTGGTGCAGCTGAACATTTACTGATGAATTATCTGTCCGAAAATGGATCCGTAACCCTGTCAAAATTCCGTAAAATAGCCGGTATTTCATCCCGAAGGGCTGAAGCAATACTGGCCAATCTCATCATACTTAAGATAATCATAATGAATATTTCAGACAGAGGTTACACGTATGAACTCAATCCGGAAGCCCCCTCCGACATAATTCATTAAAATTTCTACAGGAACCTGTTCTTCAGATTCCTTTCACGATTCAGATACAGTATAGTCTTTTAAAGGATATTACTTATAATTCACAAGTTCCTCTTTAGCCTTTCTTGTTGAAGCTGCTGAAGAAGCGTCAATATCCTTTGAAACATGACCGACTCTGAGCAGAGCTATTACCTTATAACCTTCAGGGATACCCAGTGTCTGTCTCTTTGATGAATTGATGATTCTCACAGGTCCGGTATAAATGCGGGCTCCCAATCCAAGTGCCTGAGCAGCCAGATACATATTTTCTGTGGCCAGTGCACAATCGAAGTCATAGCTCATCCCCTGATCTCCAGTTTCCGGTGCGGAAACAACAAAAACCACATTACCGGGATTTGCATTGGTAATTGCACTGGCAACCAGTGCAGGATCCTTCAGAACGGTAAACTTCCATGGCTGTCCGTTCCTGGCACTGGGGGCCTTTAAGCCGCTTCGAACTATCAGATCTATATCGGCATCTGACACAGGATCTGAAGTGAACATTCCCGGGGAATAGGCAGATAATATGTGGTCAACCACATTATTGCCGGTAGACTGGGCATTCATAAGTGCAGCTGATGATAATATCATCAATAATACTGCCGTCAGTGTTTTTTTTCGCATAATGATTTTTTTGAATTATTCTATTGCTGATTTTATTTATACCTCATGTTTAAAAACAAATAATCAGTGTACAGATGCAAATGAGCTTACTTTTCAGCACAAGCAAAACTCTCAAAACCCTGGATGTTAATGTTTCATTAACCGGAGTTTAGTCCATCATGGAGTAAAAAGGATGAACATTACTGCGGCCAGGACAGCGCCTATCAGGGGTCCAACCACAGGAACCCAGGAATATTTCCAGTCGCTCCCTCCCTTACCAGGGATAGGTAAAAGAAAATGCATTATACGGGGTCCCAGATCACGTGCCGGATTAATGGCATAGCCAGTTGGTCCGCCAAGCGAGAGCCCAATTCCCAGTATAACAATAGCAACAGGCAATGCGTTCAGTGCCCCAAGTCCGACTTCCGGTTCGGCCATGTACAATACCGCAAGAATCAGAACATAAGTTCCAATCACCTCAGTTATAATATTATGCCAATAGCTCCTGATATTCGGTATTGTACTGAAGACAGCAAGTTTTGAAACGGGATCAGGAGTTGCGTCGAAATGCTTCTTATAGGCAAGCCATACAAGGCCCGCGCCAAACATAGCTCCCAGAAGCTGTGCAATCCAGTATAAAGGTAGTAGCGATGGAGAGAATTTATGAGCTATCACCAGGGCCAGTGTGACTGCGGGATTAAGATGAGCGCCGCTCACCGGTGCGGAAATAAGCACTCCCGTAAACACTCCGACAGCCCATCCGAAAGTAATCACGATCCAGCCGCCGTTATTACCTTTTGTTTTTGAAAGAAGTACATTAGCAACTACACCACATCCCAGGACTAGTATCATTGCCGTTCCGAAAAACTCTGCGAAAAATTGATTCATATATTAAAAATTTAATGTGCCGCCCAAGCTTCAGCTGCTTTCACAGCCCTTCGCCATCCATTTATTAATGTTTTTGTTGCTTTTGCAGGAATTGAGGGGCCGAAAATACGGTCAACCTGCCATTGCTTCTTTATTTCAGTGAGGTCAGACCAGTATCCTGTTGCCAGTCCTGCAAGATAAGCTGCACCCAGGGCTGTTGTTTCAGTGATTTTTGGCCTCACAACATTTGCCTGCAGTAAGTCAGCCTGGAACTGAAGAAGGCTGTTATTTACGGTAGCGCCTCCGTCAACCCTTAGTTCACTTATATCTATCCCCGAATCTTTCTTCATGGCAAGTAAAACTTCCAGGGTTTGATATGCAATACTATCAAGAGCAGCCCTTGCAATATGAGCTGCGGTAGAACCTCTTGTCAGTCCTGTGATAGTTCCCCTGGCATGCTGATTCCAGTAGGGAGCTCCCAAACCTGCAAAAGCCGGAACAAAATAGACTCCGTCACTATCAGGCACCTTCGAAGCAAGTGATTCAACATCAGCCGATTTCCTGATCACTCCCAAACCGTCACGCAGCCACTGAACTACTGCCCCGCCAATAAAAATACTTCCCTCAAGGGCATAATTTGTCGTGTTTCCTATCTGCCATCCAACGGTTGTTAGCAATCTGCTTTTTGATCTGACCGGCTCTGTCCCTATGTTCATCATAAGGAAACAACCCGTTCCGTATGTGTTCTTTACCATACCCGGATCAATGCACATCTGCCCGAAAAGTGCAGATTGCTGATCTCCTGCTATTCCTGCAACAGGGATGACTGAAGAAAAATGACCTTTAGTATGGCCATATAGCTCGCTTGATGATCTGACTTCAGGAAGCATGCTGAGAGGGATATTAAACATCTTCAGCAAGTCCTCATCCCATTTCAGGGTGTGAATATTAAAAAGCATTGTTCTTGAGGCATTTGACACATCAGTGATGTGCTGGCTCCCCTTTGTCAGGTTCCAGACCAGCCATGAATCGACAGTCCCGAATGCAAGTGCTCCCCTGTTTGCTTTATCACGCACTCCTGGTACATTGTCAAGTATCCATCTTATCTTTGTAGCTGAAAAATATGCATCAATTATCAAACCTGTTTTTTCGAGGATCTTCTTCGCATATCCATCCTTTTTCAACTGATCGCAAAAATCCGCTGTGCGTCTGTCCTGCCATACAATGGCCTTATAAACCGGTTCTCCGGTTATCCTGTCCCAGACAAGAGTAGTCTCACGCTGGTTAGTAATACCTATGCCTTCAATATTCCTGCTTTCTATGCCCGCTTTGGCAATTGCTTCCATTGCAACTCCTAGTTGTGTAGACCATATTTCCTCAGGAGAGTGCTCAACCCAGCCCGGCTTTGGATAGTATTGCCTGAACTCCTTTTGAGCTATGGAAACGGGCAGTCCGTTACTATCAAAAACTATTGCCCTGGAACTTGTTGTTCCCTGATCTAACGAAAGCATGTATTTTTTCATATTCCTGAAATTAGATTCGGGAAAATAATAAATTATTCTTCAATGTCATTCCTTATAATTCAAAATTATTACATTCCCTGTAAACCCGGGTCAGGCGTTATTCTTCTTCCCTTGGCCTGATGCTCATTCCTGATGAAGGAAGGAACAGTAAGAATTATAAGATTCGATTACCTTATGAAAAGTACCAAAGCCAGTATTGCAATCCTTTTCAGATACGTTTTTACAAATTTTAGATCTTAAGATTTTTTGGGTATTTTTACTTGAAAAAGAACAGGATGAAGAAGTTTTTTTCGATCATATTTTTCGTTTTATTAACAGGGATAATCAATGCTCATCCCTGGAAACCATCACATTATGTTATAGTTGACACCGATGGCGGCGTTGATGATATAAAAGCCATATCAATGCTCCTCGCCTCCCGTGATGTAAGAGTGCTTGCAATAACAGTGTCTCCCGGAGTCCTTTCAGCTGAAGAAGCTTACATAAAAGTAAGAAGTCTGTTAAATTCATATTACCATGAAGGATTGCTTGTCGGCATCAACAGGGATGCTGTTTATAAACCGGCAGATCATGCACTTGCAAAAGAAAGTATATGGGGCAGTGAAAAAGAAATTGACATTAACCAGGCACCTGATGCATTACCTCTTTTAAAGGATGTATTATCGACTGAAAAAACCAAAGTGAGTTTCATAAGCCTGGGCAGCTTAAATACAGCTTATATGGCAATCAGGAATCTGCAATTGTTCAGGGAACAGGTAAAGGAAATTATCTGGAGCGCCGATGGTGAAAATGATAAGACAGGATTCAACTATAATATCGACAAAAAGGCTTCTGCGGCAATATTGAAACAGGAGATCCCTGTAAAAATTGTGAGGGCTTTTGAAATGGGTAACAATGTTTTCTACGATAATGAAATCCTTAAATCTTTGAGTGGTGTTAAAACTCCCTACGGCAGAAAAATTTCCGGGTTTCTTCAGTCAGAATCGGCAAAAGCCCATAAGTTTGCGTATTCTGCAGTTGATGAAATGACAGTTGTCTTTCTTCATTATCCCTCTCTTTTCGTTAATAAAACAACAGGTAATATTTCCGACTGCTCTCCGGCTGACATTAATGGCATAAAGGAAAGTTTAATCAGGATCTTTGAAGGAAAAACTGTTGAAGAAAATCAATTAATAAAAGAGTTACCTCTTGATCCGACTTTCTATTTTGATGATATCAGTTTATATGTTAATGAGATAATTGACAAATATGGACTTGTCGAATGGACATCAGGGGTCTTTTCAAGTGAAATGCACAGGCATTTGGGTGTATTTGAGATAATAGGAGTAAAAATGGGTATCCGTGCCATTGAGTATTTCAGTGCCGGTGTAGATGAATT
This sequence comes from Bacteroidales bacterium, assembly GCA_035414025.1. Lineage (GTDB taxonomy): Bacteria > Bacteroidota > Bacteroidia > Bacteroidales > VadinHA17 > LD21. The sequence goes on along the minus strand of DAONXX010000029.1, from coordinate 6,371 downwards.
CAATGTATTGAGTTTTGCAGGCTCCAATCCGCCTCTGAGCTGTTTGAATGACGGACTTCTTGTAAGTACTGGCGCTACACCAGGTCACGGCCTTTTTGCTGTAAGTGACGACCCGGTTAAAATACCAGGAGCCCGGTTCACATATAAAAACCGTGGGATAAAGATCACATTAAAACCGGAACTGGCTGAAAAGATAAGTGCAGAACTAAAGGAAATTAACTTTATTTATGGTTTGGACAGTGACATTTACTGGGAGCTTGTAAGACAAAACACAATCAAATACTGGAGAGACTTTGATCGTCACGAAATATTTGTTATTGAGGAAGTCAACTAATTTATATTTATATTCATCTTCATTGACTGAAGTCCGGAGAATATTTTTAGTTATTTATTAAACTCATCAAAGAAATCATTCCCTTTGTCGTCGGTGAGTATGAAGGCCGGCATGTTTTCGACTCTGATCTTCCTGACAGCTTCCATACCAAGGTCCTTAAAATCGACAATTTCCACCGATTTGATGTTCTCTTCTGCCAGTATTGCTGCCGGACCTCCGACAGAACCAAGGAAGAACCCTCCATATTTCCTGCATGAATCAATAACAGTTCTGTTCCTGTTACCCTTGGCAACCATTATAAGTGACCCCCCCATACTCTGGAAAAGATCAACATAGGTATCCATCCTGTCTGCAGTTGTCGGACCAAAGCTGCCCGACGGCATGCCTTCAGGTGTTTTTGCAGGACCAGCATAATAAACCGGATGATTCTTAAAATACTCAGGCATTGGCTTGCCTTCATCAATCATTTTTTTAATACGTGCATGCGCTATATCCCTTGCGACGATAAGTGTCCCACTCAGATTAAGCCTTGTCTTAACCGGATATTTTGTCAGCTGGGCCAGAATTTCTTTCATTGGCCTGTCAAGATCAACATCAACCGGCTTTACAAATTCCGGAGCTTTTGCCGGCAAAAACCTGGCAGGTTCTTTTTCCAGTTCTTCAATGAAAATACCTTCCTCAGTTATCTTTGCCTTTAAATTTCTGTCAGCACTGCAACTTACCCCCATGCCAACAGGGCATGAAGCTGCATGACGGGGTAACCTTATTACCCTGACATCATGAACAAAATACTTCCCTCCGAACTGTGCCCCTACTCCGTATTCATGACAAATCTTTTCGATTTTCTTTTCCCACTCAAGGTCGCGGAAAGCTCTCCCGCTTTCATCCCCTTCTGTAGGGAGATTATCGAGATATCCGGCAGAAGCCTCCTTTACTGTTTTTAGTGTAGCCTCAGCAGAAGTGCCTCCGATAACAAGAGCCAGGTGATAGGGAGGACAGGCAGAAGTACCAAGATCCTTTATCTTTTCTTTGACAAATTTTGTAAGTGACTCTTCGTTCAACAGGGATTTTGTCTGCTGATATAAAAAAGTCTTGTTGGCAGAGCCTCCTCCTTTTGTAATGAAAAGAAATTCATAGCTGTTACCTTCCGTGGCGTAAATATCTATCTGGGCTGGCAGGTTTGTGCAACTGTTCTTTTCATCAAACATTGAAACAGGAACGATCTGCGAATATCTCAGGTTCTTTTCCCGGAATGTCTTATATATCCCTTTTGAGATGTAAAGTGCATCATTTACCCCGGTCCAAACCTGCTCTCCCTTCTTTCCAATCACAATAGCTGTTCCGGTATCCTGGCACCACGGAAGATCGCCTTTTGCAGCAATAACTGAATTGCGAAGCATCATATAGGCCACAAACCGATCATTGTCAGTTGCTTCAGGATCATCCAATATTGAGGCAAGCTTTTGAAGATGAGATGTTCTCAGAAAAAATGAAAGCTCAGATACGGCTGTTCCGGCAAGAAGTTCCAGTCCGAGAGAGTCAATGTTCAGTATTTTCCTGCCATCAACATCTATGACCTTAACGTAATCCCTTGTCAAAAGCCTGTACTTTGTAGTATCCTTATCGATCCGAAAAGGCTTCTCATATATGAATCCTGCCATAAGATTATTGCTAAATGATTAAAAATGGAATAGTTATCCGGGAGATTATTAAAACCTATATATATTAAATATACAAATAAATACGGAATTAATAAATAACAAAATCACACATTTCCTATATCGGAAAAACTGAATTTCCTTCCTGCCCTAATACCTTTGGGTGTCATTTCGAGAGTGCAACATTCCACTTTTTCATCATGCTGAAAAACAAGAATATAATTGTTTTCAAAAGCTTCCGTGAGTATTTGTTTTTTTTCTTCTATCGTCTTCAGTGATTCAATATCATAACTCATATTCCAGATCAAAGGTATATGGGCAGTTGTTGGAATAAGATCTCCTGTATATACTATCGTTTTTCCCTTGTATCTGATTACAGGTATCATCAATCCGGGCGTATGCCCGAAACACATCCTCAACGAAAAATTTCTGAGAAAAGAACTTTCATAATCATCGTCTATAAGATTAAGTCTTCCGCTATCCATTAAAGGAAGGAAATTCTCTTCAAGAAAAGCATCCTGCTCACGAAGATTGTTTTTAACAGCCCAGTCCCACTGAGATCTGCTTACATGGTAAGTTGCCCGTGGGAAAACAAGTTCATATCCTGTATTATCGTTATTTTTCCTGACGCAGCCTCCGCAATGATCGGCATGGAGATGAGTCAGGACAACATCAGTTATGCTTTCCGGTAAGTATCCCCTGTTTGCCAGACCTTTAACAAGGCCCTCGCCATTATGTAGATAAACATGACGGAAGAACTTCTCATCCTGTTTGTTACCCCATCCTGTATCGACAAGTACAACATGTCCCTCTGTTTCCACAATAAGGGAACGCAGGGCAAGAACAATAAGATTATCCGGATCAGCAGGATAAACCCTCGACCATAATGCTTTTGGAATGACTCCGAACATGGCGCCCCCGTCGACTTTGAAATTCGCAATATTGAACAGATAAAGCTCCATACTTACAATTTGAGTTATTTTATTCCGGACTGAATGCTTTTCTTCTTTTTTGAAGTCATCTGGTACATTATCTTCATCAGTAACCTGATAATCTGGTAAAAAAACCAGCCTGAAACCCTCGATAACAATGTACTAGCCCGCTGATGCTCTTCAATTGTGATCTGCCGACAGTCATTCCTAAGAATTTCATGCAATAATGTCTCTAATTCAGAAGCAAATTTATTATCCAGAATATTGACATTAACCTCTATACTTGCATAATCACTTACGTGATTTAAATTATAGCTGCCAATTGTGCACCACTGACCATCAACAACGGCAACCTTGGCATGAAGATTGGATGGAAGGTATTCATAGATCTTGATATTGCTTCTGAGTATAAAATCATAAAGAAACCTTGTAGCCCTTTTAAACACGGGCATGTCTGATTCAGCGGCAAGCATTATTTTGATGTCGACACCTCTCAAACTCGCATTACGAAGCAAGCGCCTTTCATTTCGCCCTGGCAGAAAATAACTGGCCAGTATTATCATCCTATCTCTCGAATTCTTAAAGGCCGAACGGTAACTCCTGAGGATTTCAATTTTGTTCCGATACCAGTTGTTTTGAACTACTCTTAATTTTATGTCTTCCTTATAAATACGGGGTTTATTAACAGTTTCACGTGAAAGTTCAGTTTTGGGAATGAATCTTTTGTTCCAAAATTTCTTCAATACCGATAATACATGAATGCATTCAGGGCCCCGTATAAGAACAGCAAAATCAAGCCATTCCCTTTTCTCCGGTGTTCCATGGTAACGATCGGCAAAGTTTATCCCACCTATTACTGCAACCTCACCATCACACAAAACAACCTTAACATGAAGTCTGAGGCTTAGCTGGAAACCTTTTGTAATGAAAGTGGGCGAGAATAATCTGAATAGAATGCCGGCATCTTCTATCCTTTCAATAAGCTCTTTTGAAAGGTGCCTTGTTCCTAAAGCATCAAGAAGCAAATAAACCCGGACACCTCTCAGGGAGGCCCTTATCAGTGCATTAATTATTCTGTTGCCGGTCTCATCCTCATCAATAAGGTAAGCATGAAAATGAATGAACTGTCTTGAATCGTCAATCAGCTTTTCAACAGCTGAAAAAAACGGCTCGCCACTCTGAAGCAATTCAACATAATGGCCGCCCTTATACTTTGATTTCTGATAAATTCGTACCATTTATCCTCCATATCTGCCACAATCTACAAATATAAGACTTTAGAACCTGAGAATATATTGACAAATATTCTTTAAATTTCCTGATTGAAAACAAAAGTATACTACAAAACATAAATCAGATATAAGACAATAATCTCAGGCAAAATAGAGATAACCATAACAGGAAGTATGTTTTTCAGATGAGAATACACCTTATAGCTATTGGTGGTGCTGTGATGCACAATTTGGCAATTGCCCTTAAACTGAAGGGTTATGAAGTAAGCGGATCTGACGACGAAATATTTGAGCCTTCCAGATCCAGGTTAGCCAGTTATAAGCTTTTGCCCATGAAGGAAGGATGGGATCCCGATCTTATCACTCCGGGAATTGATGTAATCATATTGGGCATGCATGCTGCAAAAGATAATCCGGAATTGGTAAAAGCAGGGAAACTTGGTTTAAAGATCATGTCCTTCCCTGAATATATCTATGAACAGACAAAAAACAAGAAGAGAATTGTTGTTGCAGGAAGTCATGGAAAAACTACAACAACTGCAATCATAATGCATGTATTCAAATCGCTTGGAATCAACTTCGATTACATGGTCGGATCCAACATTGATAATTATGAGTCAATGGTCGGGTTATCGGATAAGTCGGAGATAGCTGTCCTGGAAGGAGATGAATACCTCACATCAGCTCTTGACAGAAGACCCAAATTCCACTTATACAAGCCTGATATTGCCATACTGAATGGTATTGCATGGGATCATATAAATGTGTTCCCGACATTTGAAAATTATGTCGAACAGTTCAGAATCTTTATTGATTGCATTGAAGAAGGAGGTACTTTGATTTATTATGAGGGAGATGACGAAGTAAAAAAACTCGCTCTGGGCTCTCACAAAAAAATAAAAAAGATCCCATACAAAATACACGGATTCTTTCAGAATAAAACGGGATTCTACGCTACAACACTGAAACATGTAATACCTCTGAAAATCTTTGGAGAGCACAATATGCAAAATCTTTCGGCTGCAAAAGAAGCTTGTCTTGAAGCAGGCATCAACGAAGATGATTTCTATAAAGCAGTGCAAAGTTTTGAGGGTACGGCAAAAAGACTTCAAAAGCTTATTGAAAATCAGAATGGTGTAGCTTATCTCGATTTTGCACACTCACCATCAAAAGTCAAGGCAACTGTCGAAGCCGTTTCAGCAAGGTATCCCGGTAAGCCTATTATAAGTTGCCTTGAATTACATACTTATTCAAGCCTGAATATTAATTTCCTGCCACATTACAGCGGAACTCTTGATAAGACAACATACCCGTATGTTTATTTCAATCCTCATGTACTTAAGGTTAAAAACATGCCCTCAGTAACTGCCAATGAGGTTAAAGCTGCATTTGGAAATAAAAAATTATCAGTGTTTGACAATTCTTTGGAAATGTTTTCGTTTATTCAAAAACAAAATTACAGGGATCCTGTTTTTCTTTTTATGAGTTCCGGAAATTTTGATGGATTTAATTTGCGTAAATTGGCTGAAAAATTAATAAACACTTAATCAACCATATTGATATGAAAAAAGTTGTACTTCTAACATTATTATTTGCATTTTTCGTCGTTTCTTCAAATGCACAGGAATACAGGACAAGCCTTGGATTAAGAGCAGGACTTCCATATGGCTTGACTATTAAGCATTTCCTTAATAAAACAAATGCTATTGAGGGTGTGCTTGCAGGCAGTTACGGCGGTTTTATCATAACGGGGCTTTATGAGAATGAACATTGGACAGGACAATATCCGGGTTTGAACTGGTTCTGGGGCGTAGGCGGTCATGTAGGCTTCTGGGATCCCGGAAGAAATCCGAATTTCAATGATACCTATACCGGATCAGCAGTTATCGGTGTTGACGGGATAATAGGACTTGAATATACTTTCGAGGAAATACCTTTAAACCTGTCGCTTGACCTGCTGCCTGCTGTTAACCTTATAGGTTACACCGGCTGGGGTGGAATAAACGGAGCCCTGTCAATCAGATATGTCTTCTGATAAGTTTAAGGAATAACCGACATTACAATATTATGTAATGCATTGATTCTGTTTTTTCTTTAAAAATATTTTGCATTGAGAAAAAAACATATTTTCTTTGCAACCGCGTTTTAAAGTTCTTTACATGGTCCATTCGTCTAGTGGTTAGGACGTCAGGTTTTCATCCTGGTAACAGGGGTT
>DAONXX010000028.1:0-25287 GCA_035414025.1 Bacteroidales bacterium | reverse complement strand
CTAGCAAATGTATGTTTTCCCCATAAAGATCCTATCATTTAATTTAATTTCCCTGTGCATGCAATCATTAGCAAAAAAGATATAATTTTATTCATTATTTTCGTTCGTGAAAATGTCTGCAATAAAAACAAGATATAAACGACTGAACCTGATAAAGGAAAACCTCAGAATTTCATTCGGTGCCATCAGTTCCAACAAGATAAGAACAATACTTACAATCTGCATTATCGCATTTGGTATTATGGCTCTTGTTGGGATCCTTACTGCAATCGATGCCATTAAGTCATCCCTCACTGACCAGTTCACACTTATGGGTGCTAATTCATTCACAATAAGTTCCAGGGGCATGAATATTCAGATCGGTGAAAACAGGTACAGGGCAAGAAATTACTCGAGAATTTCATACCGTGAAGCTTTAGAATTCAAATCAATGTTCACTGAACCGGCCTGGGTATCTGTGTCGTTCAATGCATCAAGCATGGCAACAATCAAATTCAGGTCGGAAGAAACAAATCCGAATGTAAGTCTTGTTGGTGTTGACGATTATTATCTTACTGTTTCGGGCTATGAGGTAGAATCAGGAAGGGGGATCACGCCTGATGATCTTGAGTTTAACAGGAAGGTTATACTACTGGGATCGGAAGTTGCTGATGCTCTGTTTTCAACAGTAATTGATCCTATTGGTAAAAATGTTACTGTAGCAGGTCTGAAGCTTGAAATCATCGGGGTTCTGAAAAGCAAAGGGACAAGCCTGACAAGCGGTGATAACATCGGTTTCATGCCTGTCACTACTGCAAGGCAATATTTCTCACGTCCTAATATGAACTTCAGCATCACCGTAATGCCAATGAACCCGGTAAATCTTGACATACTTGCCGGCGAAGCTGAAGCAGTTTTCAGAGTTGTCAGGAATCTCAATCCCAGGGATGAATCCGATTTCAATGTCACAAAAAGTGACAATATAGTCGCCCTTCTTTTTAAAAATATAAAATTTGTAACCCTCGCAGCCACAATGATTGGTCTTGTTACACTTTTCGGCGCCGCTGTGGGATTGATGAATATAATGCTTGTGTCTGTAACTGAGCGGACAAGAGAGATTGGTGTCAGAAAAGCTATCGGGGCTAAACCACAGACCATAAAAAATCAGTTCCTGTTTGAATCAATACTTATCGGGCAAATGGGTGGGGTTTTCGGAATTATACTCGGGATCCTTATCGGGAACATAGTATCATCTGTTCTGAAATCAAGCTTTGTTGTTCCCTGGATGTGGGTCTTTAGCGGAATCATTATATGCCTCGTTGTTGGTATTATTTCTGGTTATGCGCCGGCAATAAAGGCTGCAAGTATAGACCCCATAGAGGCTTTAAGATACGAATAAATACTTTGTTGTATGAAAAAACTAGTTATTCAGAAAGAGCTAAAGAATCATCCGGGAATCTATTATTTTCCCGACAGCAAGATGCTTGAGCTTACCGGACGTTCAATCCCGGAGAATCCGGAACATATCTTCAAGCGGCTTGATGAATGGATAAGCATGCATTTTGAAAGCAATGAAGATCTGAACATCAATATCCAACTGGAGTACATTAACAGCGGATCGTCAAAATATCTATATGAAATACTGAAAAAGCTTACATTATTCACCAGATCAGGTAAATCCATAAAGATCAAATGGTTGTACGAGGAAGATGATGAAGCAATGCTTGAACTTGGGGAGCACTACAGAGATACAATAGGGATACCTCTTGAAATTCAGATGATAATAGCATAAGATATTAGAAGCCCATGTTATAACAAGATGCCTCTTGTCACAAATACAGGATATTGACGGAAAGATTTACAATAGCTTTGATTCAGCCGGGGCAAAAATAAAAAAGGATGTTTTCAGACACCCTTTTTTATTTTCATTAAAAAAAGAATTATTTCTTTATAAGTAATGGTATCAGATCAACAACTCTGCATGAATAACCCCATTCATTATCGTACCATGAAAAGACCTTAACCATTTTGCCATTAACCATAGTACTGAGTGAATCGAATATTGAAGAAGCAGTTGTATGGATCACATCAACTGATACAATAGGATCGACACAATATTCAAGGATACCCTTCATTGGTCCTTCTGCAGCTTTCTTCATGGCAGCATTGATCTCATCTTTTGTAGCTTCCTTCTTAAGTACAGCGACAAGATCAACAAGTGATCCGGTTGGGGTCGGGACCCTTACCGATGTACCATCAAGTTTTCCTTTAAGAGAAGGTATGACTTTACCTACAGCTTTAGCTGCACCTGTAGTTGTTGGTATCTGTGAGATAGCTGCTGATCTTGCACGCCTGAGGTCCCTGTGAGGAAGATCGAGTATTCTCTGGTCATTTGTGTATGAGTGGATTGTTGTCATATAGCCCAGTTCAATCCCGAAAGCATCATTCAGAACCTTTGCAACCGGAGCAAGGCAATTTGTTGTACATGAAGCGTTCGACACACAAGTATGTTCGGGTTTCAGATGATCTTCGTTAACTCCCAGAACAATCATGGCATCGATCTCATCTTTTGCCGGTACTGTAAGAAGAACTTTTTTTGCGCCATTTTTCAGGTGATCACCATAGCCGCCTTTCGGACTTTCCCTTGTTGTGAAAACGCCTGTTGACTCAATAACTACATCTGGTTTTTCTTTCCACGGAATATTTGCAGGACTTCTTTCTGCTGTAACCTTTACCTTTTGTCCGTTAACTATGATGTTTTCGTCATCACAGCTAACACCGGGGTATTTTCCCTGGGTTGAATCATATTTCAGCAGATGGGCGAGTGTTTTGGTATCGGTAATATCATTTATCCCAATAATCTCGATATCATCTCTCTCCTGGGCGATCTTGAAAACATTACGGCCTATTCTTCCAAAACCGTTAATTGCTACTTTAATTTTTGCCATACAATATATTTTATATTTAGAGTTAATAAATTGTATCACAAAAATAATAATTTCCTGAAAATAACAAGTGTCAAAAAACGCATTTATTGTCTGCTTCTTATGAAGAGGTTGCGGATATTAGTATCATCGGGATGAAGAGGATCGACGATTACTCCAAAACGGTAACTCAGGAACAATGAGAAGAAGATCGCTTTATTGTGAGGAGCTGACATAATAGGTATCTCTTTGGGGAATGCGTTTACCTGTGCTCCAAGCTCTATTGCATGTATTATCTTATCCTGTCTGCTGTACTCAAAATTCAATCCTGCTTTGACATAGAGACCCGGCAAAGCTTTTGTTTCATCAAAACCTTTGAAAAAAGATGCTTTACTATATATAAGCGTGGGATCATGTATTGTAATATCAAATTTTTCTTCTCTTAGTTCGTAATAGTATACTGTTCCTGAAATCTGATAAAGCACCTTGTAATAGATCGGTTTATAAAAGGCAAGGACAGGTCCGGCAGAATAAAAATACCGTACTGCCACACCGCCAAGATCAGCTTTCGTGAATATCTCATGCTGGCGCCCCAACCCTCCCCTGAGAAAGTAGACAGCATTGAGCTTGCCAAAGACAAAAGAGCCACTACCTCCCCCGTAATTATTGTAGGCGTATTTGTATTCCTTTGAATGCTTGAGATTGCCAAAATCAATCTCAAAAAATCTTTTGTTAAGGTAATCTATTCTTTTACCTTCACGGTAACTAAGGCCGAATCCGTCTGAGTTTAGCAGTAAACCTAATGATCTTTCATTGCGAAAAAACACCCTTTGCTGTTCATCAATTTCGCCCTGGGCATTAAGAGAGGTCGTTATCAATAAAACCGGAAGCGCTATTATAAGCAGCTTTTTCATAACAGGGCTAAGTTATTAATATTAATACAGAAAGGTAAAATTCAGATATCAGCCAACAAAGTCTGATTGCTCTGTATCAATATCAATACTGCTATATGCGGGACAAACATCCCTGTTACATGAACTTGCAACAAGAAGAGTTACAAAAGCCAAAAGAAGTACAACAGCGATCTTTTTCATATAAAATTTAAATTTAAAAACACAAAAATAAACTTTTCATTATAAAAACAATATTTATGCCAGAACATAATTGCCAGACATAAAATATCTTCAATATCATAACATATAAATACTATTTTGATTTAAATATTGTGCATAAAGAGTTTTATTTTGATTAAACAACAATATAACATAAATATTCTAAACATCATCAAAACGGATATTTAAGCTGTCGTATCGTTTCAGCGGGCTGAGCTGAACTGAAGATTGTGTGTCCGGCAACAAGCACATTGACTCCGGCATTTACAAGCTCTGGGGCATTATTCAGATCAACTCCCCCGTCGACCTGGATCATTACTTCAATGCCTTTTGAATCGATCATTTTCCGCAGTTCTGCTATCTTGTTATAGCATTCTACAATGAACAACTGGCCTCCGAATCCTGGATTAACAGTCATTATCAGTATCATATCAACATAAGGAAGGATATTATCAATAAGAGAGACAGGGGTATGTGGATTAAGCGCAACACCGGCTTTCATTCCCAGGCTTTGGATCTCAGTTACAGTCCTGTGGAGGTGGACACATGCTTCATAATGTACTGTAAGCATGTCTGCACCAGCCTCATGCCATCGATTGACGTACCTGTCAGGATCAACTGTCATAAGATGAACATCAAGAGGCTTGGCTGATACCTTTTTCACAAATTCAACAACAGGAAACCCAAATGAAATATTGGGCACGAAAACTCCATCCATAATATCGCAATGTATCCAGTCGGCAACACTGTCATTCAGCATTTTAATATCTTTTTCAAGGCTGCCGAAATCAGCTGAAAGTATTGAAGGAGAAACTAGATGATTCATCTGTATCCTGTTTGGAAAAACACTTTTGCAAATATATCAGGGAAAATCAGCCCAGGTATGTTTTCAGGATCCTGCATCTTGTTGTGAACTGGATCCTTTTAATTGCTTTTTCTTTTATTTGCCTTACACGTTCCCTTGTCAGCTGAAGCTCCTCTCCAATCTCTTCGAAGGTAAAGGGATGTTTCATTCCCAGACCGAAATATAGTTTCAGAACTTTGGCCTCCCGCGGTGACAGAGTACTGAGGGTACGTTCAATTTCATAGGCAAGAGATTCATTTATAAGGTTTTCATCAGGGCTTGGAGTATCATCCGACTGGATAACATCATACATTGTACTATCTTCTTCAAAACTTATCGGAGCATCCATACTGAGTGTCCGGCCATTTGTCCTCAGCCCTTCCTTCACTTCTTCCGGCATCATTTCAAGCATGTCGGCTATTTCCTGCGAAGACGGTTCGCGTTCAAATTCCTGTTCAAGCTTAGCAAAAGCCCTGTTTATTTTGTTTATAGAACCGACCTTATTGATAGGCAGCCTTACCATCCTGCCCTGTTCTGCCAGAGCCTGGAGAATAGCCTGGCGGATCCACCACACAGCGTAAGATATGAATTTGAAACCGCGCGTTTCATCAAAACGATGAGCTGCTTTCATAAGACCCAGATTACCTTCGTTTATCAGGTCTGGTAAGCTCATACCCTGGTTCTGATACTGTTTAGCAACTGATACTACAAACCGGAGATTCGCTTTGACAAGCTTCCTGAGCGCCTCGGAATCGCCCGATCTTATCTGCTGGGCAAGGCTGACCTCAGCCTCAGGAGAAATCAGACTAACCCTTCCAATCTCCTGAAGATATTTATCCAGTGATGGAGTATCACGATTTGTGACTTGTTTAGTAATCTTTAACTGACGCATCTGTTGGCCCGTTTTCAGTAATATATAGAACTTAGCAATTGTTACAATTTTAATAAAAAAACTAACTCCTTTTACATTTTATCCACTTTTTTTTGCTGATATGAAGTTTTATTATTATATTGCACAAGCTTTTTTCAAGCTGAATATCAAACTATTAGTTTTGTTTGATTAAATACCGTTGCATTTTAACAACCATTAATAGGAGATTTTATATCATTTTTTTATATAATTGCATCGATTTTTCATTTGTTTTATATTGTTGTTGCATAATCAGATGGGTTTGCCATCAAATTCCAGCCAGGATTTCCATAAGATTTAAACCTCGTTAATTTCATTTTTCACTAACAAATGTACGACATACTTGAATTAAGTAAAAAGCTCCTTCCTGAATTGAGGGAGATTGCAAAAAAACTAAATATAAAAAGAGTTGAGTCACTGAAAAAGCAGGACCTTATTTACAAGATCCTTGATCAGCAGGCCATTGAGGCCACTGAGAAAAAGACTGCTGCCAGAAAAGAAAAAGAGCAGGCAACGCTCCAGCCGGGAGATAATAAGTTCAACCGTGACCAGAGCCACAGACGGGGAAAAAGACCCAGGACCAACAAACCGGTTTTCAATCGTCAGCCTGAATCAGTTATCTCTGTGTCTCCGAATGATCTCAAAAAAAACGATACATCCGTCAAGGAGAAAAAGGAAGCTGCTAAAATTACCAAGAAATCAAACGACAAACCCGATCTTTTTAAGTCACCTGAACCAATCGCCCACGAAGTGAAGAAAGATACTGATACTCTTTTGTCACACGACAAAAGGGATGTACAAAAGAAAGAAAAAAAACTTGTTGTTGACGATAGCACTAAAAAGGAAGCAGCTCAGGAAATTGAATTTCTGAATGAGATAAGTACTCCGGCCGTTAACGGCGATCTGTCCACAGATGCTATTAAATTAGCACCAGAGTTATACACCGAAGAAATCATTGATGGACCTCCTGTTATGCCGCAAGCAGTGCCTGTTAAAGAGGAGAAAAAAGAAAAGCCTTATGAATTTGAAGGGATAATTTATAATACAGGGGTGCTTGAAATAATGCCAGACGGATATGGTTTCCTGAGATCAGCCGATTATAATTACCTGAATTCACCTGATGATATTTACGTATCTCAGTCACAGATAAAACTTTTTGGTCTAAAAACAGGTGATACTATAAAAGGAACTATAAGGCCCCCGAAAGAAGGAGAGAAATACTTCCCTCTTATCAAGGTTGACGAGATAAACGGAAGGAGTCCGGATTTCATAAGAGACAGGGTGCCTTTTGATTTTCTTACGCCGCTCTTCCCCAATGAGAAATTCACCTTATGCCAGCCTGGAGAAGGCAGTCTTTCTGTAAGGATCATTGATATGTTTACTCCGATAGGCAAAGGACAAAGGGGACTTATCGTTGCCCAGCCAAAAACAGGAAAGACAATTCTCCTTCAGGAGATAGCCAATGCAATAGCCAAATATCACCCGGATGTTTACCTGATGATACTGCTTATCGATGAAAGACCTGAAGAGGTAACCGATATGGCCCGTAACGTAAAAGCTGAGGTTATTGCCTCCACTTTCGACGAACCGGCTGAAAGGCACTGCCGTGTAGCAAATATCGTTCTTGAAAAAGCAAAAAGACTTGTTGAATGTGGCCATGACGTAGTAATCCTTCTCGACTCTATCACAAGGCTGGCCAGAGCCTTTAATACAACAGCCCCTGCTTCAGGGAAAGTCCTTTCGGGAGGCGTCGATTCAAATGCCCTTCATAAACCAAAGAGATTTTTCGGAGCTGCCCGTAATATTGAAAACGGAGGCTCACTTACAATACTTGCAACTGCACTTACAGACACAGGATCCAAAATGGATGATGTGATTTTCGAAGAATTCAAAGGCACAGGCAATATGGAACTGCAGCTCGACAGGAAACTATCCAACAGAAGGATATTCCCCTCAATAGATATTCCTGCCTCAAGCACGCGCCGGGAAGATCTCCTGCTAAACAAGAATATAATGCAGAAAATTTGGATCCTGCGTAATTACCTTGCTGATATGAATGCCATTGAGGCTATGGAATTCCTTCGTGACAGACTTTTGCAGGCAAGATCAAATGAAGAGTTTCTCGTGTCTATGAATGGCGGATAAAGAGACATATATTTTTTATGCTCAGAATAGTTTTTATCAAAAAACAATTAATTACTTTATTATAAACATTAATTATCACAATGGGAACAAAAAAATTCATAACATGCGATGGTAACGAGGCTGCATCGCACATTGCGTATATGTTTAGCGAAGTCGCTTGCATATATCCTATCACACCTTCATCAACAATGGCCGAATATGTTGATGAATGGTCGGCCAATGGTCGTAAAAACATGTTCGGTGAACAGGTCAAGGTTGTAGAAATGCAATCTGAAGGTGGAGCTGCAGGGGCACTTCATGGTGCACTTCAGGCCGGATCCTTATGTTCAACATTCACAGCATCACAGGGATTGCTTCTTATGATCCCCAACATGTATAAAATAGCTGCTGAGCTTCTTCCGGGAGTATTTCATGTGAGTGCCAGGACAATAGCAGCACATGCCTTATCAATATTCGGTGACCACAGTGATATTTACGCAACACGTCAGACAGGTTTTGCAATGCTTGCCAGCGGAAGCGTTCAGGAGATTATGGACCTTGCAGGAGTTGCCCATCTTTCAGCAATTAAATCAAGAATACCCTTCCTTCATTTCTTTGACGGATTCAGAACTTCAGCAGAGATTCAGAAAATTGAAGTCGTGGAAATGGAAGACATGAAAAAACTTGTTGACTGGGAAGCAATTGAAAAATTCCGCAACAATGCCCTTAATCCGGAACACCCCGTAACAAGAGGAACAAATCAGAATCCTGATATTTTCTTCCAGGCCAAAGAAGCAATAAACAAATTTTATGAACCTATCCCCGATATAGTCAATGCTTACATGGCGGAGATAACAAAATTAACCGGAAGAGAATATAAGCCATTTACATATTATGGCGCTCCTGATGCAGAAAACATAATTATTGCAATGGGCTCAATAACAGACACAACAAAAGAAGTTATTGATTACCTCGCATCAAAAGGTGAAAAAGCCGGATTACTTACGGTTCATCTCTACCGCCCATTCTCAGAAAAATATTTCTTCGACGTTTTTCCGAAATCGGTTAAAAAGATAACCGTTCTCGACAGGACAAAAGAACCCGGAGCTCCCGGCGAACCTCTTTACCTCGATATAAAAAACTTGTTCTATACACGCAATGAAAAGCCGGTAATCCTTGGCGGAAGATATGGTCTTAGCTCCAAAGATACCACTCCGGCAATGGTACTTTCAGTTTTCGAGAATATGAAGCTAAAGGAACCTATGGATTTCTTTACAGTGGGAATCACCGACGATGTGACGTTCAAGTCTCTGCCTGCTATTCCAGAGATAAATGTTGCACTTCCAGGAACATATTCTGCTAAATTTTACGGCATCGGATCAGATGGTACCGTAGGAGCCAACAGGAACTCAATAAAAATAATTGGCGATACAACCGATAAATACTGCCAGGCATATTTTGCATACGATTCTAAAAAATCGGGGGGAATCACAATTTCCAACCTCCGGTTCGGAGATAATCCTATCAGATCACCATATTATGTTAACACTCCTGACTTTGTTGCCTGCCATGTACCATCTTATATAAACAAATATGACAATATGCTGAAAGGTCTGAAGAAAAACGGCATATTCCTGCTCAATTCATTGTGGGATGCAGAGGAAACAAAGAAAAGACTTCCTGCATCAATAAAGAAATACATGGCTGAGAACAAGATCAACTTCTATATAATTAATGCAACAACTATTGCTGAAGAAATTGGACTTGGTAACAGGACAAATACAATAATGCAGGCTGCCTTCTTCAAACTTGCCAACATTATTCCGTACGATGAGGCTGAAAAAGAAATGAAAAAGGCCATCTACAATTCCTACGGAAGGAAAGGTGAGAAAATAGTAAATATGAATTATGCGGCTGTTGAAAGGGGCGGTCAGGTTGAAAAAGTTGAGATACCTGCTGAATGGGCTGATCTCAAAATTGAAAAAGTAAGCGAAAACGGCAGCAAACCGGAATTTTACCGTAATGTTGTTGACCCCATAATAGCCCTTAAAGGTGATGATATCCCTGTCAGCGCTTTTGCAGGAAGAGAAGACGGCACATTCCCGGCAGGCATCGCGGCATACGAAAAGAGAGGTATTGCTGTAAATGTTCCGGAATGGCAGCCCGATGAATGCATCCAGTGCAATCAGTGCGCCTATGTTTGTCCTCATGCAGCAATCAGGCCTTTCCTTTTAACTGAGGAAGAAGCTAAAAATGCACCGGCAGGCACGAAAACGATACAGGGTATCCCCGGTGCCCTCAAGCAATACAGGTTCAAAATGCAGCTAAGTGTCTATGACTGTACCGGCTGTGGGAACTGTGCAGACATATGCCCGTCAAAGAATAAAGCCCTGATAATGAAGCCTTTAGAAACTCAACTTGCCGAAGCAGACAGATGGACCTACATGCATGAAAAAGTAGGATACAAGGATAATGTTGTCGATAAATTTGTGAATGTAAAAAACAGCCAGTTTGCACAGCCGTTATTTGAATTCTCAGGAGCATGTGCTGGTTGCGGTGAGACACCATATATCAAAACCCTTACACAGCTATTCGGTGACAGAATGATAATTGCGAATGCAACAGGCTGTTCATCCATCTATGGTGCATCAGTTCCTTCAACTCCCTATACAACCAATGAAAAGGGACATGGACCGGCATGGGCCAACTCACTTTTTGAAGACAACGCTGAATATGGATTCGGCCTTATGCTTGGCTCTAACAAGATGCGTGAAAGAATTGCTCTCAGAATGAGAGAGTCAGGCAATTCTGTAAACGAAGAAACAAAAGCTGCTTTTAGCGAATGGCTTGATGGAATGAATAATACCGAAGCTTCAAAAGCTGCTTCCGAAAAAGTTATTGAAGCATGCAAAAAAGATAAATCAGAAGTTGCAAAAGAAATACTCAGTCTTAAACAATACCTGGTAAAAAAATCACACTGGGTATTCGGAGGCGACGGCTGGGCATATGACATTGGCTATGGAGGACTTGACCATGTGATAGCAGCAGGAGAAGATATCAATATTCTGGTTCTCGACACAGAAGTATATTCAAATACGGGTGGCCAGGCTTCGAAGTCGACACCTGCCGGTGCAGTAGCTAAATTTGCAGCATCAGGAAAAAAGATCCGCAAAAAAGACCTCGGGCAAA
The DNA here is from genome assembly GCA_035414025.1 of Bacteroidales bacterium. GTDB lineage: Bacteria > Bacteroidota > Bacteroidia > Bacteroidales > VadinHA17 > LD21. The sequence continues at coordinate 14,205 of DAONXX010000028.1, read as the reverse complement.
TGGCCATGAGCTACGGTTACGTGTATGTTGCCCAGGTAGCTATGGGAGCTAGCAATTCACAGTATTTTAGGGCTATAAAGGAAGCTGAAGCTTATCCCGGTCCTTCACTTATAATTGCTTATTCTCCCTGTATAAATCACGGGCTCAGGAACGGTATGGGTAAAACACAGGCTCAGGAGAAATTTGCCGTAGAATCAGGATACTGGCATCTGTATCGTTACAATCCTCTCCTTGAAGCTGAGGGCAAGAATCCATTCATTCTGGATTCAAAAGAACCCGACTGGACTAAATTCCAAAGCTTCATAAATTCTGAAGTACGTTACACATCACTTGTCAAGATGTTCCCCGATGAAGCTAAAGTGCTCTTCAAAGCTGCAGAGGAAAATGCCAAATGGCGTTACAATTCCTATAAAAGACTTGCAGCAATGGAGTTCACAAAGACTGAATAAATTACATCTTTAATCAGATTACGAGGGTGTCTCAAAAGGGACACCCTTTTTTTGTCACACCTTCATAAAGAGTACGTTCGTGAGGCTTTTACTTTGCAACTTTACTTATAATTTGTACTTTTACATTCAGAAAAATGAGCAGAATTATCGGTATAGACTACGGAAAGAAGAGAGTGGGAATTGCAGTAACTGATCCGCTCAAAATGTTTGCTTCCCCACTGAACACATTACACCCTGATGAATTTAACGATTTCATCAGAGTATACATGAAATCAGAAACCATTGAAGCTTTTGTGATAGGATATCCGGTAACATTGAACAATAAGCCCAGCGATTCTGTTAAATACATTGATCCCTTTTTAAAAAAACTGAAAAGAGATTTCCCGGAAATAAAGATTCATCTTGTTGATGAGAGATTCACATCAAGTATGGCGCATAGGATTATGATAGACGGTGGATTAAAGAAAAAGGAAAGACAGAATAAGGGAACTGTCGATAAAATAAGCGCATCGATAATTTTGCAGACTTTTCTTGATAAAAAAAAGGATTAATGACATACCCGATATTAGTATACGGACACCCTGTTCTAAGAAAGACAGCTGAGGATATTAACAGTGATTATCCAGATCTCCAGAAGCTTATTGCAGATCTTTTTGAGACAATGTACAATTCTGAAGGAATGGGCCTTGCCGCTCCTCAGATCGGGAAATCAGTGAGGATTTTCGTTATTGACGGGACACCCCTTGCAGAAGATGAACCTTCTCTCACCGGTTTTAAGAAAGTATTCATTAATGCGCATATCAAAGAAAAAAGCGGCGATCTTAAACTGATGCCGGAAGGATGCCTCAGCATCCCTAATCTGAGGGAAGAGGTCAACAGGGAAAGCCGGATAAGAATCGAATATTATGATGAAAACTGGGTCTTCCACGATGATGTTTTCGAAGGTTATCAGGCCAGAATAATCCAGCATGAATACGATCATCTCGATGGCATTCTGTTTACCGACAGGGTAAATGCACTGAGAAAAAGACTTATAAAAGGTAAGCTGACCGCTATCAGCAAGGGCAGATTTGAGGCCGGATACAGAACGGTACTGCCGAAACAAAGGGTGAAAAGTGTTTGAAGTTTTTCCTCAGTATTAATTCCTGCTGACAATAGGCATTTTCAGTACTATTTCCTAACTTTATAAAGTCTCAAATACTGTGTTCAGTGCTAATCAGGGAAATACCTTTCCTTCGGCTGGTGCTTCCATTATGCGCCGGAATAGTGTGCGGATTATTCTATACTCCAAGCGATAATTTGTTTATTTCAGCGGCAATATTTGTATTTCTCCTTTTCTGCACATCGCTTTTCTTCAATAAATCATTAACAAACAATCTATATGGAATAAGCCTGACTATTACCTTTTTCTTCACAGGAGCATTCCTATACAGAATGGAAAAAGATAATATTTCTGTCCTTGAAGCCGGTGAAGCCATTTATTCAGGCATATTATACGATTTCCCTGAAGAAAAGGAGAATACCTTCAGCATTGTACTCAAACTTTGTAACAGACTGAACCCCGAAGGGACAATACCGGTAAAAGGTTCGATTTTGCTTTATCACAAAAAGGGCAATGATGTATCCCTTTACCGCCCGGGCGACAGGATGGTAATAAGATGTTCCCCTTTGGAAATTATGAACCGGGGCAATCCCTATGAGTTCGATTACAAATTCTACATGGAAAATCATGGTATCAAGTACTATGCGTTTACCGACAGCAGTGATGTAATAAGGCACACTTCGTCTGAACACCGGAAATTTATCTACAAGGCTCGGATAATAAGAGAAAAAATAATTGCCATGTACAATGCAAGAGGCATTACAGGCGAGAGACTTGCACTTGTTTCGGCTATCACACTGGGACAGAAGAGTATGCTGGAGCAGGATCAGAAACAGGCCTTCCAAAAGGCAGGTGTTATGCATATTATGGCTGTCTCAGGCCTACATGCAATAATATTAAGCCTTTTCATTTTCAAAATACTATTCTTTTTTAAGGGAAAACTCAGGATTCTGAGAGTGCTTATCACGATACTATTTTTATGGATGTTTGCATTCGTGACCGGACTGACCCCATCTGTAATGAGAGCAACACTTATGTTCACTTTTCTTCAGACGGGATATCTCATGAAAAGACCTGTAAATTCTGTAAATTCCGTTCTGGCTTCAGCATTTGTCATAATAATAATCAGGCCTTCAACCATCTTCGATGCAGGCTTTCTCCTCTCCTATTCAGCAGTAATCTATATAATTTTATTCTATCGTGAGCTATACCTGAAAATACGTTTCAGCAGCAGGATATCAGATTATATCTGGCAATCTGTAGCAGTTACAATTATTGCTCAGCTTGGCACACTCCCGCTTACAGTGATTCTTTTCAACAGGTTCCCGACATGGTTCATATTGTCAAATGTAATTATAGTGCCTGTTTCTTCAATGGTAATTATAGCCGGATGTCTGGTACCTCTTACATTCCCTCTGAAATTTCTTTCTGTATTTTTCGCCAGAATACTCGGCTCTCTCACCGGTGTTACACAATATCTGACTGAAAAAGCATCATCATTGCCGCTTTCTTCAATTGAGAATATAGGCATGGTCACTGCTCAGTGTATCCCTCTTATGATAGTGACCTTTCTTTTTACTTCAATGATACTTAAGAAAAGATCTGTTTCACCAATCATTGCAGCATTTGCATTATTATTGTTTATTCTTGTAGGTACGGCCAGGCACATCAGAACTAAAACAACGGCAGAACTGATAGTCTACAACACTACCGGATACACAACTGTCGGAATAAGATGCGGTCATACACTCAAAATATTCTCCGATTCATTATCTTCCAAAGAGGTTAACAGGCATAAAGCAGTGCTTGATCTCAGAGAAAAAACATTTCCTCTTAACGGGGATCCCAGATTAATAATGGCAGGCAATAAAAGGATACTTATCACCGGAACTTTAAATTCCCAGGTATTAAGTAAATTCAGGCCGGATTATATAATACTGAGCGGACCGGTAAGTTCATTTGCAAAAGATACGGGAGGTACGGAAAATGCGGCTGAACTAATACTAAGTTCCGGCGTATCTCCAGGATTCAGACTTCCTGCAGGAATATTCAGCCAGGATAATGTATTTATTGTCAGAAAAAATGGAGCTTTTCACGCGGGTTTATGAAAACATTATAAATATATTCAGTGAAAAACTTTAGTATTACCGTATTTATCCATTATTTTGTTGTGTTTTTCAATTCATTTTATGAGAATAATAATTGCCGGAGCAGGAGAAGTCGGGACGCATCTGGCTAAGATGCTTTCAAATGAGAATCATGAGATCATCCTTATAGACCCGGATGATGAAAGGCTGAAACCTATCGAGTCGACTCTTGACGTTCTGACATTCCACGGATCATCAACATCAATAAATATTCTAAAGGACGCATTGCAGAAAAAGACAGATCTGTTCATAGCTGTCACCCATTCTGAGGACACCAATGTTATATCCTCCCTACTGGCAAAAAAGTTTGGTGCATTGAAAACAGTAGCCAGGATAGATAATCTTGATTACCTGGAACATTCTACTATTGAGTTCTTCAAGAACATTGGCGTTGATTCTCTAATTTATCCGGAACTTATTGCAGCAAGGGAAGTACTTATGCTTCTTCAGGAAACAGGAGCTACTGAATACATGGAATTCTCTGGCGGGAAGTTGTCAATGTTCGTACATAAGCTTGATCAGAATGCTCCTATAATAAATAAGAGCCTTGAGGAGATCTCTGTTACAAATAAGACTGACAAATACAGGGCTGTTGCTATAAAAAGATATGACAAAACAATTATTCCCAGGGGAAAGGAACATTTCAAACCGGGAGATCTTGTTTTTATAATCTCAACTCCCGAAGGTGTTGATGAGATAATGAAAACATCAGGTAAAGAGAGCTTTGAGACAAAAAGCATGATGATCCTCGGAGGGAGCAGGATAGGCAAACATGTTGCATTCTATATGCAGAAGAAATGTGTTGTAAAACTGATCGATTCAGATCCTGCAAAATGTGAGATTCTTGCAGAACTCCTTAATAACACTCTGATAATTAACGGAGACGGAAGGAATTTAGAGCTCCTTGAGCAGGAAGGCATATCTGAAATTGATGTATTTGTGGCTGTTACCGGTAATTCTGAAACTAACATTCTGTCATGCCTGCTTGCAAAAAAGATGGGAGTTAAAAAAACTATAGCTGAGGTAGAAAACATGGAATACATTCATCTTGCAGAAAACTCGGGGATCGATACAATAATAAACAAAAAGATCTCAGCGGCCAGCAGAATATTCAGGCACACTACAAACCTGAACATGACCCAGGTAAGATTCATGGCAGGTACCGAAGCAGAAGTAATTGAATTCACAGTTCCCTCTGATGCCAAAATTACAAGAGGAACGCTGCGAAGTATGGATTTCCCCGTAGATGCAATAGTCGGAGGCGGGACCAGGGATGGAGTCCCTTTTATTGCAACAGGCGATACTATAATAAAAGAAAACGACAGGGTTGTTGTGTTTACACTACCAAGTGCTTACGAGCGTCTGACTAAATTCTTCACCTGATATAATGCTTAATTTCAGGATCATCGCAAGGTTCTTCAGTCTTGCTCTAATAATTGAAGGGCTGTTCATGCTTCTTGCTGCAGTGGTATCATTTATTTACAATGAACCAGCTTCAATTTTATTCTCAGGAATTATTACGATAGTCACCGGAGTATTGGTTTACACTCCGTTGAGGAAGGAAGAAAAGTTACACAGCAATAAGGAAGGTTATATAATTATTGTAGGTATATGGCTGATCATCACCCTTTTCAGTACACTTCCCTACCTGATGACAAAAACTGTAACAAACTTCACCGATGCTTTTTTTGAGTCCATGTCAGGATTCACAACTACAGGTGCAACGATACTAAACAGTATCGAATCACAATCTCACGGAATATTGTTCTGGAGAAGCCTTACCCAGTGGCTTGGGGGACTGGGATTCATAATAATCTTCTCTTTACCATTGCTTCCGGTTGTAAAATCAATAAACATACCACTGACACTGACAGATTTCACAGGTCAGACAGCAGATAAGATACACCCAAAGATCAGGGAGGCAAGCAAAAGGCTATTCACAATATACCTGATACTGACCTTAGCTGAAACTATTCTCCTTGTAGCCGGCGGAATGAATCTTTTCGATGCTCTGTGTCATTCATTCACAACAATGTCGACAGGCGGCTTCACAACACACGACTACAGCATGGCATCTATTGCAAATCCGTTCATACTGATAGTCCTTACGGTATTCATGTTCATTGCAGGTACCAACCTGACACTTATTTATTTCGGAATAAACTCCGGCATCAGAAAGATTAGCCGGAATAATGAATTCATATTTTACCTTATAATCTGCCTTGTCTTTATACTCGCCGGAAGTTTCATATTGTGGCATGAATCTTTGTATAATGCAGGTAATGCATTACTTATGAGTTCATTTCATCTGGTATCAACAATTACAACAACAGGATTTTACAGCGCTAATTATAATGCCTGGGGGAGTGTGATGATAGTGATAATCTTTGTTCTTATGTTTACCGGAGGGACAGCAGGTTCTGCCGGGGGAAGCCTAAAGATAATAAGACTCCTTGTGGCTATTAAGAACTCAAGAGTGGAGATGCGAAGGATGATTCATCCCAATGCTGTTATACCCGTTCATGTCGATCACAGAGTAATACAACAGAGTTTTGTATATAATCTTCTTATGTTCATTGTAATATATTTCATTGTAATCTGCATCAGCTCGGTAGTAATAGCATTTATGGGATATGATATAATCACCTCATTCAGCACATCTGCTGCCCTGCTAGGAAATATTGGTCCCGCAATAGGATCATTCGGGCCATTCAGCACCTATCATTCAGCTCCCCAGTGGGGAAAATGGTTCTTCTCCTTTATAATGCTGCTTGGCAGGCTGGAAATGCTTTCAGTCCTGATATTCTTCTCCAGGGGCTTTTATAAACACTGACCGGCAATTACCATTCAAGATTTCCAAGTCCCTGCCTTATAATTTCTATCTCGTCACCTGTGCAGTCGACAACCGTTGATGCCTCATTCTTGCCATAGCCGCCATCGATAACAACATCGGCAAAGTCGCGGAATTTCTCATAAATAAGTTCCGGATCTGTCGTATACTCGATTATTTCGTCAGGATCATGGATTGAAGTTGTAATCAGAGGCCGGCCAAGTTCCCTTACAATTTCAAGCACAATATTATTGTCAGGTATCCTTATGCCGACAGTCTTTTTTTTGTTCTTGAATAATTTTGGTATCTGGTTATTCGCTTTTACAATAAACGTGAATGGGCCGGGAAGGTTGCGTTTTAGAAGCTTGAAGATACTGTTATCCCTGACTATTGTATATTCTGACAGCTGGCTCATATCGTGAAATATAAGAGACAGGTCGGGATTCTTTGGATTAAGGCCTTTGTGCTGGGCTATTCTTTCAATTGCCCGGTTTGCCTTTATGTCGCATCCCATCGCATACACAGTATCCGTAGGATAAATAATTATTCCTCCGGCTTCCAAAGCATCCAGTACTAAACGGATATGCTTCACATTTGGATTTTCGGGATAGATGCGAATCAACATATTGCTGCGGTTATTTCTGCAAATATAATAGAAAGTTATAGAAGTGACAGGTGTTGAGGTTGAAGCATTAAAAGGGAAAAAAGATCAGGCGAAAATCACGATTCGCTGCTTCAGGGATTTCGTCTCACCTGTAAGTAAAATCCTCAATCTGTAAAACATAAAAAGGGTAAGCTCCTTATATCGCACCGCTACAACCACCTACCCTTGCTACCTTCCGATCCTGGGGGAGTTCAGCAGGAGCTGGTCGTATAAGACTTACCCACTGCAAAAATATGACAATTTTCCAAGCATAACAAATATAATTCCGGAGCCCTCTCCAACTGTGATTGTTTTTAGATTATATTTGTTAGCAGAATTGAATTAAAATCAAAAAAATGGAACAAAAAGTTAATGTCTGGAAAGCCAATCTGAAAAATGGGCTTATTCTCGGATTAATCGGCATTGTCTATACCCTTGTTATGTATTTCCTGGATCTTTCACTCAATAACATACAGGGCTATGTTTTTATTCTGATCCAGATAATAGTTCTCTACTTCCTGGTAAAAATGTACCGGGATAACTTCCTTTATGGAATGATATCATTCGGCAAGGCATTGGGGGCAGGAGTTGTTATATGCCTATATTACAGCATAATAATCGCCATATTCACATATATACTATATGCTTTCATCGACACTAACCTTATTGACAAGATGCTTGCAATGACAGAGGAGAAACTGCTTAACAGTGGATTAAGCCAGAGTCAGATAGATGCAAGTATGACTGTTCAGGCAAGGATAATGAAACCCGGCTTTATGGCTCCGATTAGTATTTTCGGGAATATGTTCCAGGGGCTTATAATGTCCCTTATAGTTGCAGCTTTCGTCCGTAAGGAAGGTAATCCCCTTATCGACACTCCCGAGCAATAATATGTATTGATATAATGGATCTTAGTATCATCATACCAGTCTATAACGAAGAAGAATCCGTTACAGAACTTGCCAACTGGATAGAAACAGTATGCAGTAAGGCTGGTCTCTCATTTGAGATCCTGTTCATTGATGATGGCAGTTCTGATTCTTCATGGCAGAAAATTGAACAAATAACAAAGAAAAATGACTCAGTAAAAGGTGTGAGTTTCAGGCGCAACTATGGGAAAGCCGCTGCACTTCATACTGGTTTCCAAAAAGCGTCAGGCGATGTTATAATCACAATGGATTCTGATCTTCAGGATAGTCCGGATGAAATACCCGAACTTTACAGGATGATCAGGGATCAGGGATATGATATTGTATCCGGCTGGAAGAAAAAGAGATATGATCCCTTTATCAAGCGATTCAGCAGCAAACTTTATAATTTTACAGCAAGGATCTCATCAGGCATAAAACTGCATGATTTCAACTGCGGACTTAAGGCTTACAGGAATGAGGTTGTAAAGAGCATAGAAGTATTCGGTGAGATGCACCGTTATATCCCCATACTTGCTAAAGAGGCAGGCTTCCAAAAGATCGGAGAGAAAATTGTTGAACACCGGCCGCGGAAGTATGGTATGTCAAAATATGGTATGGACAGGTTTGTAAAGGGTTACCTCGACCTTCTCACCATCGGATTTATAAGTCGCTTCGGAAAGAGACCCATGCATCTGTTCGGATTGCTTGGCACTATAATGTTCATAATAGGTTTTGTTATGGCAGCTTATCTCGGAGTCAATAAGCTTATGTTTGTGCATAACAACCTGAGGGCTCCTCTCGTTACAGACAGCCCCTACTTCTATATTGCCCTTACTACAATGATAATAGGCACTTTACTGTTCCTGACAGGCTTCCTTGGTGAACTGATAAACCGTAACTCTGCTGAGAGGAATACTTATCTGATAAAAGATAAGATCAATCTGTAGCCGGCTGACGTCTAATATACCCCTCCCCTGCCTTATACAGGTGCATATTTGCTTCTGCGATACCAGCCCTCCTGCCTGCTTCAATGTCAGATTCCTTATCACCATAAAGAGCACATTCTGCAATATCAAGATTGAATTCACTGATTGCCTGCAGTAACATTCCGGGTTCCGGCTTACGACATGAACAGGGCCCTGTAAAATCAGGATGGTGGGGACAATAATAGACTTTCGAAATAATAATTCCCCTTTCCCTGAATTGCCCTACCATCCATCTGGTAAGCTTTAAAAAATCCGCTTCAGAATAGATCCCCCTGGCTATCCTCGCCTGATTTGTGATAACGAGCACAATAAACCCCCTGTCAATATATCCCCTGCAAATATCGAAGATCTCCTCATTAAAAATGAAATCCCTGTTAGTGAAGACATGCCCTCTGTCATAATTTATTACACCATCGCGATCCAGAAAGAGAGCTTTATTTATGGACACAGGGTGTATGCCAGGAGACTCGGGACGGGGAGTTGAATTTTTCATGTTTCGGATAACAGGTTATCTGAAAAAAGTTCTGAAGCACGAAGATAATCAGCCGGGATTCCGATATCAATGAACACATCATCGAAGATCTTAGCTTTCAGTATTCCTTCTCCGGCTTCTTTTTCCATAAGATCATATTCAAGAGAGAATATCTCCGGCAGTTTTTTACTTTCAAGATAATCCCTGTTAATAAAATAGATCCCTCCGTTTATAAGCCCATCACTGCAGAATTCCTTCTCCCTGAAGCTGACTATCTTATCACCACTGTATTCAACTGAACCATAACGGTCAAAATCAGTCAATCTTTTAAGCGCCACTGAAAAGTGATTTTCATTTTCAATATGAAAGTCATAAAACTCTTTCAGATTGATAGGAAAATATGTATCTCCGTTCATTACAAGGAGATTATCGCTTTCTGTAAAACGTGCCGCATATTTAACTGCTCCGCCTGTTCCAAGAGGCTTATCCTCAACAACATACTCGATCGGTATGCCTAAAAAAGATTCGCCAAAATAACTCCGGATGATCTCTGACTTAAAACCAAGTGACAGAATTATCTTTTCAACCGGATAGCTTATCAGCCATTCCAGGACAAAAGACATAAAAGGTCTACCGTTTACCGGAGCCATCGGTTTCGGAATATCTTTAACAACCTGACTCAGGCGTGTTCCCATTCCTCCTGCAAGTATTACCGCTTCCATATTTCATTAATTTTCCATCCTTGACAACCATTTTCACTGAAATGAAAATTCAGTATTTTCCCATTGAATTTCCCAAGAGCATTTATAAGATTCAGTCTTTTAACCGGATCAGTAATAAAGAACATAAATCCGCCTCCTCCCGCTCCGGAAACCTTTCCTCCGTATGCACCTGAACTCATTGCAGCTTCATAAATATTTTCAATATGTTTATTTGTTATAGATGTTGCCATCTTCTTTTTATTCTCCCATTCCCTTCCTAAGGTTTCTGCAAAGCCTTCTATATCACCTTTAAGCAAATATTCTTTCATTATGAAAGAGCTTTGCTTAATGCTATGCGTGGCCTCTACCTGTATCTTCTTACCCTTTCTTGTATTTTCCTGCTGTTCCTTTATTATCTTATCAGAATCCCTTGAAGCTCCAGTATAAAACAGTATCATTGAGGCCTCAAGTTCATCAACTATCCATTTCTTGATTCTCAAGGGATTCACAATGACCCTGTCATCACTATAAAATTCTATAAAGTTAAATCCTCCGAATGTTGCTGCATACTGATCCTGTTTGCCTCCTCTGAGCCCGAGATCAATACGTTCTATCCTATAAGCAAGGTAAGCCATGTCGTAATCACCAAGGGGAAGATTAAGCCATTCTGCAAAAGCTTTTAGGATAGCGACAACCATTGTGGAAGATGAGCCGAGTCCACTACCCGGAGGAGTATCGCACCATGTTGTCATCTTAAATGAAAGGGGCTTGGTGATCCCGAAATCCTTTACTATCCTGTTATATACACCTTTATGCAGGTCAAGCTGACCATCAACAGGCAATTCCAGTGCAGAACTATATCTTTTGCTACAATTCAGATCAGCTGCATTTAAAATAACCGAATTATCGTCAGTCTCTTCTATTGTACAGAAAGCATAGTGATCAATTGTAGCATTCAAAACTGCCCCTCCGAACATGTCAGAGTAAGGTGACACATCGCTGCCTCCGCCGGCAAGTCCAAGTCTGAGAGGGGCTTTACTTCTGTATATCATTAGTTAGTGGTTATTATGCACGGTATTGTTAAAAGGGCGGAGAGCAAAGAGCGGAAACCGGAGACCGGATAAAAACAATCCTGCACCTCGCAATCTGCTACTTGTAATTTTTGATATTTCAGTACCAGGTTCAAGCTCATTTTATTTTATTTTATTTTGTTTAGCACTCTCTCTGCTGACATTTATTAACGCGGCCGTCAGCTTGTCCCATGTAAATCTGGACTTCTCGCGGTTGACACCAGCAGAGAATTCGTCATACCTGTTGTTAGTAAAGAAATCCATAATTGCCGTACTGATTGATCGCGGATCAGGGTTTACTACATATCCACATTCACCATCTTTGACTATTTCATGAAGACCTCCTACATTCGTTACGAGCATTGGTTTCCCAAAATGGTATGCTATCTGAGTCACGCCGCTCTGAGTTGCACTTCTGTAAGGCTGTACAATAAGATCAGCTGCCGAGAAAAAAGATGCAACCTCATTTTCACCTATGAAACGGTCAAAAAGGATTACATCATCACACATATTATTTTTAACAATTATATCCCGGTACATTTTATCATTTTCATAAAACTCTCCTGCAATTATAAGCTTAAGTTTTCCATTTCTCAATTGTTTTTCAGCAAAAGCTTCAAGCAGCAGGTCGAGTCCCTTATAAGCCCTGATAAAACCGAAGAAAAGCATATATGAGTTATCAGCCGGCAGATTGAGATTTTTCAACGCGTCCTCGCGTCGCATTGGAGTACCATAATTATCATACAGTGGATGAGGATTAAAAACAACAGGAAAATCAGTATTGAATGATTTCAGATCATCAAAAACGCTTCCGGACATAACTATTCCACCGTTTATGCTGTTCAGGAAGTATCTGGTAAAAGATCTGTCAATAAGGCTTTTCTCATGTGGCACCACATTATCGAATATGCATATCACACGGGTTGATTTGTTGCGGGCAGCCACCTTTGCCACAGTGCCAAAGCATGGAGCCATGAACGGATGCCAGTATTTTATAATAAGAATATCCGGCTTTTGCCTTCTTATCTTCTGTCCTACATTAATCCAGTTGAAAGGGTTAATGGAGTTAAGCAGCCGGGTGATCTTCAGATCAGATGGGGCTTCAGCCTCAGTGAACTGTGTCTTTCCGGGAAAAAGGAATCGCGGATATTGTAAAGTAAAGGTAAATATTTCCGTATTGTGACCTTCCGACAGGAACTGCCTGGCAAGTCTCTCGTTAAAAGAAGCCAGTCCACCTCTGTAGGGATGTGCAGTACCAAGGATCAATACGTACATAGTTTTTAAATAAAGGGCAAATGTAAGAAAAATGAAGGAATTTAATACTGTGTAAAGATAACAAAGGTACAAAGACTTAAATAGTAGGGGCAGAAGCTGTCAGATATAAAATTCAGATTTAACAGTTACACCAAATGCCCAGACTTGCCGGGCGTTTACAATAAATTTTCAATTTGCCATTTTATCTTATCCCTCATAAAAGCCGGTTTGTCAAAAACCTAAGATGTCTTCATACTTTGTCAATACCCCCATTTAATGGTTGACAAATTCCAGTTTGTCGACACCCTTGTTGTCAATTGGCCTTATTATTAATATGACATTTAGCTTACTTTTGTTCCATCTATGTGTAACAATTTCGGAATTTATATCGTTGAAACTAATAAATTTAATTTTACTATCATGAAACTTATTCTAAAGTACTCATTTATTTTGATTGTTTCAGCAGGCGTGATTTCAATGTTCAGTTCCTGCAAAAAGTCGACTATACCCACAGTGACCACTGCTCCTGTTACCGAAAAAACAGAATCGACGGCTAAGTCAGGCGGAAATGTAACTGACGATGGAGGAGAAGCGGTAACTGCAAGAGGTGTGGTATGGGGTAAAACCGAAAACCCGACTATAACTGCGGATAATAAAACGATGAATGGAATCGGAACAGGAAGCTTTGTCAGCGAAATTACAGACCTTGACCCGGATCAGACTTACTATCTCAGGGCTTATGCAGTAAACAAAGAGGGCACAGCATACGGAGATCAGGTATCATTCACAACAGAAAAAGCGACAAGCGTCACGGACGTCGAAGGTAATGTTTATGACCTGGTTTATATCGGTACACAGGTTTGGATGGCTGAAAACCTGAAGACTACAAAGTTCAATGACGGTTCTGTCATACCCAATGTGATTGAAAAAGCCGAATGGATAAATCTTACCACACCCGGTTACAGCTGGTACAGTAACAATGAAGATACCTATGGGAAAACCTATGGAGCTTTATATAACTGGTATGCCGTAGCTGATGAAAGAGGTCTTTGCCCGACAGGATTCCATGTTCCGACTGATGATGATTGGAACACCCTTGTTACTTTTGCCGGCGGTGTAGATGAAGCAGGTGGAAAACTAAAGGAAGAGGGTACCATTCACTGGAACACACCAAATACAGCAGCTACTGATTTTTATGGTTTTAAAGCTCTTCCAGGTGGTCGCAGATGCTATGAAGGAAATTTCTGGTATATTGGTGAAGGTGCCCGCTGGTGGACTTCAACACAATTCAATACTGAACTGGCATGGAGCAGAAATGTTTCTTATAATAATGCTAAAGTACTGAGAGACTACAAAGAAAAAACCTACGGGATGTCAATACGCTGTGTAAAAGATTAATATTATTCTTCCCTCATAATTGTGTTTTTAAAGCTGCAGAGAATTCAGATCTGCAGCTTTTTTATTTAGAAAAAACTCGGGTTAATTCCGGATTGATTTCTTAAATACTTAAAGCGTCTGGAGTTGGCAAAGAAAAGTTTGAAGTGACCAAATTAACTGAAGTCCTGTTTTCGTCATTGGGACACCCTGGCTGATTTTATAGGATCCTGCCCACGAGTTTTTGCTCCTGTGTCCATTCAAAA
>DAONXX010000027.1:0-25460 GCA_035414025.1 Bacteroidales bacterium | reverse complement strand
CTTTTTTTATCAAGTGATCAGCAGGCGTAACAGTAATGACTGCATCAGGATTCTCCTGTAGTATCCTGAATGTTCCGTAAGCCAGGCAAGGAGCAGTATTACGCCTGAAAGGCTCTGCAAGGACATTTGCCGGGTTAATGTCAAGTTGCCCGGTAACTAAATTTTTATGATCCTGATTTGTAACTACAAGAATATTAGATGCAGGACAGACTGAACTGAAGCGTCTGAATGTCTGCTGCAAGAGGGTTTCTCCTGTACCAAGAATGTCAAGAAATTGCTTTGGTGTTTCACGACGACTCAAAGGCCAGAAACGGCTTCCAACACCTCCAGCCATAATTATTACGAATCTGTTGTCCATGATAATGGATTAAATGATAAAATATCACTGCAAAGATATAATTATGCTTAGGGTTTTAAAACACTGTTCCCGGAAATCGGTAAATATTTGTAATTTTAGGCTCTATTGTTTCAAGATGATATTAAATTTTTTCAGAGATATTGGGCGTTACTTTCTGATGCTTCAAAAGGTTTTTTCAAAACCCGAGAAGCCTGTTATCTATTATAAACAAACAATGCATGAGCTTGTTTATCTTGGATTGAATTCGGTAGGGATCATCGCAATTATATCATTCTTCATGGGTGCAGTAATTACACTTCAGACTGCCTATAACACGGAAAATCCCATTTATCCGACTTACCTTATAGGACTAGGCTGCCGCGATTCGATAATACTTGAATTCTCATCAACAATATCTGCTCTGATACTTGCCGGAAAAGTCGGATCAAATATTGCATCTGAAATAGGTACAATGAGAGTCACGGAACAGATTGACGCTCTCGAAATAATGGGTGTCAATTCTGCTTCATATCTTGTTCTTCCAAAAATCATCGCAACACTCCTGTTTAACCCGATCCTGACTCTGATAAGTATAATTGTTGGTATCTTCGGAGGATGGGTGGCCGGAACCACAGCAGGTGTGATTACATCCCAGGATTTTATCTATGGAATACAATATGCATTCATCCCTTATTATATAACATACTCAATAATAAAGACACTGTTTTTTGCATTCATAATAACAAGTGTCTCTGCCTTTCAGGGATACTATGTCGAAGGCGGATCTCTGGAAGTTGGCCGGGCAAGTACAAAAGCTGTAGTTTACAGTAGTGTTATAGTGCTGATGTTTAATGTAATTCTCACTCAACTTCTATTGTCATGATTACAGTGAAAAACCTTGATAAGTCCTTCGATGGAAGATTGGTTCTCGATAATATCTCTGTCACTTTCGAACCAGGAAAGACAAATCTCATTATTGGTCGTAGCGGATCAGGAAAAACCGTATTGCTTAAGTCAATTGTAGGCCTGCTTGAGCCAGACAATGGAGAAATCTGGTTTGAAGATGTCCTTTTTAACAGGCTTGACTTTGAAGGCAAGAAGAAGATAAGGGAACAAATGGGAATGTTATTCCAGGGTAGTGCCCTTTTTGATTCTATGACAGTTGAACAGAATGTAAGGTTCCCCCTTGATATGTTCACAAATAAAACAATGGAAGAAAAAACTGACAGGGTTAACTTCTGCCTTAAAAGAGTAAATATAATAAATGTGAATAAACTCTTCCCTTCAGAACTATCAGGCGGTATGAAGAAGAGAGTAGCAATTGCAAGGGCAATTTCACTAAATCCAAAATACCTTTTCTGCGATGAACCGAATTCAGGTCTTGACCCTCTTACAGCTATCCTTATTGATAATCTGATAAAGGAGCTTACCGAGGAATACTCTATGACAACCATTGTGAATACTCACGACATGAATTCAGTGATCGAGATTGGCGAAAAGATTATTTTCATTCACGAAGGTCTGAAATGCTGGGAAGGGACCAATAAGGAGATCCTGAACTCCGATTGTAAGAACCTGAATGATTTTGTGTTTGCCAATGCACTGGCCAAACAACTGAAAGGGATGGAAAAGTAACTTCTTAATTCACTTCCTCGTAGTCAATAAATTCCCCTACATCCTTTGAGATCTTTTTCTTATCCTGCTTAGGTCTGAAATTTCGGTTGTCATCTCTATGTTTTTCAACAAACCTGTACCGCGTAAATGAACGAAAAAGCAACACAATTATGAGAATAATTAAGAAAAATCTGATTAAATACACCATCTCTTCTTATTAAATTTATAGAATTTCTATCATTATTTTTTATCAAGTTTTCCGGATATTGTCCTGTTGCCAAAGCAAAGATTCATTCCCAGACGCAAATGAGCTGTGTTCCAGAATTCAGGTATAGGGATATTCCTTCCTTCTTCAGTCTGTACTTTCTTCCATGCAAGAGGTATCCTGTCAGCCATTGCATATATCTGAAACCATCCCGGTTTGAAAGCTATTCCAAAACCTAAATTATCACGCCTGTAGTTTGCTGTGGTATAAGCAAGACTGGCCGAAAACAGGTTCCTCAAATTCAAATTTGCTGAAAGAGTCAACGCCTGCTGGTACCTGCTGTCCAGGAACCTGTTATATGACAGCATTCCCAGGGAAAAACTTTTTGTAAGGTTGTAATTTACACCTGCTGATATCCCGTATGAAAGCTTTGTTGAAAACGGCTGATTTGTTTCAGTGAAAACTATCGAACTTTTAAGGGAATCCACATAAGCTGCCACTATATCATTAAAGTCTGCTGACCCTTCATACACATCCTGAATATTTTCACCAGTGAATTCAAACTGGCTTACCCCTGTTACACTCGATATATCTTTTTTCCAGTTAATAAAGCCCAGGTCTGTAACTGCTGCCGAAACGGATAATCTGTCGCTAATATTATAAACTGCCCCGAAATCTACTCCGAATCCTATATTCCTCGTATTAAGGATTTCTTTTACAACACCTTTCACTGATTCAAACCTGGCATCATAAACAATCAGGTCAGATGGATTATTCTCCTCATCCCATTCTATTTTAACCGGAGCGCTGATATCCATCCGTAGATCCGCATTCCATGTCTGGGAATAATCATTTTCTATACTTGCTTCAAATTCGTTTGTAGTAATTCTGGCCGAATAAATACCGAGGAGCATTTTCGCTTTAAAACCTATATGGAGTTTGTCAGTAAAATTTTTTGAAACCCCAAGCCCGATTTCATTATACGCCATAATGCCAGCCTTAAGCGTTGAGAGGTCATATGAATTCCCTGCAAGTGATTCATGTTCATAAAATGCCATCCGGAACAGATCTTTCGGAAAAAGGAAACTACTTTCCATTCTCATATTATAATCAGCAAAAACATACAGATCTTTTCTGGGTGAAAAACCTAATCCGAAAACCTGGACAAGAGCTTCCGGCTTAAGGAAATTATAATCGCTTTTTTCAGACAGGAACCTGTCAGCATCAAATTTTTCACTTATAAAAGCAATTGAATCAATAGGTTGACCTTCAATGAAAATATCTTTAAAATTCAGGATATTATTATTGATATTAAGATTAACCCCTGAAATTACAGGAAGGCCTATGTATACCTTATTTGATGGCCTGATAGCCGGATTCAGCAAATGAGCCTGAGGCAGATTCATATAATATAAAACCTGACTGTTCTGAGATTTTGCGCTGATGCAAAATGCTGTTAATATGAGAATAAGCAATAATTTAAATTTTCGGTACATATGATATATTTTTTATTACTGAGTATCAAGCCTGTAATTATACATGAATTTATCAGTTCCCCCGACGATGAGATGCCATTCATTCTTTTCATTCAGTCTGCCGATCGAGAACATTGAAGCACCTCTTAAAGGGAAACCCTTCATTATGTTACCCTTGTCATCTATCAGATATATTTGTTTCTTCTCAATATCAATAACTCCAATCTTCCTGTCTGCCGAACTGAAAATAAAATTTATCGGTCCACCCAGCTTACTGGAACCAAATTTCCTGCTGAACAATTCCGATCTGTTATGATCATAAAGATATAACATACCCTTATCAATAAAAATATATTCACCAAAACCATCTCCGTTTACATCAAAAAAATCGAATGAATGATCAACAGAAAAGGCTTTTTTATTGAATTTTCTCACACTGCCATCGAAATAGATATGCTGAATCGTACCGTCAGGAGCAGAACAAACTACTGAGGGAGTACTCCCGGGAGTTAACCTCAGAGATGATCCGGCAGCCTTTGTAACGGGTTCCTTAAGTGTAAGCCTGGGATTACCCTGCCGGTCAAGAAAATACAGGGAAGTCTCATCAGCTATAACAATATAATCCTTCCCTGAAACCCTGAACCAGCTTATCTCCGAACTGACTGTCCCATTTGTCCTGAAGGGTTTCCAGCCCTTTACTATATTCCCTGATTTATCATAGGTATATATCATCTTATCTTGTCCTGCAATAAGAAGTCTGTAATTATTATTATTATCATAGTCGAACAATGCAACTGAATTTGTTGCCGGTGAACGCAGTTTCACAGGGTATCTCTCCACATAATTACCATTCCTGTCAAGCAAATGGAGATAGTTCTCTCCTGAAAACAACAGTTGGTATTTCCCGTTCCTGTAGTAATCAATCATAAAAACGGAACCTGTTATCCTCTCACGCAAGGGAACCTTCCATAAAATCCTTCCCGCTGCATTAATGAGGTATGCGTTATTCTTCAGATCCTGAATGAAGATCTCCTTCGCTCCAGTTGTATGATTTGTGAAGAAAAAGGGTTTTATGGCTGCGATACTGTCAAGCAAAGTTTCCCATTCAGTTGTTGATTCTTCTCTAGGCTCTTCCTTAAAGAGGACTGAAAAACTATTGTATATCATATTATTGCTCGGGGTAAACTGGTATCCGGCAGCCTGTATCTTACTTATCGAACTTTTACCGGACTTCATGAAGCTAATAACATCCTCCGACAAGAAGCTGCTTAAATATTCTATTATCTGTGAAGGAACACAATAGAAGAAATAACCTGAAACACTTGGCAATGTGCTTTCAAATTCTCTGTAAATTAAATCATTTGCCAAAGTCTTCTTGAGAAGATTATCGTAGAGCACCTTAGATAGCGCTATGTCGGAATTGCCGGTAATAAGGTAATTATCGTAAAAAGTAAAATATGAATCATCGAAGTCAATTGAAAATCCGGGTGCCAGAAGCGAAACCAGGCCTTTAAATACTGTCTGATAAACAGGAATATTTATCTGATCATCCGGGTTGAAATAACTGATAGTTCCTTTGTTTTCTTTCTGTCCAAAATAATCGAGAAAGATTTTTTCTGCATATACCCTGTTTGTAAGTTCGTATATTATCACAGAACCTGTATTACCTGAACCATCTTTCAAATCAATATAAGCTCTTGTAATCTCATCTCCCATGTACTCTTTTAATTTCTGTGCCAGCTCAACCGTTGCTGTGCGAAGAGGCTGAGGAGGAACTATACTGCTTTTACCTGCTAATGGTATAACAGATTCAAAAAGCATTGTTGTTGAAGGCAGGATTTTATATGTTTCAAATGCTGAAGCAGTACCCGACTTGTATTTATAAAGTATCTGGGTTGAATCAGTGCTTTCTGTATAACCACTAAGCACCAAGCCATTTTGATTGAAATAAATATCCGCAACAGCATATTCTGTTAACTTTGCGACATTTCTTGTAGAAAAATAATCCTCTGTCAGTCCTTTTTTCAGAAGAGGGATCAAATTACTGAATATAATGAATATTTTATCTTCATTTTTGCCGGAAGCCTGCATTACTTTTGAAAACCCGGGAAGTCGTCTGATATCATTTGCTCCTGCCATATGACTTATGGATGCCTTCATTAAGCCTGAGGAAGTTGAACACACAAGCAATCCGGAATTGAGCGAAATGTAAACAGTATCCCTATTGTTATCAATGCTATATGGGATGCCTATAAGCCTGATCCCTCCCATTGTAAGATCTTCCAATGTTTTTATACCCGATGACCGGAGTATTTCCTTAAGATTATTAACCCTTGCATTTGACAAAACCGCAATAGACAATAGTGGTTGAACCTTACCTTCAGGAGAGATATGGAATGAAATTACTGCAGAGTTACTATTCATTATTTTCTGATAACCCGTATTGTTAACCTGATCAGCAAGTATCTTTACTTTTGAATTGAATCTGTCAAGGTCTTTTATCTTTCCCATCTCTCCCAATATTCCTGAACCGGAAGTAACTGAATTGATAAAACTCTGCAGATCTACAGTTTCAATAATAAAACATGCGTCAGATGGAACAGCTTTGTAGGGATCGCTAAGAAGGTCTTTTCTTCCCTGAATCAGGAAATAGACCATTGTTGCCAGACCTGCAACAAGGAGTAACACTAACAAAAAGGAAAAACGTTTTCCCACTTCTTAATTAAGTTGGTATAACTTCAAAAATAAACAATTAATGCTTATTAATTAAGTTTAGTAGTTAATGGATATTAACCAATATATTCTTTTTATCTGATTGGGAACCTGCATTATACCGGAGGTCTCCCTTTTTGGCACACTATTTGCTTTTAAATAGTTACACAGGCAATCTCAATCATATACTTGATCCTTCAAGTCCAGCCAGGTTAAAAGCCTGGCTTTATTTTTCAAAAAGGCCGGTACCCTATTATCTCCCTTACTTCCCTTATAGTCTTCGATGCACTGGCTCTCGCTTTTTCTGCTCCTCTGGCAACAACATCTGCAAGATATTTATTATCTGCAAGAAGTTCATTTACCCTTTCCCTTATCGGATCTGTAACTTTTATTATATCCTCAGCCAATTGTTTTTTCATATCTCCGTATCGGATTTCACATGATGAGTGCTTTTCCATGAAGTATTTATATGTAGAAGGATCCGATACGATCTTCATTATTGTAAAAAGGTTCCTGACAGGTTCCGAAGGTTTTTCACCTTTCGTTTTTGGTCCTTCATCGGTGACTGCCCGCATCATTTTTCTCCGTATCTCTCCCGGAGTATCGACAAGAAAAATCCCATTACCTTCGCTTTTCCCCATTTTGCCCGTGCCATCAAGTCCCGGTATCTTGATCAATTTTTTTCCGAAATTATAAGCATCCGGTTCCGGAAAATAATCCACCCCGTACATTGTGTTGAATCGCCTGGCAAAGCGTCTTGTCATTTCAAGATGTTGTTCCTGATCCTTTCCCACAGGTACTTTACTTGCCTTATGTATAATAATATCAGCAGCCATAAGCACGGGGTAAGTAAGCAACCCGGCATTGATATTATCAGGCTGATTCCTTATCTTATCCTTGAACGATGTCGTTCTCTGAAGCTCACCAACATACGCATTCATATTAAGCAAAAGATACAACTCTGTTACTTCAGGCACATCACTTTGAATGAACACAGTCGCAATTTCAGGATCAATACCGCATGCGAGATATTCAGCAAGTACTTTTTTAATATTGCCATGCAGGTCGACTGGCTTGGGATGAGTGGTAAGTGCATGATAATCAGCAATAAAAAAATAACAATTATTTTCCTTCTGCATCTTCAGAAAATTCCTCACTGCCCCGAAGTAATTTCCCAGATGCAAATTACCTGTCGATCTTATGCCACTGACAACTGTTTCCATAATATTTTCTAAAATTTCATACAAAGCTAATGGTTTTTTGCTAAAATGACCTGAAGTAAATAATTCGTACCTTTGAGATTTAAAATCAAAGGCTGTGGAATCAACAAGACAGAAAAAGGTTTCGAGATTAATACAGAAAGAAATTGCCAATATTTTCCTGCGGAAATGGAACAAATTTGCTCCGGGGAAAATAATTTCAATTACTAAAGTAAGGATCAGTCCGGATCTTTCATATGCAAGGATCTATCTGAGCATTTTCCCGTCAACAGATTCTCAGAATATTCTTCAGACTATTCAGGATAATACCTCTAAAATCCGTTTTGATCTTGGCCATAATATAAGGACCCAACTCAGAATAGTACCCGATATTGCTTTCTTCATTGACGACAGCTTAGATTATATTGATAAAATTGACAGGTTGCTGAAATCCTGATCCTGATGCAATACGAACCAATAAAAAGAATACTTGGAAAGTTATTTTCAGGACCTCCTTTCATGAGGAGATTGTACTATTTTATTCTGGATCTTATTCTTCTCAGAACCTGGCATGTTGCACGGGCATTGAGATCAGTAAGTCGTCTTATCCCTGAGAATGCCCGGGTCCTGGATGCCGGATCAGGACCCGGCCAGTACTCATGGAGGATGGCAGGAATGAACAAGGAATGGATAATAACCGCTGTTGACATTGATAATGAACAGGTAAAAGACTGCAATGATTTCTTCTATATGAAAGGCCTCTCCCAACGAGTCGATTTTATTGCTTCAGACCTAGTGAATTATATAGTGCCCGATACCTTCAACCTTATTCTTTCAGTTGATGTTATGGAACATATAAGTGATGACGAAAAAGTTTTTTCGAATTTTTTCGAATCACTTCGCAATGATGGTTACCTTATAGTTTCAACTCCATCCGACTCCGGAGGATCGGATGTTCACTCTGAAAATGATCTTTCATTTATTTCCGAACATGTAAGAAACGGTTATAGTGTTAAAGAAATAACAGAAAAACTGAGCAAAGCAGGTTTCAGTGATATCCGTACAAAATATACATACGGAAAACCAGGTTATATATCCTGGTGCCTTACAATGAAATACCCGATAAAACTTCTCAATATTTCATATCTGTTTTTCATTATACTTCCATTGTATTATATAATTTTATTACCTGTCATATTAATACTTAACATTTTTGACCTTTATTTAAATCACAGATCCGGCACCGGATTACTGATTACGGCAAGAAAATTACAATGAAGCTGTCTGTATATATTGCAAAAAGATATCTTTTCGCCAAAAAGTCGCGAAATGCAATAAATGTTATTTCGGCAGTATCAGTTACTGGTGTTGCCATAGGAACAATGGCACTTATTATTATCCTGTCTGTTTTCAACGGACTCGAGGACATGGTGAGATCAATCTTCAACACCTTTGATCCTGATCTGAAGATCACTCCTGCACTTGGAAAGACATTCCCTGCCGAAAACTCAAAACTTGAAATGCTTGCAAATATCAACGGGATAGCATGCTATTCACTTACTATTGAAGAAAATGTATTACTACGATACGGTGAAAGGGAGACTGTTGCAACAATTAAAGGAGTAGATGATTCATATGTGAAAGTTACCGGCATTGACAGTGCCATGTGGGACGGTGAGTTTATCCTTAAATCCGACAAACAGCGGGATTATGCCATTCCGGGAATAGGAATTGCCAATTACCTTGGTATAGGAATTACTTTTATAACTCCAATTAACATCTATGTGCCAAAACGCACAGGCGGCAGTACAGTTAATGCTGAAGAAGCTTTCAACAGGAGATTCATTTACCCCTCAGGGATATTCCAGATCGAACAATCATATGATTCCAAATATATTTACGTCCCTATTGACTTTGCCAGGGATCTTATCGGAAATGAAAATGGCGTTAGTTCTGTCGAAATTAAATTCCTTGATAATGCTGATGAAAAACGCGTGCGGAAAGAGGTCTCAGATCTCTTCGGTGATGATTTCATAGTTCAAAACAGATTTGAACAACAGGAAATATTTTACCGGGTAATGCGCTCCGAACGGCTTGTGATATTTCTTATTCTAACACTTATAATTATAATAGCTTCGTTTAATATAATAGGATCGCTTACAATGCTTATAATTGAAAAGGAAAGAGATATTGAGATACTTAAAAGCCTTGGGGCCGACAGGGATCTTATACGGAGTATCTTTATTTTTGAAGGATGGATGATTTCAATAATCGGAACCATAACAGGATTGATCCTCGGATTCATAATCTGTTGGCTGCAGCAAACCTATGGCCTTGTAAAGTTACAGAGCGATTCCCTGCTCCTAACATCATATCCCATATCAATGAAACTGAAAGATTTTATTATAGTGCCGCTGACTGTCCTCGCAATTGGCTACTGGGCTGCATGGTATCCGGTAAGGTATCTTACAAAAAAATACCTTGATAAAAATGATAAAAAGGCTTAAAAGAACTTTTATATCGAAGTATTTCCTAATTGCCGGAGTATTCTTATTACTTCTGTCTGTTGTCAGTTGCTCGAAATGGAAAAAACAGAAACGCATCCCTGAGAAAATATTCAGCGAGATCCTGTATGAAATACATCTTGGAAATGGTCTTCTTATTGTTCCCGATGTAAGAAATATCTTCATTGAACAGGATACACTACGTAACTATCTGGACATAATTGAAAAATACGGCCATTCCATAGAGCAGATGGACAATACTTTACGGTATTATTTCTTAAAGAAGCCAAAAAAACTGATCGAAATTTATGACAGGAATATCGGCAGGATGACTGAAATAGAATCACTCCTATTAAAAAGTCAGCAGACAGTTACGGAATTCACTAACCTATGGCCGGAAAGAACTGAATTGTATCTTCCCGATACGACCGGGAACAGGAAATTACATTTTACCCATGTATTTCAGTCGCCCGGTTCATATTATTTAAAGTTCTCCGCAACAGTTTATCCTAATGATCCGTCATTCAATCCTCAATTCATTGCCTTAACATCCCATGCTGACAGCCTTGCAACAGGCAAACAGGAATATATTTCTAATATTAAATATTTCAAAGATGGATTACCACATACTTATTCCCTTAGAATAATAGTAAAAGATAAGTATCCGCTTGCACTTTCAATCTATTTCTTTGACCACAATAATAAGCCTGATATTGGTTTTCCTCATGCGAGGATAAGTAATATAATACTCCACTCCACTCGCTAGCTCATAATGAAGTCATTCTCAGCTCATTATATTATAACAAATTCAGGACCAATGCTAAAAAGATCTGTCATCAGAGCTAATGATGATGGTACGATAATCAGTATTGAAAATACAGAAAAGGATCTGAAAGAGGACTCCTCAGTTGAATTCTACAATGGTGTCATCATCCCGGGCTTTGTTAACTGCCATTGCCACCTTGAATTATCCCATATTAAGAATAAGATCACTCCTGGTAAAGGTCTTGAAAATTTTATCGCAGCAATCAGGACCCACAGGGAGACAGAAGAGAAAACAATAATTTCACAAGCTACTGCTGCAGATAAGGATATGTTCCGTGAAGGCGTTAACCTTTGTGCTGATATATGCAATACTCCCTCCACTTTTGGGATTAAAAGATCCGGCAGGATTAAATACCTGAATCTTCTGGAAGTATTTGGCATTGCTCCTGAAAAGGCGGATCACAAAATACAGGAAGTACTGAAGCTCTCCCTTGAAGCAGAAAATGCAGGACTGGAATGGTCAATAGTTCCTCATTCAGTTTATTCAGTATCACTTCCTTTATTTCGTCTGCTGAAAAAAATTACCTGCAATAACAGGGTTACATCTATCCACTTCCTGGAAACAGAATCCGAGATCTCTTTCTTAAAGGGCCTCTCAGGCCGTTTATGCGATTCATATCTGAATACAGGACACTTGCCTTCTGCTCTGAAAACAGTAAAAGATCACGTAAATGCAATTCTGAAAGAAGTAACAGCCTCAGGAAACCTTATGCTTGTCCATAATACTTTTGCTGACAGATATACAATAAGGGAAATAAGAAGCAGAAAGAATCTTTTCTGGTGCCTTTGCCCCAGATCAAACATTTACATTGAAAATAAATTACCTCCGGTCAATCTCCTGAGATCTGAGAACTGCGATATAGTGATCGGCACCGACAGCCTGGCTTCAAACACAACACTCAGCATACTTTCCGAACTGAAAATCCTTCAGGATAATTTCCCACAATTGGGATTGGAAGAGCTTGTCAGGTGGGCAACAATCAATGGAGCCAGAGCTCTTTGTGAAGATGAGCATTTTGGAAAGATTGAAGCGGGACTAAAACCCGGGTTACTTCTCCTTCAGGATCTTGATCTGGTCAATCTCAAATTCCTTCCAACTACAACTGTTACCAGATTACTTTAATTTTTATGCTAATTTTGAATCCTATTTAATCAGGTATGTCTACTTTCCTTTTCAATAAGATAGTGTTCGGTCCCGTAAAAAGCAGGAGACTGGGTATTTCATTGGGGATCAACCTGCTGCCCACCTCACGTAAAATCTGTAGTTTTAACTGCATCTATTGTGAATGCGGCTGGACAATGGGTTCTGAAATTAAGAATGAAGCTCTGCCTTCTCGCAGGGAAGTCTATGAAGCTCTTGAGCAAAAGCTCTCAGATATGAAAGAAAAACAGTTGCCGATAGATGTCATTACATATGCCGGGAATGGAGAACCTACTTTGCATCCGGAATTCCCGGGCATTATCGATGACAGTATTGGATTGAGAAACAAATACTTTCCTGAAGCCAGAATAGCTGTATTATCGAATTCTTCATCAATCGGAAAACCTGAAATAAGGGAAGCGTTGTTAAAGGTCGATTTAAATATCCTTAAGCTCGACTCAGCATTTGAACAGACTATCAAAATCCATAACCAACCATATGTAAACTTAAGGATCGAAGAACTGATAAAGAACCTTGAACTGTTCAAAGGAAAACTAATCATTCAGACTCTTTTTGTCAGAGGAATATATAACGACTACCTAATAGACAATACAACTCCTGAGGAAATTGAAGCCTGGCTTGAGGCAATAAAAAGAATAAAACCTTCGGAAGTGATGATATACACAATTTCGAGAGACGCTCCGCAAGAGAGCCGGCTTAAAAAAGTACCTCTGCAGGAACTACAGGAAATTGCATCACGGGTTAAAAAGCTCGGTATTGAAACTCAGGTCTCAGGCTGAAAGTGGATAAAAAATATAAAATACTTGTCTGCCCTCTCGGCTGGGGGCTGGGGCATGCCGGAAGAATGATACCGGTAATTACCTGGCTCAGGGACAGAGGGCACCACATCATTATCGGAGCAGATGATAAACATTTTGCCTTTTTTAACAGTGAACTACCCGGCTATGACCTTATAAAATTTCCCGGGTTTAAACCTGTCTATTCACGTTTCCTTCCGGCTTATACAGTCCTTTTATTTCAAATCCCGTTGCTATTGTACCATATTGTACATGAACATTTTAAACTCAAAAAGATAATCCGGGACAATTCGATAGATATTTTAATAAGCGATAACAGGTTCGGACTCTGGAATAAAAATATAAAAACGGTGTATGTCACACACATGCCATTGATACCTTTCCCGCGATTATTCAGGTGTTTTGAATTTATCGGCATTTGGCTTCACAGGGCAATTATAAGAAAATATACTTTATGCTTTATCCCTGACCTGCCCGGCTCAATCAATCTAACAGGAAGACTTTCTCATGGTTTACGGCTGCCGGATAATACAAAATTCATTGGTGTTCTTTCCAGGTTCATGAGCCAGGATCCGGTCAATATAAAGAACACCTCAGGTGTCAGGCATAACTGCGTCATAATATCCGGACCTCCTCCTCAGAACGGGATCCTCAGGAAAAAACTGACACTGTTATTGCAGAACAGACAGCCGAAAACAATTATTCTCGGCGGGAAACCGGATAATTCATCTGCAATGACAAGATCGGGCAATATAATTTATTATGGCCACTTGTCTTCAGGCCCGATGAAAGAAACGATTCTGCAAAGCGAAAATATAATAGCCCGGGCAGGGTACAGCACAATAATGGATCTTGTCTGCCTTCGAAAAAGTGCTTTGCTTATTCCGACTCCTGGTCAGACGGAACAGGAATACCTTTCCACTTATCTTTCGGACAGGAACTGGTTCTCATACATCTCACAGAAAAATATAAATGACGATTTTAAGTTCCCCATGCCCCTGTCTACTGAATGGTGTGATGATCTTATAGCCCGGAGCCGGATGTTTTTTAAAAAAGCTCTGAATGAATTGTTAGATAAATAAAAACATAAGGCCCGATCCTGCTATCCCGAAGAAATACCCGACCCACACTTCTGCCGGCTCGTGCAAATTAAGAAAGAGCCTGGCTGACATCACGAGTCCTGAAATAAGTATTGCTGTTACGATAAACACCAACAGATCAGTCTGCATAAGTATTGAAAGGATAACCAGAAGCGCTGTTATTGCTCCAACTCCAACTGCATGAATAGAGATTTTCCACCAGAAATTAAGGATTGTCAAACTTATTGCAAAAAAGGCCGAAACAACAAAAAAGGATTTTATAAAGCCGGGAATATTAAATCTGTAAATTATATATACCGTTAATGAGTAAAATATTGATGTTACAATTAACGGCAGTATCCTTTCCTTTCTCTCGCTTATGGTCCAGGAAGTAATTATGCTTCTGTACTTAAAGTAGGGCAAGAGAGACAGAGGCACAAATACATTGTTGATCAATACTATCAGGATAAGAAACTTTTTTACCGTTAAAGGCAGGTATGCAAGGATCGTTGGAGCGTAAAAGATAATAAGCAAACCGTAAAGAGGCATCAGTATGGGATGGAAGAGCACTGATACAGTTTCTGCCAGCAGGGTAAAATAAGCATTGAACTTCTCAGACTTCATCAGATTTCCTTTCTTAGTCTTGCTACCGGAATGTTTAGCTGTTCACGGTATTTGGCAACAGTCCTCCTTGCGATCTGATATCCCTTCTCCTGTAATATCTTTGTTAGTTTTTCGTCCGTCAAAGGCTTTTTCTTCTCTTCATTATCGATACAATCCTGAAGAATCCTTTTTATCTCCCTTGTTGAGACCTCCTCTCCGCTATCGGTCTGCAAACCTTCCGAAAAGAAAAATTTAAGCGAGATAATACCAAAGTGAGTCTGAATATATTTACTGTTGGCAACCCTCGATACTGTTGATATATCCAATCCTGTCATTTCAGCGACATCCTTCAGGATCATCGGTTTTAATTTTGTCTCATCACCGTCAATGAAATATTCTTTCTGATATTCAAGAATTGCATTCATTGTAAGGAGTAGTGTATTCTGTCGCTGTTTAATTGCGTCAATGAACCATTTGGCAGATTCGATCTTTTGCTTCACAAAAAGGATTGTCTCTTTCATCTCCTTTCTTGTGCTTTTATCCTTACTATAAGCCTGCAGCATCTCGCTATAAGCAGAATTAAGCCTTAATTCAGGAAGGTTGCGTGAATTAAGATGAAGATCAAAGCCATCTTCTGTAAGCTCGAGAATAAAATCAGGAATTACAGGCTGAGACACCTTACTATACGGGTCACTGTAAATTCCTCCTGGTTTGGGATTCAGTTTCAGGATCTCATCAATAGCTGCTTTCAGATCTTCCTGATTAATATCCATTCTGGCAATTATCTTGTCATAATGCCGTTTTGAAAACTCATCGAAATACTGATCCAGAAGATTGTATGCAAGGTCAATAGATTTTTGCGATCTGTCTTTCTTTTCAATCTGAAGCAGAAGTGACTCTTTAAGGCTTCTTGCACCAACGCCGTGAGGTTCGAGATCCTGAATTACTTTAAGTACCTCTTCAAGCTCTTCTTGTGTAGCTATTACATTCTGCAGAAAAGCCAGATCGTCGATAATGCTTGACAGCTCTCTTCTGAGGTAACCATCTCCGTCTATATTGCCAATAATATATTCGGCCAGAATCTTCTGCTTATCCGTAAGGTTTCTTAATCCAAGCTGTGACTTAAGGTTTTCATGAAAGGACGATCCGACAGAGAATGGTATCTCAGCCCGTTTATCATCATCAGGGCTGTAATTGTTTGTCTGCAGTCGATATTCTGGAGTCTCATCATCCTCTATGAAATCATCAAGAGTGAATTCGTCCTTATCCTTATCGTCATCTTCATATTCCTCATCTTTGTTACTGTTCCCATCAAGGATCTCATCTTCCTCATTCCCTTCTTCAAGGGCGGGGTTCTCTTCAAGTTCTTTCTTGATCCTCTGCTCGATCTGCAAAGTAGGAACCTCCAGCAATTTTATCATCTGTATCTGCTGGGGAGAAAGCTTCTGAAGTAACTTTTGCTGCAGTCTTTGTTTTAACATTTCGACTTTGCAATTATCTTAATATTCAATTTTTAAAATTCCGCATTCTTGGGAGTTCGTGGAAAGGGTATCACATCCCGGATGTTCGACATCCCTGTTATAAACACTATCAACCTTTCAAAGCCAAGTCCAAACCCGCTGTGCGGAGCAGTTCCGAATTTCCTTGTTTCAAGATACCACCACAGATCCTCTTCCGGTAATCCCAACTCTCTGATCCTGTTCTTCAGTTTTTCATAATCCTCTTCCCTCTGTGAACCGCCTATTATCTCGCCAATACCCGGGAAAAGAACATCCATTGCCTTTACAGTTTTTCCGTCATCATTCAGTTTCATGTAAAATGCCTTGATTGTTTTGGGATAATCTGTAATAATAACTGGTTTCTTAAAATATTCCTCAACAAGATACCTTTCATGCTCTGCCTGCAGGTCTTTTCCCCATGATATCGGATATTCCCATTTTTTATCTGCCTTAACAAGTATGTCAACAGCTTCTGTGTAGGTCATTCTGACGAACTTATTCTGCAAAACAAAATTCAGGCGTTCAATAAGTCCTTTCTGAATCATCTTATTCAGAAACTCAAGGTCATCTTCGCAATTCTCAAGAGCATAGCGGATAAGATATTTAAGGAAATCCTCTGCCAGGTCCATATTATCATTAAGATCATAGAATGCCATTTCCGGTTCTATCATCCAGAATTCAGCCAGATGCCGCGGTGTGTTTGAGTTTTCAGCACGAAATGTGGGACCGAAAGTATAGATCTCGCCAAGAGCCAGGGCTCCAAGTTCTCCTTCAAGCTGGCCTGATACAGTCAGGTTTGTCGGTTTTCCGAAAAAATCATCAGAAAAGTTAACTGTTTTGTCTTTATTCAAAGGAACATTGGCCAGGTCAAAAGTTGTTACATGAAACATTTCACCGGCTCCTTCAGCATCACTTGATGTAATTATGGGCGTATGAAGATAGTAGAACCCCTTATCGTTAAAGTATTTATGTATCGCGAAAGCCATTGCATGCCTTATCCTAAGGACCGCACTGAAAGTGTTTGTTCTAGGGCGCAGATGGGCAATCTCTCTCAGAAATTCCATCGAGTGACCTTTCTTCTGCAAAGGATAGGTTTCGGCATCACACTTACCGTAGAGCTCTATCAATTCAGCTTTTATCTCAACATTCTGCCCTTGCCCCATCGATTCAACAAGAGTGCCTTTAACTGCCAGGCTGGCTCCGGTGTTAATCTCTTTTAGCAGATCCTCATCAAAAATTGAAGTATCAACAACAATCTGTATGTTTTTAATCGTAGAACCATCATTTAATGCAATGAAAACTATGTTCTTACCTGTACGTTTCGTCCTCACCCATCCTTTTACAAGAACTTCTTCTCCTATCTTATAGGACGACAGCAATTCTTTAATCTTTTTTCGTTTCATCTATATGGTATAAAATAACCCTGCAAAAATAATAAATTGTTGATGGTAAATTGCCGGTTTCTGTCTTTTGTTCGGGAATGGCATTATTTTTGCTTAAAATAAATTTCTGTCTTCTCTAATTCCAAAAAGCTTTTTCAGGTGATAAGGATTTGAAAATTATCAAAATCTGAATACATTTGATTAGAATTTGAAAAAAGATTAGTTATGGAAGAGCATCAGAAAATTATAGTTGTACCATGGGACTTTACCCCTGTTGCAGAACATGCACTTGCACATGCAGTTAAAATAAGCCGAATGGTGGGAAACGAGATCTGCCTTTTGCATATTGTCGAACCGGGTATTAAATCCAGTGTTTTTAACGAAAAAAAAGCCCTGTTGCAGCATATTGTCGACAAAAACAGCAGGGAATATAATATGCCAATAGCTTACCAGCTTTACAAAGGTAGTATCTTCACATCGATTGCAGAATTTGTCAATGAGAATGATGCAAGCCTTGTTGTTATGGGAACCCATGGGATGAAAGGGATGCAGAAACTTACCGGAAGCTGGGCTTTAAAGGTAATTGTCAAATCGAAAGTGCCTTTTATAGTTGTTCAGGACCCGCCATCTGGTCAGGGAAGATATCATAATATAGTTTTCCCGGTTGATTTCAAAAAAGAGAATAAGGAAAAAACTAAGATGGCAATTTATATGGGCAAGTACTTCGATTCGAAAGTACACTTACTTGTAACTACTCCCTCCGATCCGAGACTTAAAAAGAAAACTAAAATTAACCTGTCATTCTCTATCAGATTTCTCATTCAGAATAATATCGACTATGAGATCCACGAAATCCAGAAAGGGGATTTTGCTCAGCAGACAATTGATTTTGCCCAGAAGATAAATGCTGATCTCATACTTATTGTAACTACAAAGAATATTACTTTTGCCGATTATGTTCTTGGGGCTTCAGAACAATATATCATTGCAAACAGCTCCAAAATACCGGTATGCTGTGTAAATCCCAAGGCAGCTTTTGCGAAGAGCGGACAGTTCATGGGAGGCTGGGGCGACTGATCCCGAAATTATACTGAATAACTTAAAGACTATCTGCGAATTATCTCAGGTCCGGGTGGCAGAACAATAAAGGTGAGGAAAACTGTCATCAGAAAAGAGAATGCTAATGTTATCAGTCTTACAGATATTATTTTTCTTGTATTGTTAAAGAAATAACAAAAAATCTTTCGCCCCCGGAATTTGTTCCGGAAAAGATGAACAAAATCACTATGGAAAAAATACAAGTAATTCCGGCACGGACATAACTGACAATAAAATATAAGAGCTACAACATCTTTTTATTTACTCTTTAGTTGATTAATAAATATTATTTTAGCATTCAAAATTGCAGACAGATTTTTTAACAGATGTCAATTATAGTCAGTGAAGTAACAAAGTTTTACGGGGATCAGAAGGCGCTTGATAATGTATCTTTCCAGGTCAATACGGGAGAGATAGTTGCATTTCTTGGACCTAACGGTGCAGGGAAATCAACAATGATGAAAATAATCACCGGATATATCCCGGCTTCATCAGGCAGTGTCCTTGTAAATGGAATTGAAACATCTACCGATAACCTTGAGATCCGGAAAAAGATTGGATATCTTCCTGAGAATAACCCTCTCTATCCTGAAATGTATGTAAGGGAATATCTGAAATTCGTTGCCGCTCTGTACAAGACAGGAGGATCTGCAAAAAAAAATATTGAGAATATTATCGAACTTACCGGACTGGCACCGGAGCAAAGGAAAAAGATCGGATCGCTTTCAAAAGGTTTCAGGCAAAGGGTCGGTCTTGCCCAGGCCTTGATACATGATCCTGATGTTCTGATACTTGATGAGGCTACAACCGGTCTGGATCCGAATCAGGTCGTTGAAATACGTAATCTTATCCGTGAAGCAGGCAGGGAAAAAACTGTGATGCTCTCAACCCATATAATGCAGGAAGCTGAAGCAGTCTGCGACAGGATAATAATTATCGATAAAGGCGTAATTGTTGCCGACGAGAAAAAAAATGATATCTATTCAAAAATAAGGCTTTCCAAACAGGTGGCTCATGTTGAATTTGATGCTGATCCGGGAGAATCCGCCCTTCTTGCAATCCCGGGTGTAATAGCAGCCAGACAGTTAAAGAAAAACCTTTGGCTTATTGAAGCTGAAGGGGAAAATGATATAAGGCCTGCCATCTTCTCATTTGCTGTAAAAAGTAATCTTACAGTGCTTTCACTGCAGAAAGAAGAAAGCAGCCTGGAAGAAGTTTTCAGGCATCTTACAGCCGGATAGTTTTTCTTTTCACTAATTTTTCTTTTCTTTGTGATCTATTGGAATGGTGGAAAGATTTGTGCTGATTGCAACCACAGGAAAAAATGCTAAAATGCCGGTTATTTTTTCGGATCAACCAATCTCCCCATCAAATGTTTAAATAATTAATCAGCTTATGCCTGCAACATTCTTCATGTTATTAACTGCAAAAAACAAGCTCAATTATTAACTCTGACTAAGTACACTAAGAATTTAAAATAACAATTTTTGCAAACTTAAAACCATGGGATATTATTTTACTTCCGAATCAGTTTCCGAAGGCCATCCGGATAAAGTAGCCGATCAGATATCAGATGCATTGCTTGATGAATTTCTCAAATGGGATCCTGAATCAAAGGTAGCATGCGAAACTTTCGTAACCACAGGTCTCGTTATATGTGGAGGCGAAGTTAAGACAAAAGGCTGGGTCGATGTTCAGGAAGTAGCAAGAAGGGTAATTCGTCAAATTGGATATACAAAAGCTGAATATCGTTTCGACTCTGATTCCTGTGGAGTGATGTCAACAATCCACGAACAGTCATCTGATATAAGACAGGGTGTGGTCCGTGAGCAGCCTGAAGATCAGGGTGCCGGCGATCAGGGTATGATGTTTGGCTATGCATGCCGTGAAATGGATAACTATATGCCTCTGAGCATAGAGCTTGCTCATATTCTGCTTCGGGAACTGGCAGCAATAAGGCGTGAAGGGAAGATGATGAAGTATCTCAGGCCTGATTCCAAATCACAGGTAACAATAGAATATGATGATAATAATAATCCCCTGCGGATAGATACAATAGTTGTAAGCACACAGCACGATGAATTCATCCTTCCTAAACAAGGCTCAATAGCTTCTGAAAAAGAAGCCGAAAAAGCCATGCAGTCAAAGATAAGTGAAGATGTCAGGAAAATATTGCTCCCGAGAGTAAAGAAATTATTGTCACCACGCATACGTAAGCTCTTCACTGAAGATGTAAAACTTCTTGTTAATCCAACAGGCAAGTTCGTTATAGGCGGACCTCATGGTGATACAGGACTGACAGGCCGTAAGATAATAGTTGACACTTATGGCGGTCATGGCGCTCACGGTGGCGGAGCTTTCTCTGGAAAGGATTCTTCAAAGGTTGACAGATCGGCAGCTTATGCTGCAAGGCACATAGCAAAAAACCTCGTAGCTGCTGGAGTATGTGACAGAGCCCTGATCCAGGTAGCTTATGCTATAGGAGTGGCTCAACCTGTAGGACTTTTCCTGAATACCTTTGGGACAGCCACAATAAAGGACAGTAGCGGAAAGCTTATGAAGGATAGTGAGATTGCCGAAAAAATTGAAAAGCTTTTCGACATGCGGCCTTATGCCATAGTCAAAAGATTCGGACTTAATAATCCAATTTTCCTGCAAACAGCATCATACGGACATTTCGGCCAGGCTAATTCAGTCAGCAATGTGGAAGTATTCTACGAGGTGCCCGGAAGCACTCCCAGGCTCATAAACAACGGCCAAAAAGTCTGGCAGAAAAAGGTTGAATTATTCGCCTGGGAAAAACTTGATTATGTAGATAAGATCCGGAAAGAGTTTAAAATGAAGCTTTGACAATACGAGCAACATTATCTGACCTGCCGAGAGTATAATAATGAATACCCGGCACTCCTTCACTGATAAGCTCTTTTGACTGCATAATAGCCCATTCAATACCTGCTTCCCTTGCGTCTCTATCGCTTCTGCATTTTTTTATTGCATCAACAAGATCGTTCGGAAGATCAATATGAAAAGTCTGTGGAAGCATCTTTATATCATTGAGCGCCGATATAGGCTTTACGCCTGGAATTATGGGAACAATTATGCCTGCGGCTTTACATTCTTCCCTGAACCTTAAAAATTTGGAGTTGTCAAAAAACATCTGTGTAACTATATAACTGGCACCGCATTCAACTTTGTATTTGAGATGCTCAAGGTCTGTCAGCCTGTTGGGTGCTTCACTATGTTTTTCAGGGTATCCTGCCACTCCAATACAAAATGATGTCGGTGTCATTTCTTCAAGCGATTCTTCAAGATACTTTCCATTATTCATATTAACTATCTGCTTTACAAGATCAGATGTATGTGAGTGTCCGTTTTTTTCCGGAATGAAAGTCCTGCTACCCCTTTGTGGATCGCCCCTTAGCGCCAGCACATCATCAATCCCAAGAAAATTCATCTCTATCAGCACATTTTCAGTTTCTTCCTTTGTAAATCCTCCGCAAATGAGATGAGGAACGACAGTCAGATTGTATTTGTATTTAACAGCAGCAGCAAGTGCAATTGTTCCCGGCCTTTTTCTTATTGTCTTTTTCTCAAGTAATCCGTCAGGCCTTTCAAAATACATTATCTCATCTCTGTGAGAAGTGAAATTAATATAAGCAGGCTCGAACTCAACAAGCTTGTCAATAGCTGAATAAATTCTTTCAATACTATGGCCCTTCAGGGGCGGAAGCAATTCAAAAGTGAAAAGCGGACTTTTAGCGTTTTTAATTTTCTCTATTACATTCATATTGTTATAAATTTTGAGACAGCCATTTTTCTGCCTCTTTTAAAGTAAAATTTTTTCGTGATGCATAATCTTTCAACTGATCCTCAGCTATTTTCCCGATATTGAAATATTTCGACCCGGGATGAGCGAAAATATATCCGCAAACTGATGATACTGGCTTCATTGCAAAAGTTTCAGTAAGAGAGCTGCCCATAATTTTCTCTGCATCAAGAAGATCAAATATTGTTCTTTTTTCCGTATGATCCGGACAGGCCGAATAACCCGGCGCCGGACGAATACCGGTATATTTCACAGCAAGCAGCTCTTCAACTGTCAGATCCTCATCAGCTGCATAAGCCCAGTATTCTTTCCTGATAAGAAGATGCAGATATTCCGTTGCAGCTTCAGCAATACGGTCACTAAGAAGCCTGATCATAAGTACTGCATAATCGTCATTCCCGTAACGCTTCGCTATTCTTTCCGATTGATTAACAGATACTACAAATGTTCCGATTGTATCATTTTCCCCTAATGATTCAGGTGCTATAAAATCCGAAAGCGATAGATTCGGAACTCCTTCATCTTTCTGTTCCTGATTCCTCAGAAATCTCAGGATAGCTTTTACCTTATTGTTTTCATCAAGAATTTTCACATCATCAACTGAAGACACTGCCGGGAACAGTCCAAAAACTCCGCTTGCCCTTACAAGACCATCATTAATTATCTCATTAAGGTATTTCCGGGCATCATCGAAAAGTTTCCTTGCCTCTTTTCCCTTAAGAGGGTCATCTAAAACCGAAGGGTATTTCCCGTTTATCTTCCAGGCAAAAAAGAAATAAGTCCAGTCAATATACCTTGTCAGTTCCCTGATATTGAGGCTTTCAAAGAAATGAATTCCCGGTTTTACAGGTTTGCTGACCATTGTTTTAGCCCAATCAATTTTAAGACAATTCTTTCGTGCTTCCTCAAGGGATATCAGTTTCCTTTTTGATCGTCGTGAAGTATGATCTTCTGAGAGCTTCATATATTTTTCCTTCACCGACCTTATATACTCTGCATTGTCTTTCTTAAGAAGTGCTGATACCACGGCAACAGCTTTTGAAGCATCCCTTACATGAATAGCCGGTCCCGAATATTCCGGAGCGATTTTGACTGCAGTATGTACCTCAGATGTTGTAGCTCCGCCAATAAGCAAAGGTAAACTGAGCTTCTGCCGCTCCATCTCCGAAGCAATGTGAACCATTTCTTCAAGCGATGGAGTAATCAGGCCACTTAAACCAATAATATCGGCCTTCTCACTTATTGCAGTTTCTATTATTCTTCCCGAAGGAACCATTACCCCAAGATCAATAATCTCATAATTATTGCAGCCAAGAACAACACCAACAATATTCTTACCTATATCATGGACATCACCTTTTACTGTAGCAAGAAGGACCTTCCCGGCGAATTGTGCATTAGTGCCCTTGCTTTCTTCTTCAAGATATGGCTTCAGCCTTGCAACAGCCTTCTTCATCACTCTTGCACTTTTTACTACCTGGGGCAGAAACATCTTACCCGAGCCGAAAAGATTGCCCACTTCATTCATTCCTTCCATCAGGGGGCCTTCGATTATATCAATTGTTCTTGAGAAAAGGGA
Organism: Bacteroidales bacterium; assembly: GCA_035414025.1. Lineage (GTDB taxonomy): Bacteria > Bacteroidota > Bacteroidia > Bacteroidales > VadinHA17 > LD21. Next base: position 1,564 of record DAONXX010000027.1, on the reverse strand, counting down.
ACGGGCTTCTTCAATGTCCTGTTCAATATGTTCATCCTGCCCTTTTACAAGAGATTGCCTGATACGGTCGATTACCGGAATCCTGCCCCTGTCATCTGTCTTAATGATTTCCTGTACTCCCTGTTTAAGACTCTGCGCAAAGGTAACAAGCTGTTCTGTAGCGTTCTTCCTGCGATTCAATACAACATCCTCGGCAAGCTCAAGGAGATCAGGAGCTATCTCTGTATACACCTGAAGCATGCCCGGATTGACTATCCCCATATCAAGACCTGCTTTTATAGCATGAAAAAGGAATACAGAATGCATTGCTTCCCTCACCTGATCAAAACCCCTGAATGAAAATGACAGATTACTGATCCCGCCACTTACTTTTGCATACGGAAGATTGTTTTTGATCCATTCTGTTGCCCTGATAAAATCAACAGCATATCTGTCATGCTCCCCGATCCCTGTTGCTATGGCGAGTACATTCGGATCAAATATTATATCCTCAGGTTTAAACCCAAGTTTACCGGTGAGAAGATTATATGATCTCTGCGCTACTTCAATCTTCCTTTCAAAAGTATCGGCCTGTCCTTCCTCATCAAACAGCATTATGACCACAGCAGCTCCATACTTACGTATCATCCGCGCATGTTCAAGAAAAACATCCTCGCCTTCCTTAAGACTAATTGAATTGACAACCGACTTCCCCTGGATACACTTAAGAGCCGATTCAATGACATTCCATTTCGATGAATCGATCATAAGCGGCAACCTGGCAATATCCGGTTCGGCCATAATGAGATTGACGAATCGCACCATAGCCTTTTCGGAATCAATCATTGCTTCATCCATGCAAATATCTATTATCTGCGCCCCTCCTTCAACCTGGTTGCGTGCCACAGACAAAGCTTCTTCATATTTTTCTTCCCTTATCAGCCTTGCAAATTTCAGCGAACCCGACACATTGGTTCTTTCTCCTATGTTCACAAAATTTGTTTCCGGAGTGATTATTAAGGGTTCCAGGCCACTCAGCTTTGTATATCGTTTGATCTCAGGCTTAATGCGGGATTTGTATTTCTTTGATGTTTCTGCTATAAGTCTTATATGCTCCGGTGTTGTTCCACAGCAACCTCCTATAATATTCACCCATCCGGCTTTCATAAAGTCTTCAGTAGCCGAAGCCATATATTCAGGCGTCTGATCGTATTCGGCAAACTGATTCGGCAGTCCGGCATTGGGATGAACAGAAACATAGTATTCCGATTTCGCCGATAATTCTTCAACAAAGGGCCTCAGTTGATCAGCTCCAAGGGAGCAGTTCAAACCCAGACTGAACAATGGGAAATGAGAGACTGAGATAATGAATGCCTCCAGAGTCTGACCGGTAAGTGTTCTGCCGCTTATATCTGTGAGAGTCACCGACAGCATGACAGGAAGAGTCACCTTTTTTTCTTCAAATACCGAGTCAATAGCAAACAATGCTGCCTTACAATTAAGTGTGTCAAATACGGTTTCAACAAGCAGGATATCCGCCCCGCCGTCGATTAGTCCCCTTGCCTGTCCGGAATATGTTTCCACA
>DAONXX010000026.1:0-26139 GCA_035414025.1 Bacteroidales bacterium | reverse complement strand
CTTCCGTTTGTCAGGGATGACAGGATATTTTACTCTCATAATCTGTATCATGATAAATCTCTGTATAACAAGGCAATTGATCTTTTGACGGAAAATGTCTATATAACAATCGATTTTGATGTTTTTGATCCATCCCTGATGCCTTCAACAGGTACCCCTGAGCCCGGAGGGCCGGATTATTATGAACTGATGCATTTTCTGAAAAAAGTGGCAAGATCAAGAAAGATAGTTGGTTTTGATGTTGTTGAGATGTGTCCGAATCCTGCTAATAAAGCTCCAGATTTTGTTGCTGCTAAAATCATTTACCAGCTTTTGAGTTATATTTTCGCATAACTCAGTCTTCCTTCTTTGCCTTCTCCCAGATTACATTCATTTCATCAAGACTCATGTCACGGAGCGATTTGCCTTTTGTGACAGTCTCTTTTTCAAGATAGTTAAACCTCTTAATGAATTTTCTGTTAGTCTTTTCGAGAGCAGCTTCCGGGTCAATTTCATATAGGCGCGCAGCATTTATAAGCGAGAACATTACATCGCCAAGTTCCGATTCAATCTTTTCCCTGTCGTGACCTGTGATTTCCTTTTTAAGCTCTGTGATCTCTTCAATTACTTTATCCCATATCTGTTCACGATCTTCCCAGTCGAAGCCGACACCTCTGACTTTCTCCTGAATTCTGTTGGCTTTGATCATAGCCGGAAGGGATGAGGGAACACCTGATAATACAGGTTTATAGCCATTATCTTCTTTTGTCTTTAGCTGCTCCCAATTTTCCTCCACTTCACTTGCCCCCGATACCTTTACATCACCGAAGACATGCGGATGTCTGTAAATGAGTTTTTCGTTAATTCCAGTCAGGACATCCAGAATGGAGAAGGAACCACGTTCTGATCCTATTCTGGCGTAGAAGACCAGATGAAGCATCAGATCACCAAGCTCTTTTTTAATCTTTTCATCATTTCCCAGATATATTGCTTCCGCTAATTCATATGTTTCTTCAATTGTAAGTTTACGAAGAGATTCAAAGGTTTGTTTTTTATCCCAGGGACATGTAGTCCTGAGTTTGTCCATAATAGTCAGAAGCCTTTCAAACTCTTTAGCACTTTTTTCCTTTTCAGTCATAATTAAAGGGATTAAAACAAACGATTCGGCATTACAGTCCTGTTAACAGAATCAATTCTCAGTACTGAACCCACGCTAAGGCTCAGTAATTCAGAAACATTAGCTCCATTTATTGATATTTCAAGAAGATCAAGGGAGTTAAAACGTGCAAGCATGTCACCAACAGGAACATCACTGTATTTTTCAACAATGCGATCTGTGTAATATTTATTGCTCTGGACAAAGATTCTGTATTCCTTCTCTTCAAAAACTCTCCGGAATACGTCCTTTGTGACATTTGAGATTGCATTTCCGTATGAATCTATGAAAATAATACTCCCTGTTATGACGTCTTTTTCAAGTGTTGCCCTTAAAGGCATTCTTTCATTGATACTGCTGACTGTTTTTCCGATCTCTGAAAGTTTTTTTCCTCCAACTATATCAGCTGCTGCCCTGGCAAAAACCTCAAGTTCGTCAAGTCCGGGTTCCCGTTTCAGGCTTACTGCTTCATCAAATTCGGTATTCAGTATAAGGTTAAATATGCCATTGTCGGTACCGATAAAAAAATGCCCCTTTGAGCTTACAACAAGGTGGTTCTGCCCCTTCATTGCCTCAGAGTGAATACAGATTATGTGTATCGAACCCTTAGGATAATTTTCAAATGTATTTCTGACAACGAATGAAGCGTGAAGTATATCAAAAGCCTGAATACCGTGAGCATTGTCAACAATAATAATACCCGGGCATAGAGAACAGAGTTTCCCCTTTATGATGCCCTGATATATATCATCGGATTGCCATTCTGTTGTAAGTGTGATTATTCTCATAAGGAAAAAACATAGGACAAAGATAAGCTTCTAATGAAAAATAAACTTACTTTGCATTGCTCCTGCAAACTTTTTTATTAACCGTGCAGGAATTTGGCTTACATACAAAAGGAATAATTAAATAAAAACAGTTACTGATCTAATGTCAGAGATAGTAATTTTTCTTGAGGATATTGATCCTGTTGTTTTTTTAGGTGCAAATAATTCATTGCTTGATAAAATACAGAGTTTTTTCCCGAAGATCAGGATATTATCAAGAGGCAGCGAGATTAAATGTATCGGAGAAGAATCGGAGATTACCCTTTTTGCAGAGAAATTTAATGAATTGATGGAATACTATAGGAAGTATAACCATATTGAAGAGCAGGACATAGAGAAGTATTTTTTTGATGCCGAGCATATGAAATCGGCATCAAACGGTGAATTTGAGCAGGTACTTTTATTCGGGACCAGCGGGAAGCCAGTGAGGGCAAGAACAGTCAATCAGTTGCAGCTTGTAGGTGATTATAAGAATAACGATCTTATAATTGCTGAAGGACCGGCTGGAACAGGAAAAACATACACCTCTATAGCTTTGGCAGTCAGGGCCTTAAAAGAGAGAGAGGTTAAAAAGATAATACTGACCCGTCCGGCTGTGGAAGCAGGTGAGCGCCTGGGTTTCCTTCCGGGTGATATGAAGGAAAAGCTTGATCCCTATCTCCAGCCTTTATATGATGCTCTCCATGACATGCTTCCGTTTAAAAAGCTTGAAACGTGGCTTGAGGATGGGACAATACAGATCGCTCCCCTTGCTTTTATGAGAGGCAGAACTCTTGAGAACGCATTTGTCATCCTTGATGAGGCTCAGAATGCAACTGTAAGTCAGTTGAAAATGTTCCTTACAAGAATGGGTGTGAGTTCAAAATTTATTATGACAGGTGATTCGACACAGATTGACCTGCCAAGAAAGTCCGAATCCGGCTTGTTGCAGGCAATGAAGATCCTTGCAGGGATTGAAGGTGTTTCCATCATCAGATTCGATGAAAGGGATATAGTAAGACATAAGCTTGTAAAAAGAATCATTAGAGCCTTTGAGCAAGAAGAAAATGAAAGCCTCAAAGAGTAAATTGCTTGATTGAGAGGATTAAAATAAAAAGTAAAACGAAAACCATTGGTTCCTTAAAAATATAAATATTTGTACATGAAAACATTAGTAACTTCCAGTTTCAGTTTCCCGGGGCAGAAGAATCTTTACAAGGGAAAGGTAAGGGATGTTTACAACATAAGGGACAAGTATCTCCTCATGGTAGTCACAGACAGAATTTCTGCATTTGATGTCGTGTTGCCAAAGGGTATACCATATAAAGGTCAGGTGCTGAATCAGATAGCTGCTAAATTCATGGATGCCACAAATGACATAGTACCCAACTGGAAAATAGCAACTCCCGATCCTTCAGTTACTATTGGTTATAAATGTGAACCTTACCCTGTTGAGATGATAGTCAGAGCATGCCTTACCGGAAGTGCCTGGAGAACTTACAGATCAGGGGCGAGGGAGATTTGTGGTATTCCGATACCTGATGGAATGAGGGAAAACCAAAAATTTGAAAAACCAATAATTACTCCGACAACAAAAGCGTTACAGGGCAATCATGATGAAGATATCTCACGTGAACAGATAATAAGCAGTGGATTGATATCCGAAAAGGATTATGAGCAGATAGAAAAATACTCAATGGAAGTCTTTATCAGGGGTTCTGAAATAGCATTGGAACATGGACTGATTCTTGTTGATACAAAATATGAATTTGGTAAAATTGACAATAAGATATGCCTGATAGATGAGATAAATACTCCGGATTCATCACGTTATTTTTATGCTGACAGCTATCAGGAGAGATTTGATAAGGGACAGCCTCAGAGGCAATTATCCAAGGAGTTCGTCAGGGAATGGCTTATGGCTAATGGTTTTCAGGGTAAAGAGGGGCAAAAAGTGCCGGACATGACGGATGAATTTGTTAATGAAATATCTGCAAGGTATATTGAGTTATATGAAAAGATAACGAGCGAAAAATTCATAAAAGCTGATTTAAACGACATTGAAAAAAGGATAGAAAAAAACTGCCTGAAGTTCCTTGCTGACTTAAAATAATAATATTAATGATTTCAAAGCGCATATTTTATATTTCTATTGTTCTGGGTATTTTAGCTGTATCACTACATGATACTGATGCACAGGTTGTAGTAGAGCGATCTACAGATAAGGTTATTATATCCGGGACTACTTACTATATTCACCAGGTAAAAAAAGGGGAGACTTCTTATTCAATTTCCAGGGCTTACGGGATTACAGTCGAAGAGCTGACAAGGGAGAACCCTCCTGCCTTATATGGTATTAAAGAAGGTCAGACACTAAGGATTCCTTACAGGGAGCCACAATATACTGAAGCTGCCAAAACTGAATTGCCGAAGAAACAGCGTGATGAAACAAGGTATATTTATCACATATTACTCCCCGGGGAAACAGTTTATTATCTGTCAAAGCTTTACGGAGTGTCTGAAAATGAAATAATTGCAGTCAATCCAGGAGTTGACATAACAAAGCTCCCGGTTAATTCTGAAATTGCAGTTCCCCGGAAAGCGTTCATGACTGAAAAACAGGAATTCCCTGTTCAGGATTCAAAGTATGTTTTTCATAAGGTTGAGAAAGGAGAATCCATTTCATCAATTGCCGAAAAATATGGACTGACAGTAAGAGAGCTGCGAAGGGAAAACCGGAATGTACGATTTCCTCAGGTTGGTTCTTACATGAGGATACCCCGGGTAGAGACAAAGGAGCCTGTTGAAGTTAAGATTGCAGAAGCTGAAGTAATTACTACTGATAGCATTCCGGAAGCTCCCTCTGACACTGTTGTTGTTCTTCCCAAACCAGTCGGATTTACGCCTGTAAAAGATCTGAAGGGTTCATTTGATGTGGCAGTTCTTTTACCTTTGTATTTGAGAGATAATGCCAGAAGATCATATATTGATTCATCAAGGATCGTTCAAGGCAAGCCTGTTTACAGGGTTATAAAACGTCCCGATGACTGGATATATCCCAGGAGCCTGGGATTTATTGAAATGTACCAGGGTATTCTTATGGCTGCCGACACCCTTCGAAGCCTTGGTTTAAATGTTAATCTTCATTTTTACGATATCAAGGATGATACAATTGAGTTGTCAAGATTGATAAAGCAGGGAGTATTATCCACCGCTGACCTTATAATCGGTCCTGTATATTCATCAAACCTTAAACTTATTACAGATTATACAAGAGAGTTAAAGATACCTGTTGTATCTCCTGTGCCAATACTGAGTAATAATGCCCTGGAAAATAATCCTGATCTGTTTATGTCTGTTTCATCTCTGAAAGTACCTCAGGATATCATTGTCAAAAAGGTTGGAGATTATTTCGACAGTAATATTGTTTTCATTCATACAGATAGTACCGGTATCAATCCTGATGTGATAAGGTTCAGGGAAGAAATTCTGAAGGAACTCGGTTCAAGACTTCCTCCCGAAGAGATACGGTTCAAGGAACTATTGTTCTACAGTAGGTCTATCTTTAACAATGACTCTATTAACAGACTTGGTCACGCTCTTTCTGAAAATGTTAATAATATTGTCATAATAGCCTCTGAAGATGCCCCAGTGATAGGAGAGACCCTGATGGATCTGCATTCTCTGGCGAAAAAATACAGGATGAACGTACTAGGTTATCCTGTTATACGAAGCCTTGGACTTGATAATCTGGATCCGAAATACTTGTTTGACCTTGAACTTTTGGTATTCTCACCCTATTGGATTGATTATTCAAGTAATGATGTGAAACAGTTCAACTCTGATTTTCTACGCAAATTTCATACCCAGCCATCCGAAACAAGCTATGCCTGGCTGGGCTATGATATTATGTATTACTTTGTAAGCGGACTTGCAATTTTTGGAAATGATTTCATAATGCATCCGGAAATACACAATCCGGATCTTTTGCAGACTGAATTTGATTTCAGGCGCAGGAATAATAATGACGGTTTTGAGAATGTTAAAATGTATCCTGTCCGTTTTACGAAAGATTACGAGGTTAAATTGGATCTTGAAGGCCTTCCTGATGACCATTTCCAAATTGTGGAGCAGCTTATAGAATAGTATTGTTAATGAAAATTAACAATCGGGAATATTTTTTGATTTATCATTGTCTTATCTATAGGTATGAAGGAATCGTACAGGCTGGCTGACGAGAACGAATTGATAAAAGCTTCATTGGAAGGTAATGCATCAGCGTTCGAAGAGATAGTGAGCCGCTACAGAAGGCTTGTAGCACGTACAGTCAAAGGTATGCTTGGCGATTCAGTGTATGCAGAAGATATCGGGCAGGAAGTGTTCATTAAACTTTACTACTCCCTGCCTGAATTCAGAGGTGAGGCAAAACTGTCAACTTATATCCAGAGAATTGCAGTAAACCTTACACTGAATGAGATAAAAAGAAGGAAACGCTTCTTTTCAATGTTCTCACAGAAAGGGAATGATGAAATATATGAGTACGAAATACCTGACCATGGAGGACCTGAGAAGGAAGAAGCAAAGGAATTGGTTAACAAGGCTTTAATGAGTATTGATCCGAAGTTTAGAATCGTGGTGGTAATGAGAATGTTACAGGGTTATTCGACAAAGGAGACTGCAGAAATACTCAATCTGCCACTGGGAACGGTTCTTTCAAGATTATCAAGAGCACAGGAACAACTTAGGAAGATTTTAAAAGAATTATAAAGTTATGGACCTCACAGAGATTAAAAATATTATCATTGCATCGGCTTCTGAACAGGCGGATCCTGATGAAATCCCGAGACGGCTCGAAGATCAAGGTGTCTCTTTTGATTTCAGCAGTGATTTTAATGAGAAGGTAATTGAACGAATTTTTAAGGAAAAATTTACTGTGATCCGCGAATCAGATTTCGGAAAAAACCTTAGCAAAGTATTCTACCGGATAGCATTGACAGGCGTGGCCGCTATTGTATTGCTGCTTCTGTCAATATTCCTTACGGAAGGATCAATTTCCTTTAACTCATTTCTTGGAATGGGAAGTATTTATGATGAATCGGTATTCTATCTCTTAACAGGTATCTAATAATCAAATGAAATGAAAACAAAACCGGTTATACTCGTAATAACAACTCTTGTGATAGGATTTATTATCGGAATGCTGACGTCGGCTCAAATCCGTCTTCACAGAATGAGACCGGTACGTTTTTATTTTCCAAGGAAAGAATTCCGTGAGGGTTTCTATAAAGTCATTCAGGCTGACGAGAAACAAAAGTTGCAGCTTGAAAATATCCTTAATGATTACGATGAACTCAATAATAATCTCCTACACGATTACCGGAGAGGATTTGAGCAGAATGTGAAAGATATGCAGAAAGACCTGGAATCATTGCTGACAAAGGAACAACAGGACAAACTAAAAGAAATGGATAAACGCCGGGAAGAGATAATCAGGGAAGCCAGGAAAAAATTTGCAGATGATTCGCTTGAGAACAGAAGATTCAACAGAAGGATGGACCCGAATATAGGACCTCCTCCACAGGGACTGAGACAATATCCCGGTGACAGACCACCACCTCAAAGGGAAAACAGGCACTACCCAGGTGGAAGATCTATGCCTCCGTCCGATAGATTTATTCCGGGTCAGGATAGCATTACGGCAGATCCTGTCCAATAACAAATAGCAGGTAATCAAGTAAAATAGGCAGGTCATCAGGATTTACTCCAGATGATACAAGAAGAGAACGATCCTCTGAATAGATGGTCATGAACTTTTCTTTTGTAATCTCCCCTGACATAACAGATCGCCTGTAGAGATCAACAGCCTCTTTCTTGTTTCCCTGGCATAAAGCAAGATGCCCCATGTTTATTAGGTCGTTTGCCTTAAGTTTTCCTGAAGACAACCTGTCATAATACTTTTGCGATTCCTCTAAGCGGCCAAGTGCAAGATAGCAATAGGCAATAGGCCTGAGAACATTAAGGTTGCCGGGATCGTTATATTCAATCTTGAAATAGTATTTAAGTGCTTCATTATAATCTTTCAGATCCAGATAGCAGTGAGCAGTCATAATTGTTGTATGCAGGTTGTCAGGATCCATATTCCCTGCCTGAAGATAATGCTCAAGTGCTTCTTCATTCTTTCCCATCCTCCTGAGGCAGAGAGCTATTTTCTTTATAGTCCATGATTTTCTGTCTATCAGTTCAGCCCTCCTGTAATACTTAAGGGCTTCTTCATAATTGGCATTTTGTTGGTAGCAGTAGCCAATTTTCTCATTGAGCTCAGCAATTTCAGGCTTCTCAAGAGCTTGCTTCAGATACAGACTAAGCGCATCGTCATAAAAGTTCTTGCTGAAAAAATAATCTGCCAGACCTGCCTCAACTTCAGTTGCATTACATGTCAGCCTGAAGAATTGAGAATTATAGATATCCAGCCTGCCTGAGAAAATATCCTCAAATTCTTTCCTGTAGGGGGAAAGTTTATAGAATCTGTAAATGTCCTGAAGATATTGAGTCACATTGATCCGGAATTTCCGATTTGGATCCGTAAGTGATTCATCATTACCGAGCTGTTGCAAGCCTTCAAGTTCCATGCGGAATACTTTCAGCATCATGCTTTTCTGTGAAGCAGGCAGGAATTTAAGATTAAGTATCAGTGAATATTTGTCTGAATTACATATAAAAGGAGTTCTGTACATTGCCTCTGCCAGGGCATTTGTACCCTGACCCAGTATCTCATCCCTGAAGATCTCATTAACAACCTCATGGTCAGGATGAAATGGCATGAACCAATTGGGAAAATCCTTGAAAAAATCAAAATGCTTAAGATTTGCAAATGCCGACATATAAACATCAGCTCCTTCCATCTGTAATTTTGTCAGTTCTTCCATTGTCTTGAAGATTTCCTCAGAACCACTGAACATTTCCGACCAGTCAGGATTTTTTTCCTCGGCTTTATCCTTAGGAAGGATATTATCAAGGTCCAGTTTATCTTCAAGTTGTGGTCTTAGTTTGGCTACCTTAGGAAGGATCTCTTCATGAAGTTTTCTGCTTAGATTCTCCGTCTCACGCGACCTTATTGTCTGAAGTACAATTATTTTACAGTGTTCCTTAAATAGTGCCGATTGTGCCAGTGTGCTTAGCTCAGAGCAGATGTCAGGGTAGAGAAGTATTCTGTCATTGTAATAATGAAGATTCAATATAAGTCCCGACAAGGCTCTTTCCATAACCTGTTCCTGTCCTGAATTATATATGCTTATCAGATTCAATAACTTAATTGACTGCCAGCTACGGAGTGAACTGAGAGTGATTGCAGTTGTGAATATACATGCTTCGTACCACCTGAATTTCCCGGAACTGAGGAATATATTAATTAGACTTTCTTCTGCTTCACCGTAGTAATCTGTAAGCCAGAGATGATTGAAAATATTGTTTATCAGCTGTTTGTGTTTTTTTAAGATCTCAGATTCCGGATCGGGATTTATTTCATTGCTGAGTTTTAGCCATTCATCCAGATCAGATTTGAACATGAGATCATCAACAGATTCAATAATTGTTTTCCCGCTTAGCTTCTGTTCTTTTTCCGTTTGTTGTTTTACCCAGTATGTGTTCCATCCGGAATAGCGTGACAATATGTCCTGCCTTGCTTTGTCTCCCAGTTCCAGCATAGATTGAATCAGTTTTGTGTAAATTTTGCTCCGTTCAGGGTCATTGATGCCTTCAATGGTATATGTAAGCATATTCCTGTATGTCATTACGAGATTGTCGTATTGATCGCGGAGATCCCCTAATGATGCCCTGGAAATCATATCTGACAAAATATCAAGACTTTGTTTGATCTTTTTTTCCGAAACAAGCGAACAAAGCTGTTTATGTTGCAATATGACCTTTTTTATATCCATATTTCTGCTCTAAAGACAAATTTATAATTATAAAGTTGCACTGAAAAGAATTAAAACAATATATGCAATAATCAGGCCGTCAGCAGAAAGCTGACAATATTCTATCAGAAAAGATAACCCACACTCAAATATGCCTTCACTTTGCTGTAATATTTCTCATGTTCATACAGCCCATGCATTATACCTGCTCTGACAGGTCCTATAATCGACATGTATCCTAGCTCAGCACCATAACCATATATTAGAGAATAACCATTTTTCCTTCCGGCTTCCTGCAATGCAAAAACATTTCCCTTAAAACTGAAATGAAGATCCTTAATAAATTCCCAGTCGATTTCTGCACCTAATCCTGCGCTGGCTTTAACCGGGATCTCATTGGGATGGAAACCGGTCACCGGAATGGATCTTTTATTAAGAGAAGCCTGGCCGCCAAGCATGTAAAAATTATTTTGTGATATAATAGAGTCACAATCAGTTACATATAACACATCGCCTCTCAATGAGAAAGTCAGTTTGTTTATCTTCGAAAAATACTGACTGTAATTTGCCCTTAAGGTGTAAAACCTGTTGAATGAAAAAGGACCAGGATCTTCTTCAGAGTAACTCTTTCGTATCGAGCCGGTTTTTACATGTCCCTTTAAAAGATCTGAAGCTCCTGCTGATATATCGAGGATTGTCCCTCTGTCCGGAAAATGCGGTCTGTCGAGGTTGTTTAAATTATAACTATATGTAAGTGACATATAGTCATAGGATATTTTCTTAAGAAATGATTCCGAGACATATTTTGGTATCAGATAAAGATTATCATAATTCAGGGAAATGCTCATCATATTGTTAAGCCCCAGTGTTTTACTGACACTCAGTCCTGTCGAAAAATTACGGCTTACAACATCACCTGTTTCCGTTCCCATATTGAGTTTTGGAATTAGTGTATTATCAGCATTGAAATCAATTGAGAATCCCATCCTTTCATTTCTGTTGATATACTGGCGGAAAGAATTCCTGATCCGATAGTAACTTGCCAGATAATAATCAAGATCTATTACTGAGGCTTTTGTCGGAAAATTTTTCACTGACAGTGACATTAATATCCCTGATCTGAGAGCATTATCGTAATGGACTGATCCGTATAGTATTGACTTAGGTCTTTCGATGCAGTCTATTATCAGGATCAGCGAATCATTCCGTGGCTCAATCTTGTATTTAATCTTGTCGAACCATGCTTTTCCGAATAACAGATCAATACCTTCAGACAGCTTTGACTTATCTGTTTCTTCTCCTGGTTTAACATCAAGAACCCCGAGGATTTGCCTGTCAGGTATGATTTCGTTTCCAGTTATCTCTATCTTGTCGAATGTGTATAGCTGTTTGTTAAGAATTTCGGGAAGAGGTTGTTGCGGACCCAGCCTGTTGAGTGAATCAGCAAGTTTTATGAATTTCTCTTTAAAAGGAAGTGCTGCTCTGTAGCCTCTTTCGACAAGTGAGTCAGTTGCATTGAAATCAAGTGATGAGATATCTTTTAGGTCCGGAACTATCAGATAGTTCACAAAGGGTTTATTCTCTTCATAATCCTTGATGCTTTTTGCCGTTACAATTTGTTTTACAATTCCCGTTATATTCTGGAGCTCTTCCTCTGTGGCAGGCCGAAAAGCAGTGTATGATCCGATGACTATGTCTGCACCCATCTCTTTCACTTCAATAGCAGGAAAATTCCTGATGGAACCTCCGTCTGATAATAATGTTGTATCTATTCTTATTGGTGAGAAAACCGAAGGTATCGCTGAGCTGGCTCTCATGGCATCAGGAAGATAGCCTTTCCGGAGCACTATATTCTTAACTGTCAGGAGGTCAGTAGCCACACAGGCAAATGGTATTGGTAATTTTGAAAAATCATTTATATCTGCTGCGGGCCAGCCATAATAGCTAAGATAGTTTTCAATCTGCTGACCTGATATCATTCCGGATGGAAGTTTGATTTTTTTTGATAAAACAGGAAGGGATATTATACTGTTATTGAAATGTTTTTTTTCATGGTAAATTATTCTGTTCTGGGGTATTGTGTTTAGCATTATCAGATCCCAGTTGACTGATTTACATATTTTATGCAGGCTGTCGGCATTGTATCCCAGGGCATATAAACCTCCTATTATACTTCCCATGCTTGTACCTGTGATATAGTCGGGCCGCAATCCTGCTTCCTCCATAACTTTCAGGACTCCAACATGTGCTATGCCCAGTGCGCCACCGCCGCTTAAAACCAAGCCCAGGCGGGGCCTTTGAATATTATTTTGAGCTACTGCAGTAAATTGGAAAATAGTTAAAATTAAAATATGCAGAACGCATATCCTGAAGCTGGTTTTGCAAGTAAATGGAATATATGATCTTGTAAACCTCTTGTTAAACATCATGTATGTATAGTCTCAATTACAAGATAATAAATTTCCTTATTTTTTACGGCATGAAAAGCGATACGCAGTAAAGGGAAAATAGTTTCTGACAGCCATGAAAGAACTGAAGATCTGGGATTGTATGGACCTTTAGTTTTTATTTTGTGGCACAATAAAAAAGAGGTGTTTCAATAATTTTCTTCTCTCAGTTCCCTTTTATAATCAAAAAGCGGGAACTTTCTGATCATTTTAATTTTCGGAGTCCTTTTTTATAGGGCAACAGGCAGAGAATAAGTTATAGAAACACCCCTGTTATAAAATAACCTTAAGTTTTTTACTATTCGTATTCCTTAATTATACTTCTTACATCGTCGGGAGCAACCCGGCCATATGTCTTATCGCCAACCATAACAACGGGAGCAAGTCCGCATGCGCCAACACATCTGAGGCTTGAAAGCGAGAATTTACCGTCTTGGGTAGTTTGTCCTACTTGCAGTCCAAGTTCTTTTTTGAATTCATCCAGAACCTTTTCTGCACCTCTGACATAACAAGCCGTTCCCATACAGATACTGATTGGATACTTTCCTTTCGGTGTCATTGTAAAAAATGAATAGAAAGTAATGACGCCGTATATTTTAGCCACGGGGATGTCAAGTTCATGTGATACAACTTCCTGCACCTCAGCAGGCAGGTATCCGAAGTGTTCCTGGCATTTGTGCAGTACATTTATAAGCTCCTGAGGATCATTATTGAAAGATGTGCAGATCTCCCTGATCTTATTTACATCCTCTTGTCTCAATTCAATTTTAATGCTTGACATGATATTTAGGATATTTTATTTGGTCAACTAATTGTCTAATGTTTTACAATGATTTTCTTCTTCTTATCAAAATATTTTGTATGAAGCAGTTGATGGGCTTTTTCTGAATTGGGTTTGCCAAGGAACTCCTCATATAATTTTATAATAAATGGATTTTCGTGTGATTTTCTGAGGGGTTTTTCCTTGTCCTCTTTGTAGAGGGCAGCAGCTCTTGCCTTCAGGATGTCCGACTTACCATGGTGAAGGGGTTGGCCTCCTCCTCCTATGCAGCCGCCGGGACATGCCATCACTTCAATGGCATGGAAAAGCGATTTTCCTGATCTTACGTCATTTAAAAGTTTTCTTGCATTACCAAGGCCATGGGCAATACCTATGTTGAGAGGTAATCCGTTAAAATCAATTGTTGCTGAGCGCACACCTTCAAATCCTCTTAACTCTGTGAAATCAAGTCTTTCAAGTTTTTTGCCGGTATAGACCTCATAAGCGGTACGGACGGCAGCTTCAATAACGCCGCCTGTTGTTCCGAAAATAACGCTTGCGCCTGTTGATTCACCAAGGGGTGCATCAAATTCGCCATCTTCAAGATTGTTGAGATCTAAATTCGCCAGTTTGATAAATGCTGCAAGCTCTCTTGTTGATATAGAAAAATCAACATCCCTGTTGCCGTCAACGGAGAATTCTTCTCTCTGGCATTCATATTTCTTTGCGAGGCAGGGCATTACTGATACTACGACAAGATCTTTACGGGATACCCCAATTTTATCTGCAAAATATGTTTTAGCTATTGCTCCGAACATTTGCTGGGGTGATTTGGATGTCGATGGTACATCCTTCAGATCAGGGAAATACTCTTCAAAAAAGTTAACCCAACCCGGGCAGCAGGAAGTAAGTATTGGTATCCTGGCGGTCTTATCACCATTCAGGTGCCGCGTTAAACGGTCGAGGAGCTCAGTGCCCTCTTCCATTATTGTAAGGTCGGCAGCAAAGTCAGTATCAAATACATAGTCAAAGCCGAGAGCTCTCAGGGCAGTGACCATTTTGCCTGTGACGAGAGTGCCGGGCTCCATACCAAACATTTCGCCCAGGGCTGCCCTGATGGCAGGAGCTGTCTGAACAATAACAGTCTTTGTTGGATCAGCCAGAACTCTTAATATTTCAGGTGTATGATCCACTTCAGTAAGAGCACCTGTCGGGCATACGGCAACACACTGTCCGCAGTATGTACAGGTTGAGTGTTCAAGATTCTGCTCGAAGGCAGGAGCAACAGCAGCCATGAATCCTCTGTTTATTGCAGAAAGGGCTCCCACTGTCTGTATAGTGTTGCACATCATTTCACAACGACGGCACATAATACACTTGTCGAGGTCTCTTATTATTGAAGGAGAAGTATCTTTCCTGTAAGTAGACATAGCAGCAATTTCCTCACCCGGCAACTCCTTTATGCCAAGTTGATGAGCCATGGACTGCAATTCGCAGTCTCCCGATTTTGCACATGTCAGACATTCTTTAGGATGATCTGAAAGAATAAATTCCATGACAGTTCGCCGCGCATTCAGAACCCTTGTTGTATGGGTTTTCACAATCATACCTTCTTCGCATTTGGTAACGCATGAAGGTGCAAGATTGCGTCTGCCCTGGATTTCCACGACACATATTCTGCAGCCAGCAGGTTTGTTTTCAATACCCAGATCATGAAGCTCCATCCAGCAAAGGACAGGTATATCGATACCCAACTTTTTGGCAGCTTTGTTTATTGTTGTACCTTTTGGTACTTCGACTGTTTTATTATCTATTGTTAGCTTGATAGTTTCCATTTCCAACACTTCTTAAGATTACTGAATGATGATTGCGTCAAATTTGCATTTTTCCATGCAAGCTCCGCATTTAATGCATATTGATGGGTTTATAAGATGTGGTTCTCTCCTTTCTCCTGTTATTGCACCCACGGGGCAAATCCTTGCACAGGCAGTACAACCGACACAATTTGCTTCAATTATAAAGTATTCCATCAGCTCCTTGCATTTACCTGCCGGGCATTTCTTTATTGTCACATGATCTTCATACTCACCCCTGAAATTTTCGAGTGTTGACAGTACCGGATTCGGGGAGCTTTGACCAAGACCGCAGAGTGAAGTGTCTTTAATGACATGACACATATTTTTAAGTCTGTCAAGATCAGCTAATGTTCCCTTCCCCTTTGTTATATGTTCGAGAAGTTCATGCAATCTTTTGTTGCCGATACGGCATGGTGCGCATTTCCCACAGGATTCTTCAACAGTGAATTCAAGGAAGAATTTGGCTACGGAAACCATGCAGTCATCTTCATCCATTACAATGAGGCCGCCTGATCCCATCATTGAACCGGCAGCTGTAAGGTTATCGAAATCGATTGGTGTATCAAGGTGTTTTTCGGCAAGACAGCCTCCGGAAGGACCACCTGTCTGAGCTGCTTTGAATTTCTTGCCGTTCCTGATACCGCCACCTATCTCAAAGATAACTTCCCTGAGAGTAGTTCCCATAGGAACCTCTATAAGTCCAACATTGTTTATCTTGCCTGCCAGTGCGAAGACCTTGGTTCCTTTTGATTTTTCTGTTCCTATACTGGCAAACCATTGAGCGCCTTTAAGGATGATAGGGGATATGCAGGCGAACGTCTCAACATTGTTGACATTTGTTGGTTTACCCATGAAACCTGATTCGGCAGGGAAGGGAGGTTTGACAGTGGGTTCACCCCGCAATCCTTCCATAGAATGTATTAATGCTGTCTCTTCTCCACAGACAAAAGCTCCGGCTCCGTACCTGATCTCAATGTCGAAATCAAATCCGCTTCCCATTATATTCTTTCCGAGAAGCCCATATTCTCTTGCTTGTTCCAGAGCTTTTTTAAGGCGGGCAATTGCAAGTGGATACTCGGCACGGATGTAGATAAGTCCTTTGTTTGCTTCAATACTGTATCCGCATATAGCCATAGCTTCAAGAACGGAGTGGGGATCACCTTCAAGGACGGATCTGTCCATGAATGCCCCCGGGTCGCCTTCATCGGCATTGCAAACGACATATTTTTGATCAGCCTTGTTCTTATATGCTATCTCCCATTTAAGCCCGGTAGAGAATCCTCCACCGCCTCTTCCACGCAACCCGGAATCCTTGATGATCTTAATGACATCGAGGGGTTTCATCTCAGTCAGAACCTTACCTAATGCTTCATAAGCATCGTTGGCAATTGCCTCTTCAATGTTCTCCGGATCTATGACACCACAATTCCTGAGTACTATTCTCAGCTGTTTCTTTTTAACAGAAAGTTCTTTTTCGGTTGATGACTTTATTTTCCCGGATGGGTCCTTGTAGAGCAGTCTCTCGACCTTTTGGCCTTTCATTATATGTTCACTTACTATTTCCCTTACATCATCCGGTGAGACATGAGTATAAATTACATCACCAGGTGTGATTTTTACTATTGGCCCAAGGTTGCAGAGACCGAAACAACCGGTGCGAACCACTTTAATATCGTTCTCGAGGGCATTTGCCTCAAGTTCCAGTTTGAGATTATCGGAAACGATTTCACTCTGTTTGTCAGAGCAGGATGTTCCTCCGCAAATTAATATTTGCATTTTTTCTCTTGCCATGATTATTCTCAAATTGTTAAATTATTGGATTGTCTGGTAATTGGAAGGAAGGATCCCGTCGACAAATTCACCATTCTTAATATAATTTTCGATTATTTCATCAGCTTTAAGCTTATCGACATTACCGAATACGACCGGTTCCTCTCCCGGACGCTTTACTTCCAGTGTGGGTTCAGCATAGCTGTACCCAAGGTCACCGGTACTTATAACTGAAGCCTGAATATTTCTTTTTTCAAGCTCAAGACGGAGAAAGTCATATATCTCCCTTGCTCCGGATGCTAGTCCGCTTGTACCCATATGTACCTTGATCCGTATTGTCTCTTTTCCATCCATTTTTTCACGGACCTCATCTTTGATCTTTTTAAGATCTGCTGGCGATTTTATTTTTTTCATATACGCTTGATTTACAGTAACATAAAGCTGCTTTCTGATTTCAGGTGAAAATTAATTGCGCAAAATTAATAAATTATCTGTTATAAAAATAACAATGTTAATAAGATAACAATATTTTATAATGATTCTAATCACGTTTCCTTCTCTCCAATACCTGAATGATTTCGGTGGGGGCTGCATAAACAACAGTTTCATCAGGCCTTACTGATCTTCGTGGTATATCTGCTACATTAAATGACTTGTCGATCTTATCCAATACTATTACCTGAGGTGATAATATAGCAGTCTCATCAGGTATATTCAGCATGAACACTTTATTGGAAGAACTTTTTACTGTCAGTTTTTCTATCTTAGAAAAGATCTCAATCATTGACCTTGTATTTGTTACATACAGTAATACAAAATGTTAGTCAAAATAATATAATGATTTTTACATCAGGGAAAGCTTTTTTTAATCTTGCAATATACAAAAAGCATTTTGTTAAAATTGTCTATTTTTACTGTCTGGATCAAAATTTTAAAATCATTTTATGCAAAAGAAATCCCTTGCTTTTTTATTGGCACTTGCCCTGATTTTTCTCCCCTTCACGAAACAAAAGCTCTCTGCTCAGATCTTGGGTTCAGGCATGAGAGAAGTCTCTGTATCAGGTTGGTATGATGACTTTAATTATATATTGAGGAAATATGACAATGACGGCAAACGAGTCACGATAAAAGTTAATATACGTTCGGGTAAGGAGACAATAATCTCTGAGCCGAAAACTGACCGGGAGCTTTTTATGGAATCGCTTCCGGCCGATGCAAGTCCCGGACCGGGTGATGTTATAAGTCCCGATAACAAGAGTATTGTCTTTCTTCGTAATGACGGTCTTTTTTATTACAGTAAAGATAATAAAAGCCTCAGGAAGCTAATTGACAGTGGTAATGCAGTGAATATTAGTTTTTCTCCTGATTGCAGCAAGATAGCCTATACAAAGAACGGGGATCTGTATGTTTACGATCTTATTGCCTTCAGGGAGATCAGGCTGACCTTTGACGCTTCTGACACAATTTATAATGGTTATTCATCATGGGTCTATATGGAAGAAATATTTGGCCGTTCAAGCAGATATGCGGCGTTCTGGTGGTCGCCCGACAGCCGGAAGCTGGCATATCTCAGAACAGATGAAAGTAAAGTTCCGGTCTTCACCCTTAACCGTCTTGATCTGACAGATAATATTCACGGAGATATTGAACAGTGCAGATATCCAAAAGCAGGTGATCACAATCCTGAGGTGAAACTGGGTGTGGCAGATCTAGCTGAAGCTAAAACAGTGTGGGTCAGTACAGATTATTCAGCCGATCAATATATTGCATGGCCTTTCTGGACACCTGACAGCAGAAAACTTGCGATTCAGGTGATGAACCGTGACCAGACGGATCTGCAGATCATATTAGCTGATCCGATTACAGGAGATTATGATCAGATATATCGTGAGACAAATACGACATGGGTGGAATTTCATGAGGATATTTATGTAATGATGAATGGAAGCGGTTTCATCATAAGGAAACCGGAATCGGGCTGGGAGAATCTTTATTATTATGACTGGAGCGGCAATATGATTTCAAGAATAACAGATCTTGATTTTAGGGTAACATCAATTGAAAAGGTCGATGAAAAAGCCGGAATAGTTTATTTCTATGCAACAGGTGAAGAGTCTGCCGATCTTCATCTTTTCCGTGCCAGGCTGGATGGCAGGGACCTTATGCAGATAAGTAAAGGACCAGGGACGCATAGAGTAAGTATTTCACCATCAGGATTATATTTTCTTGATACCTGGAGCAGTATCGCAAGCCCGGGAGTTATAATTTCCTATGACAGAAGAGGCAGGGTTACAGGCGAGATCCATAATTTTGAAGAAAGCGGTAAAATGAATAGGGGATCGGTTTCGGAATTTGTTAAGGTGACTACATCAGACAGGCTGTTCAACTTGCCTGTCATCGTAACTTATCCGGTTAATTTTGATCCATCGGGAAAATATCCGGTCGTTTTTGATATCTATGGAGGGCCTGACAGGAAAAATGTTGAAAATATCTGGCAGGGTGACTCTCCGTCATGGTATTCATTGAACGGTATTATTGTAGTAAAGGCCGATCACAGGGGCTCGGGACATTTCGGAAGAA
Source organism: Bacteroidales bacterium (assembly GCA_035414025.1). GTDB lineage: Bacteria > Bacteroidota > Bacteroidia > Bacteroidales > VadinHA17 > LD21. The sequence goes on along the minus strand of DAONXX010000026.1, from coordinate 6,869 downwards.
GGGGGCTTGATTATCTTCACAGGTCTCTCGGCAAGTGGGAGATACTTGATTATGCAGCTGTTGTTGAATGGCTCAGGGAGAAATCATTTGTTGACAGTAAACGGATCGGCATTACAGGTACTTCTTACGGCGGATATCTGACATGCCTTGCCCTGACAAAGGGTGCAGCTTACTGGACACATGGTTTTGCAGGGTCATCTGTTACAGACTGGAGGCTTTACGATAGCGTATATACAGAAAGGTACATGGATACTCCTCAGGAAAATAAAGATGGTTATGATAATGGTTCAGTAATAACTTACGCAGGTGATCTGAGAGGCAAACTATATCTGAATCATGGCGATATCGACGATAATGTCCACATGCAGAATAGTATATGGTTGATTTCGAAGCTTCAGGACGAGGGAAAGATCTTTAAGTTCATGATTTATCCAGGTGGAAGACACGGATGGCGGGGGGCTAAAAGACTGCATAGTGCGAATGAAAAGAATGAATTCTGGCTGACTAACTTTTTTGGCGAATAATATCAACTTAACCTGAACTATAAGCAGTTTTTTTCGTAGAAGTAGAATGACTGTAGAATATTTATGTTTACTATAATATTTATTCATAGCTTATTTTTTAAAATAATCTCATTTTAAATTCTAACATATCAATTATGATTATTGGCATATTGAGTGAAACAGGCAGCGAGAACAGGGTCGCGATGCTCCCCGGTGAAATAGCAGTACTGAAGAAGATGGGGGTTGATATCGTTGTTGAGAATAATGCGGGTGTTAAAGCTTTTGCTACGGATGACGATTACAAGGCAGCAGGTGCGCTTACAATTCCGAGAGCAGATCTGATAACAAAGGCAGTTATGCTTCTCTCTGTTAATCTGCTTCCTGAGGCAGATATGAAATTATGCAGGGAAGGACAGATACTGTGTTCAGTTCTGAATCCTGGTGAAAACGGTGAATGGCTTGAGAAAGCACGCCAGAAGGGACTTACAGTACTTGGCCTTGATCTGATTCCCAGAATAACAAGAGCTCAGGCTATGGATATACTTTCTTCCATGGCAACAGTGTCAGGTTACAAGGCGGTTCTGCATGCTGCTTCTCTCTTACCCAGATTCTTTCCAATGTTCATGTCAGCTGCCGGTACCATAAAACCAGCACGGGTGCTTATCCTGGGTGCAGGAGTGGCAGGTTTGCAGGCTGTGGCTATTGCAAGGAAACTTGGAGCTGTTGTTGAAGTTTTTGATGTTCGTTCAGCTGTAAAAGAGGAAGTTAAGAGCCTTGGCGCCAAATTCATTGAAGTGGAAGGAGCTAAAGAAGATGCTGCTGCCGGAGGATATGCTGTTGAACAGACTGAAGAATATAAATCCAAACAGCAACAACTCATTCAGGAAAAGGCAAAAGCAGCTGATGTTATAATTAGTACGGCACAGATTCCATTTAAAAAAGCACCTGTACTAATTCTTAAGGATACAGTTTATTCAATGAAGCCAGGTTCAGTAATAATAGACCTTGCTGCATCAACAGGAGGTAACTGCGAACTGACTGAGAATGCTAAAACTATTCGTGTGAATGATGTTACAATCATTGGTAAATCCGATTATCCGACAGATATGCCGGCCGATGCAAGTAAGATGTTCGGAAACAACCTCATAAACCTGCTTAAGATAATGATCGATAAAGAAGGCAATATTAATCTTAACATGGATGATGAAATAATAAAGGGAACAACTGCTGTTCACTTAAAGGAATATGTAAGTCAGCGAATTAAACAATTACTTAATATCAAACAGGACATTTAATGGAAAATTTTTTTGATTTTTTCTTACAGCACAGGGAGGCAATCTTCATTGTTATTCTCTCAATCTTTCTAGGCATTGAGGTTATAAGCCATGTGCCGGCTATACTTCACACCCCGCTTATGTCAGGGGCTAATGCAATACACGGAGTCGTGATAATAGGTGCAATCATAGTTATGGGACATGCAGATACAACAGGATCGATGGTCCTTGGATTCTTTGCTGTTGTTCTTGGCACTCTCAATGTTGTGGGTGGATTTGTTGTTACCGACAGGATGCTTGAGATGTTCAAAAAGAAAGATCGTTAATACTGGGACTTTATATAATAAGATTGATAATATGCCACATTTTACTTACGGAATACCGATACTTGAGATAGCATACGTTATAGCATCAGTGCTTTTTATTTTGGGCCTTAAAATGCTGAGTCATCCTCTTACAGCACGAAGAGGGAATATACTCGCCGCACTTGGTATGGTTTTAGCAATAATTGTAACCATAGTGTTTCACGAAAAGGATGGGGAACCTATTGCCAACATTCCCTGGATACTTATTGCAATATTTATAGGTACAGTCATTGGATGGATAATAGCCCGCAGGGTGAAAATGACAGCAATGCCTCAACTGGTATCTCTCTTTAACGGGATGGGAGGTGCTGCGGCAGCTCTTATTTCAATAATGGAATTTTTGAATCTGAAACCTGAGTTCATTGCTGAACATGGTATGGCAAACGGTTTCGTGCTGGCTATTCTTCTCGGACTTGTAATCGGTACAATATCAGCGGCCGGCAGTATGATCGCTTTCGGAAAACTTGACGGGAAGATTGGTGATATAAGGATAAAAGCCATGAGATATGTTAATATGGCAATACTGGCAATAATAATAGCTCTGGTTGTATTCATCATGACCCGAGATTTTACAATCAACACTGAATTATTTGTTTATATACTATTTGCCGTATCGATTATATATGGTGTTTTATTCGTAATGCCGATCGGGGGTGCTGATATGCCTGTTGTAATATCTCTGCTAAACTCATTTACAGGTGTTGCAGCTGCTATGGGAGGATTTCTTTATAATAACCAGGCTATGCTCACAGGAGGTATCCTTGTTGGATCAGCAGGAACAATTCTTACAATTCTTATGTGCAAGGCAATGAACAGGTCTTTGTTGAATGTAATTGCCGGCGCCTTTGGAGGAGGCGAATCCCAGGGAACGGAAGAGGTGGGAACTGTTAAGGAGATCACTCTTTCAGATGCAGCTATTCTTTTAAGTTATTCCAAAAAGGTTGTTATTGTACCGGGATACGGACTTGCTGTGGCCCAGGCTCAGCATACCTGCCATGAGCTTGATAAGCTTCTTTCTGAGAAAGGTGTCGAAGTCAGATACGCTATCCATCCTGTTGCCGGAAGAATGCCGGGACATATGAATGTGTTGCTTGCTGAAGCTGATGTTCCTTATGAACTGCTCCTTGAAAGCGATGAGATTAACCCTGATATGCCCAATACCGATGTTGTTGTTGTGATTGGAGCAAATGACGTAGTCAATCCTGCGGCTGAGGATAACCCTTCAAGTCCGATATACGGTATGCCTATTGTAAAGGCACGGGAGGCAAAGAATATAATTGTAATGAAACGCGGTATGGGTAAAGGTTATGCTGCAATAGAAAACATGCTATTCTATCACGATAAGACCAGAATGCTGTTCGGGGATGCTAAGGCAAGTCTCCAGAATCTTATAAATGAAGTTAAGAACTTATAGTTGAAATTCTTCATTGACTTTCATTTGTTGGATTTTCCTTACATTTTGTTTTGTAATAAAATCCCTGTAAATGGATCGACTTAAGAAGCTAAGCACACTAAGATCGTTGATTGCCGAATACAGGATCGATTATCTTGTAATTCCATCAAACGGTCCGGATATCAGCGATCAGGTCCAGGAGCATTGGAAGATAATTAAATGGCTCACAGGTTTCACAGGTTCTTATGCATTTGTCGTAGTTAGTCAGTCTTTTGCAGGATTATGGACTGATTCAAGATACTACATCCAGGCTGAAAAACAGCTTGCAGGATCGGGTTTTAAGCTGATGCTGCCGGAGAATTTTCAGTCATCTGATCATGCCGGCTGGCTTTCAGATAATATAAAGCAGGGGGATACAATAGGCTTTGACGGGAGGCTTGTGTCTGTTACTGATTTCAGGAAGATAAAAAATAAGTTCGGAAACAGGTCAGTCAGGTATGTGACCGATTTGGATCTTTTTACTACGTTATGGACTGACCGTCCTGTGATGCCTGAATCAGTGGTCCGGGACCATTCAATAAAGTATGCCGGGAAAGACAGAAGGCAGAAGCTGGCAGAGGTGCGTGAAAAGATGAAAAAGAAATCTGTTGATGCTCATCTTCTTACATCTCCTGAAGACATAATGTGGTTGTTGAATATCAGGGGTAATGATCTGGAGTTCAATCCGGTTGCGTTATCTTGTTTTTTTCTGAGCGAAAGATCGGCTGTGTTGTTTGCAGGTATTGGAAAAATTAGTGAAGAGTTACTTGAAGAATTTGCCCAGCTTAAGATAGAGATAAAGAATAATAACACATTGACAGAAGTTCTGTCTTCACTGAAGGCAGGGTCTTCAGTTCTGTTATCCCCTGATACTACTTCCACGGCTCTTTATAATTCCATTCCTGAACACCTTATTATAGTTGAGGATGTCAGTATTCCGGGCAGGATGAAAGCTGTAAAGAATCATACTGAGATAAAGAATATTGAGTATGTGATGATCAGGGATGGTATTGCTCTGACAAAATTTTTCTACTGGCTGGAAAACAATACAGGAAAAATGAAAATGACTGAATCCTCCCTTGCTTTTAAACTCAGGGAATTTCGGACGGAACAGCCGGATTATATTGGCCCCTCTTTCAGAACGATATCCGCATATAATGCGAATGCCGCTCTTCCTCATTATGAGACTGATCCAGTGTACTCTTCAATTATTTCCGGCAACGGTATATTTCTGATTGATTCAGGTGCTCAGTACCATGGCGGAACGACAGATATTACCAGGACAATAATAATCGGAAACCCATTGCCAGAGCAAAAGAGGGATTTCACACTTGTACTGAAAGGGCATATTGCATTGGCTTCAGCGAAATTTCCGGCTGGCACAAAAGGGTATCAGCTTGATATACTTGCAAGGCAATATCTGTGGGAAGCAGGTCTCAATTACGGTCATGGCACAGGCCATGGAGTTGGCTTTTGCCTGAATGTTCATGAAGGCCCCCAGAGCATCAGTCCTGCTGCAAACTGTACAAGCATTGAAGCGGGAATGCTGATATCGAATGAGCCGGCTGTGTACAGGGAAGGACTGTACGGCATCCGTACAGAGAATCTTATGATATGCTATGAAGATGAGGAGACTGAATTTGGTAAGTTTCTCAAGTTTGATACAGTATCATTATGCTATATTGACCGGAACCTTATTGAACAGGATCTTCTTTCAAGACAGGAAGCTGAGTGGTTGAATAAATATCATGAGGAACTTTACACTAAAATTGCTCCTTATCTTGAATCCGGAGAGAAAGCCTGGCTTCGCTTGAAGACTAATCCTTTCTGATCATATCAACCATACTTCACAGATAACTGAAATTGGCGTAATAATCCTGACATTATTTGTATTCTTTATTAATCCTGTCATTGCCTTTTCCATATCTCATCTTCCCATGGTTTCCTGAGAGTGGGATCTACACTCTTATTAATGTCAACTGCTTCGACAATCTGAAGCATGTCAAACCAGGCGGTACCGGCTGAAGGCATCTGAAGAACAACATTTAGTTTTGCCGGGAGATCTTCCATAGGATAAGGGAGTGTAACAGATGTTACAAATTCTTTCCACTCAGGACTAAGTTCAAATCGTGTGGAGCCAAATCCTCCAAGGGAAATTTCGAAATAACGAGGCTTGTTTGAAGTATTGTCCTTAAGCAGCCCACTTTCCGGATCATTTTTTGCCCTGATGGAAATGCAATAGGTTCTGCCTGCCATCACTTTAACAGGGAAAAATCTTAATCTTGCTGAGCCATTTTCTGTTGGGGTGACAAGGCGGATAGAATGATTTCCTTCAAAATGTTCCCGTGAGTCAAGGAAATAAGTTGCTCCCCTGTCTCCATTGTTCCAGGCATAGCATGATGCAGGTACTCCGGGACTTGAAATATTTTCAAAACCAGGATCTTTTATGAGGTTGTCTTTCCATCTGGCAAGTGTATCCCTTTTTTGTTTTATACTGATCAGGTAAGCCTGGGAACCGAAAGCTGCAATATTATCAGTAAAGGAACCGGAGTTTAACGAAATGTTCCGGTTTTCAAATAAAACTTTAGCTCTTCCTGAAAATGGAATGTCGATTGTAAAATCGGTTCTTACCGGAATATTTGCCTTATTCACTGCAAGCACGAGAAGTTGTCCGTCATGCATGGCTGACCTGACTGAAATGTTATTCGATCCGCATCTGACGGCTATTGATTTTTCCTCCGAGAGAAGCCATGGAGTCATCTCGGCTATTTCAACAGCCATCATGCCACATTCCGCCCATGTGCCTGTCGATTTTGGGAACAGATTCAATCCCTGCCTGACGAAATACTGAATACCTGATGCTCCGTTAATTATCGACTGGTAGGTCATTGATCGTATCTCCTGTCGTGTTGGTTCCCTGCTCCAGATCTCTCCGCCTCCGAAAGCCTGGGGTACTATCCAGACAGGTCTTTTTCCGTAAAATTCCTGGGAGAGGGATCTGGCTGCATTGCCGGTATAAGTTACAGGCACGTCAGGTATTGGGTATGGATCAGCCATTACTATGTCAAGGGAATTAATATATTTTCTTGATGACAGGAAAGGAGCCATGAACACAATGGATACAGGATGCCAGGGATCAATTGATTTTATTATTCTGTATATTGTCTCCAAAGAATCAGGAGCTATTCCGAAACCGTTGGGTTCATCGGCGATATACCATGCAAGCAGGGCGGGATGATCCCTGAAAGCTTTTAATTCGTATTCAAGCAGTTCCATCTTCTCGGCATCACTTAAA
>DAONXX010000025.1:0-27301 GCA_035414025.1 Bacteroidales bacterium | reverse complement strand
ATCATTGAAATAATAAGCTCATCTTAATTTTGGGTGTCTTTCGCACAAAACAGGTATTTATGGAACAATAGTGAGTGAGCAGGCATTCACCGACAGGGAGAATGAGATCCGTAAGCTGAGGGATAACCTTACCGGAGGTGTAAACACGATGGTAATTTCTCCCAGGAGATGGGGCAAATCATCACTAGTTGAGAAAGTTGCAGATATGATCAGGGATAAATACCCTAAGACATCAGTTACAGTGATTGATCTGTTTACTGTAAATACTGAAGAGGAATTCCTTGAAAAATTTGCCGGCGAAGTGCTGAAAGCTTCTTCAACAAAATGGGAGGAATGGATAAAGAATTCAAAGAAGGTCTTCAAAAACCTTATCCCTAAAATCCAGATCAGTGTTGACCCAGTAACAAGCTTTAGCATAAGCTTTGACTGGGACGAAATAAAGAAACATCGTGATGAGATTCTTAATCTGCCACAAGTCGTGGCATCAGAGAAAAAGATTAACCTGATCATTTGTCTTGATGAGTTCCAGGTGATAGCTGGTTTCCCAACTTATGAGAGTTTTGAGAAGAGTCTGAGGGCAGTCTGGCAGCGGCAGAAAAATGTCACTTATTGTATCTACGGAAGCCAGAGGCATATGATGAAGGATATTTTTAATAATCCCTCAAAACCTTTTTACAGGTTTGGAGATATAATCATGCTGCAGAAGATTGAGCGCGATAAATGGATAAGTTTTATCTGCAATAATTTTACTGAAAGCGGGAAACTGATAGGTATCGAAGAGGCTGGAATGATAACGGATTTGATGCAGTGTCATTCCTGGTATGTGCAGCAGCTATCGCATTACACCTGGAACCTGGTAAAGAAAAAAGCAACCGCATCTGATGTTAAATCTGCCCTCGAAGAGCTTCTTAATGCAAATATGCCTCTGTATCAGAAAGAAATGGAGATACTGAGCATTACACAAATCAACCTCCTGAAAGCCGTGGCGAAAGGGGAGAGGCAGCTTACTTCGGCACGGGTCATGAATGAATACCGGCTGGGAACACCCAGGAATGTCTCAAAAAATAAGACAATACTTTTAAATAAAGACATAATAGGCGATACGGCAGCTTCCTATTATTTCATGGATCCTGCTTTTGAAATATGGTTCCGTAAGCAGTTCTTTTAATTAAGTCTTGCACGACTTCTTATTTACGCTACATTATACCCCTTATAATCCCGGTTCCCATTCCTGATCCTCCTTCTTCCTCAGGTTCCGGCGGCGTTTCCGGTTTGATGCCTACCCTGATCTTTTTAAAGGCGAAATTAAATGTGATGAAGTAGTTCATTCCGAAGCTTATTGCATTGCCGGTACTGCCATATCCCGGGATATATGCCGGCTTAAGATCTTTAGGTGCACTTGTGAATAGCAATTTTCTTAGACTGATGGACCAGCCGATGCTAAGGTTCTTAAGGAGCTCGGCCCTGAATCCCGGTGAGACCTCAAGATAATGTCCCCAGTCGGATTGTTCAGGCATTGAGACTATGTGTTTCCCCCAGTAATTCTTGTGGCTGAAAGAATCGACCTGCCAGGTAAAGCGGCTGAGGCCATACAGCAGTCCTACCCCAGCCCAGTATTTTCCACCTGATATTTCAGGTTTCAGGATGTTGAAGTCAACACCGGCTTTAAAGAAGATACCTTTGTTCCTGTATGAATAATTATACTGAGAATATTTGTAATTAGAATATCCTCCTGATGCATGAAGAGCCTTTTTATGATCTAAGTCGTACAAAAAATACGCTTCAGTGTTCAGTATATTCTTATTTGTGAAATAAATAACAGGACCGGAGACATCCATGCCAAAACTAACTTTCAGAGGTATTGTCACACTGTCCTGAGGAGCATCTGTATCCTGTCCGTGGACAGGCGTGTAACCCGAAAAGAGGACGACACTAATAATATATGCGCATATTCTCCTCATTCAGTGTTGTTATTGTCTTTTTGGTTAAAACTATCTTGTCAATTATGTTGTTTGTTGTGACCGGCTGTTCTATGGAAAAATAGTATGTATAACCGCATTCTTTCGATATAAAATGCACATGGGACGAATAGCTGAATGTCACAGTATCAGATACTCCGTTGATCTTGATGAGAAAAGTGCATGTTCCGGAGGCAGGGTCAAGAGGGAAAAGTATGCTGGTGACGTTCGATGTTTTCTTATAAATCGCTGAGTCTCTTTCGAGTCCGAAGAGGGAAACAGAATCGGGTGCAACAATCTTTTCTGATAATGATTGGTACATTGATGCTTTCACTTTGGCTTCCGTCTCTTCAAAACATGAACCCGGAGTGCATGAGTAGATAAATGCAGGTATTATAATTAAAAGCGCAGAGAATATTTTGACGAATTGTTTTCTCATTTCAATTTTACATCGCCCAAAAATAAGAAATTATCGGGGAGATTAGCAGGAAGGAGAGATATTATCTTTTTCCAGCTGATACGGTAATGTCATGTAAATTATTGATCTTAAGGCATTAAGCCCTTGCGGCATTGGGGCTTTACCGGGCTGTAACTACTTTCCAATGCAGTAGAGATATTTAGTCCCCCGTAAAAGAATCCTGTCCCGAACCAGTACAGGTGTAGCAACAAAATAATCTTCGAACTTCGTTTGATTCAGGATCTGGATTCCTGTTGGAGATATCCCGCAAACGTAAAATGCTCCTTCATCACTGCAAATGTAAAGTTTGTCACCCGCAAGTGTGGGAGAACTGTAGAACACACCTTTTCCCGTAGGCAATGCGGCTTGCCAGATTTCTTTCCCTGTCAGGATATCAAGACACCATATCGTACCATTGAAGCCGAGAATGTATACTTTCCCGTTGCTGATAACCGGTGTTGCAACATCTGTTCCAATACCTCTCACTTGCCACAAGAATTCCTTTTCAGTCATATTACCCTTACCGCCAGTTTTCATACCTGCCATGTATTGGCCTCTTCCGTATGGTACCAGAATGATGCCCTGAGAAATCACAGGTGAAGCAATTGTGCGCCACGCGGGTCTCCTGTCCGGATTAAATCCACCATATGACCATATAAGCTTACCTGATGCCGCATCATGTCCTGTCAGGTGATCAGCTCCCCATACAACAATAGTGGTACGATTCCCTTCTTTGGTTACCAGGGGAGTCGTATAGCTCTGAGCAGACTCTCTGCCACAGGTGTAGTTCCTGTCAACTTTCCAGGCAACTTTACCTGTAGCTTGTTTAAGCGCTATCAGGTAAGAACTGCCTTCATGCATAACAGCAATAACGACATTGTCATCCACGAGGACCGGGCTGGATCCAATATCCCAGAAATATGTGATCTCCCCGTAGTTATCCTGGAGGTTCGTTCTCCAGAGAACCTTACCGTTATAATCAAGTGCTGCCACCGTGCTGCTTTTAAAAAAGACAAACAATCGCTCACCGTCAGTTGCCACAGAGGGACAACTTCCGCTTCCCCTGACATTTCTGCCGGGAATTTGTTTGCCAAGCTTAACCTGCCAGAGCAGTTTCCCCGTCCAGTCGAAGCATAGTACACCATCCTCTCCCTCGTTGCCTTCCCCCACACCAGAAGTGAGTATGATACGGTCCTTACAGACGATTGGCGTTGATCCACCTTTACCTGGCATCTCAGCCTTCCAGAGGATATCGTCTGTTGCAGAAAATCTGACAGGGTAATTTCCCTGATCCGCAACTCCGCCGACACCTGGACCACGCCATTGAGGCCAGTTTTGTGCCAATACTGTCACTGTCATCAAGCTCAATAAAATGAACGTAGTTAAAATGTTCTTCGTGATATTATTCATTTCTTATGAGATTTGTTGTTAAGTAACTATCTGTCTTTCTGAGACCTGATCCGTTGGGAAACAAACCAGGTTCTGCTCATTTGTTAGCCGTATACTAAAATACTGAAATAAATCAGATTTCCCTTACATATTCTTCCGCTTTTTTAAGCGCATTGCCGATTCCGGCCGGATTCTTACCGCCGGCTGTTGCCAGGAAAGGCTGACCGCCACCGCCGCCATTGATCTCGCCGGAGATCTCTTTGATAAGATGTACGGCATCGAGGTTCTTTTCCTTTACAAGCTTATCACTGATCATGACAACGAGAATAGCCTTTCCGGCTGATTCGGAACCAAGGACCAGTATGCTGTCTTCAGATTTCTTTCTTATTTCAAATGCAATTGTCTTCAGTAGATCAGGATTGTCGGTTGCGATCCTGCCTGAAATGAACCTGATATCATTTATCATGACCGCCTTTTCTTCGAGTTCTTTCAGGGCATTCATCGCATCCCTGATTTCAAGTTTCTCTATTGTCTTTCTGAGATTACTGTTCTCTGAGATCAGCTTCTCAATACTCGCTTTAAGATCCTTCGGATTATTAAAAAGGGCAGCTATGTCTTCCGCTACGGATAGTTTTTCATTGATGTATTCCTCTGCTTTCTCTGCCGTTACAGCCTCGATTCTCCTTACTCCTGCTGCAATGGCTCCTTCTGAAACGATCTTTATTATTCCGATGTTGGCAGTTGAGTCGACATGCGTCCCTCCGCAGAGCTCTACTGAGTCGCCGAACTGTACCACTCTCACCTTTTCTCCGTACTTCTCGCCGAAAAGGGCTATGGCCCCCATTTCCTGAGCTTCTTTCATCGATATGCCATCAATAACCTTACTGTGATGGTTTTCCCTTACCAGTCTGTTCGCGATCATTTCTACTTTAAACAGCTCATCTTTTGTAGGTTTTCCGAAATGGCTGAAATCGAACCTGAGCCGGTCGGGAGTGACAAGCGATCCTTTCTGCTCAACATGCTTTCCGAGGACTGATCTTAACGCATAGTGGAGAAGGTGGGTAGCCGTATGATTATTCGCTGTCATTTTCCGCTTTTCAACATCAACAACGGCTTTGAAGCTCAGCTCAGGATTTGCAGGCAGCTTGTTCGAAATATGTACTATCAGGTTATTTTCTTTGATAGTATCGATGATTTCAATCCTCTCTTTTTCCGAGATTATCGATCCGCGATCGCCTATCTGGCCACCCGATTCGGCATAAAATGGTGTTTTATCAAAGACAAGCTGGCATATTTCCTTTCCTTTTGATTTCACTGTCCGGTACCTGGCTATCAACACTTCATCCTCCGTTTTTTCATATCCTGTGAAGACTGTGTTTCCGGTATCCTTAATGACTGTCCAGTCACCTGTATCCTGCGAAGCATCCTCTCTTGACCTTGATTTTTGTCTTTTCATCTCATCCTCGAAGCCATTGATATCCGTTTCCATGTCATGTTCCTTAAGTATCAGTTGAGTGAGGTCGAGGGGGAAACCATAAGTGTCGTACAGTTCGAAAGCCACTTTGCCCGGGAGTATCTTTTTGTTATCTTTATTCAGATCGTTGATAATGCTGCCGATCATCTTTAATCCTTTTCCCAGGGTTTTGAGGAAGGATACTTCTTCTTCCTTTATGATTTTAGCAATCTGTTCCTCTGATGCTTTCAGTTCAGGGTACTGATCTCCCATGAGTTTAACAAGCACCGGAAGCAGTTTGTAAATAAAAGGCTCTTCCATTTCAAGGTGATTATATCCGTACCTCACCGCCCGTCTCAGTATCCTTCTTATTACATATCCGGCCCTATTGTTTGAAGGCAACTGACCGTCGGCAATTGAAAAAGCAACTGCCCTCAGATGGTCGGCAATAACCCGTATTGCAATATCCCAGGAGGCTTTTACTCCGTATTGTTTTCCGCTTATCCTGGCTATTTCCTTAATTAGCGGTTGGAACAAGTCGGTATCGTAATTCGATTTCTTCCCCTGGATAACCATACAAAGTCTCTCGAATCCCATGCCGGTGTCGACATGTTTTGCAGGAAGCAGTTCGAGTGAGCCGTCAGCTTTGCGGTTATACTGTATGAAAACAAGGTTCCAGATCTCAACAACGAGCGGATGATCTTTATTTATAAGCTTATATCCCGGTAATTCGGATCTTTCCTTATCATCCCTTATGTCGACGTGTATTTCGGAGCAGGGGCCACAGGGACCGGTTTCTCCCATCTCCCAGAAGTTATCCTTTTTTGAACCGTCGAGAATGCGATTGGTCGGATCAGGAAAACACTTTTTCCAGCAGTCGAATGCCTCATCATCACGGGGAACATTATCCCCGGCATTGCCTTCAAAGACTGTAGCATAGAGCCTGTCGGCCGGTATTCCCAGTTCTGTTGTCAGGAATTCCCAGGCCCATTCGATTGCCTCCTTCTTGAAATAATCGCCGAATGACCAGTTTCCCAGCATCTCAAACATTGTATGATGGTAGGTGTCGCGACCTACTTCCTCCAGGTCATTATGCTTGCCGGAAACCCTGAGGCATTTCTGGGAATTGGCTACGCGTTTATATTCCGGAAGGTTGTTGCCAAGGAAAATATCCTTAAACTGATTCATCCCTGCATTAGTGAACATAAGTGTCGGATCATTCTTTATCACCATCGGCGCCGAAGTCACTATTTCATGTCCTTTAGATCTGAAAAATCTGAAAAATCTCTGTCTGAGTTCGTTTGAATTCATTATTAAAAAATCATCCTAATTAGTGTAAATATACCTTAAAAATTGGTTTGTAAAATTAAATTTTTTGGTTTAGATTTGCCGGTCACCGAATATAAAATTCGAAATTCCGAACTGAATAATGCGGACCCGAAAATATTTCCTTGATCTTAACGATGTGCAATTTAAGCAGATAAGACTTCCGTTGAGAAAGAAGCTTGGTCGCTTATCTGTCTGGTTTGCCATAACGGTTGTAGTATCTGCCTTCTATGTTTTTTTGTTTCATCAATTCTTCGGTTCGCCAAAGGAAAAAATGCTTGGCCGGCAGCTTGAGAATATGAAGCTTCAGTACAACCTGGCAGACAGGGAGCTGGATCAATTGGGAGATATAATTGAGGGTCTCAGGATGTCGGACGAAATACGTTACCGTCCCATTCTTGAAATGGACTCGGTTCCGAAGTCAATTCGTAATCCGGGCTTCGGAGGTATTGACAGATACCGGAGCCTGAACGGTTATATGCATTCTGATATCATGAAATCGACCCGTGAAAGGATAGATGCGATGAAGAATATGGTAAGTGTTCAGCAGTCATCTTTCGAAGCGATTGAGGAAAAAAGGGTTGAATGGAAGCGGATGTATGATTATCTGCCGATGATAAGTCCCGTTGATGTTTCAATAAGGCTCGGCGACGGCATAAAATTCAGGGAAGTTCACCCGGTTCTGGGAAAGCCTCAGTGGCACCACGGACAGGATTTCAGCGCTCCTTATGGCACTGAAGTATATGCCACGGGCAACGGAAAGGTTATAGCAGCCGGATGGAATACAGGAGGCTTTGGTAATTACGTTGTTATTGATCATGGATATGGATACCAGTCTACCTATGGTCACCTGAGCAGCATAAAGGTATCTTCAGGAATGAATGTGAGAAGAGGAGACCTTATCGGTTTAAGCGGAAGTTCAGGTATCTCATCGGGGCCTCACCTGCATTATCAGATTGATCTTTACGGGCATCATCAGAATCCTTTAAATTTCTTTAATGATGATCTTACGGAGGAAGAATATTTTGAGATGATCAGGATGCTTACCTCAAGCATGAAATTAAAATAATCGGTTTTTATTCTTTTCGAAGTGAATACATACCTTCAGGTAACTGTTTTGGTTTTTATTTATTGATTATCTTTACACCGTTATGCCAAAATCGAAATATAAGTTTAATCCCGAATCACTGAGCTTTGATAAGGTGAAGCTAGGTTTCGGGGCAGTGCTATTGCGGGGCTTAGCATATCTGGTAGGCTCCCTGATCATTGCAGTTGCTTACTATATGATCTTTGCCATTTTCTTTGATTCACCTAAAGAGAAGGCCTTGTTACGTGAAATAGATCAGCTTACCCTGCAGTATGACCTTATCCACAGGGAAATGAATGACCTTGATAAAGTCATTACTCACCTGCAGGAGACGGACGACAATTTATACAGGACCATTTTTGAAGCTGAACCTATCCCTTCAACCCTCAGGGAAGGAGGTGAAGGCGGAGTGAACAGGTACAAGGAACTTGAAGGATACAGCAACTCCAACATCGTGATTGAAACAACCAAGAGACTTGACAAAATCAGGAAACAAGTATATCTGCAATCAAAGTCCTTTGATGAGCTCATTGATCTGGCAAAAAGAAAAGAGGATATGCTCAGGGCCATCCCGGCAATACTTCCTATCTCCAATAAAGATCTTAAACGTACAGCTTCGGGATATGGATTAAGGATTCATCCCATCTATAAGATAATTAAATTCCATGCCGGAATGGATTTCACAGCCCCGACAGGAACCGATATTTACGCTACGGGTGACGCAACTGTTAAAGCAGTTGTTTCTGCAAAAAGAGGGCTTGGCAATCATGTAATTCTTGATCATGGTTTCGGATATCAATCTATTTATGCCCATATGGATAAGGCAAATGTCAGGGTTGGTCAGAAGGTGTCGAGAGGAGAAGTTATTGGCTTTGTTGGAAACACAGGGCTTTCGGTCGCGCCCCATCTTCATTATGAGATCAAGCTGAATGATAAGAATGTCGATCCTGTGAATTATTATTTTAACGATCTTTCCCCGGAAGAATACGAAAGAATGATTGAAATTGCTTCAAAAACCGGGCAATCTTTTGATTAGTCCTTTTTAAGCAACATGAAGAGAAAGCTCCGTTTATCACTTGTTATAATAATCAGTTTAAACCTGTTTAATGGGCTTGTTGCCTGGTCAGCTGTTACGGATTCTGTTTTTGTAAACAGGGTGGTAAGCATCATTGGAGTAGGGGATATAATGCTGGGCTCAACATTCCCCGGACCGGGTATCCTGCCTCCTCATGACAATCCCCTTTTAATTCTGGGAGATCTGGTCGACACTTTAGCTTCTGCTGATATTACTTTCGGAAATCTTGAAGGATCCTTCCTTGATCATGGAGAACCTGCTAAGAAATGCAAGGATACTACTATATGCTATCTTTTCAGGATGCCTGAGCGATATGCAAACGCGCTTGCAGTAGCCGGTTTCGACATGCTGAGCCTGGCGAACAACCATTTCGGGGATTTTGGTAATCCGGCCCGAATAAGGACAATGAAATTGCTTGACTCACTTGATATTAAATATGCAGGCATAATAGAAAAGCCCTATTCAATCTTTGAAAAGGATTCGATTATTTATGGCTTTTGTGCTTTTGCGCCTAATGCCGGCACCGTGAATATAAATAAGATTGCTGAAGCTGAGAGCATAGTCAGATTCCTGGATGACACCTGTGATATTGTTGTGGTTTCGTTTCATGGCGGTGCAGAAGGTGCGGATTTTCAGCGAGTACCAAAGAAAGAGGAGTTCCATTTAGGTGAAAACAGGGGAGATGTCTTTAAATTTTCTCACAAGATGATTGATGCCGGAGCTGATGTTGTATTCGGTCATGGACCTCATGTGACAAGAGCAGTCGAAGTATACAAAGAGAGGTTTATTGCTTATAGTCTTGGTAATTTTTGTACCTTCGGAAGGTTCAATATAACCGGACCAAATGGTATTGCACCATTGATAAAGCTTAATGTGGATGAGAAAGGAAAATTCCTGTCAGGCACTGTCATACCTGTGTTCCAGACCAGGCCCGAAGGAGTGAGAACAGATCCCGCTAAACGGGTTATACGAAAGATCATTGAACTAACTAACCTTGATTTCCCTGATTCTCTGATAACAATTTCTGATGAGGGAGAAATTAAATACAAATAACTGCCATGCCTTACATTGAAAAACCTGTCGAAAAACTTTACTATTCAATAGGAGAGGTTTCGAAGATGCTCCAGGTGCCTGTTTCAACCGTCAGGTTCTGGGAGAATGAATTCAGTATCCTGAAACCGATGAAAAATAAAAAAGGCAACAGACTTTTTACTTCTGAAGATCTGAAGAACCTCAGGATCATCCATCATCTTCTCAGGGAAGAAGGTATGACACTGTCTGGAGCTAAGAAAAAGCTGAATACCAAATGGGAAGAAGTTGATTATAAATATGAGATCAACGAATCGCTCAAAAAAATTAAAGAACTGTTACTTGAATTAAGGGATGGATTGTAGAAGGGAAAATTGTCATGCACGACTTGCAAGATCTTAACAAAAGATAATCAGTAACTCAAATCTTTACTGAGAAACATAAACTACTCATGATACTCAACGACTTATGTTCATATCTTGATTCGGCAGTACCCTTATCTTTCCAGGAGGGGTACGATAATTCGGGACTGCAGATAGGTTTTCCCGAGAATGAAATAAGCTCTGCCCTGATCACAGTTGATGTTACGGAAGATGTGCTTGATGAAGCTATAAGATTGAAATGCGATGTTATAGTATCCCACCATCCGCTGATCTTCGGAAACTTAAAGCGACTTTCAGGTTCGGATCATATTCAAAGAACCATTGCAAAGGCAATTAAAAATGATATTGCGGTGTATTCTGCTCATACGAACCTTGATGTAATATCCAATGGAGTAAGCAGGAAGATGGCAGAGAAGCTCAATCTGTTAAACATAAGAGTTTTGTCGCCTTTGAAAAACAGATTGCTCAAACTTGTGACCTTTATTCCCGAAGAGAGTCTTGAGGTGGTTAGGGAAGCTCTTTTTGCTGCCGGAGCCGGGGTTATCGGGAATTATGACAGATGTGCATTCGTTGTAAACGGCACGGGTAGCTTTAGGGGAAACAGTCATACCGATCCCTATGTGGGCAAAAAAGGCCAGGACCATTTTGAGAAAGAAATCAGGTTTGAAACGGTCCTTTTTTCTCACCTGAAAGCTAAGGTGATCAATGCCTTGCTTAAGTCACATCCTTATGAAGAGGTGGCTTACGATCTCTATCCTCTTGTAAATGAAAATATTGAAATCGGGCTGGGCTGTGTTGGCAACTTTGATAAGCCGCTTGAGGAAAGAGTATTTCTGGAAGTGATCTCAAAAACATTTAAGGCCGGAGGCCTGAGATACTCAGGCATCTCGGGAAAGAAGATCGGCAGGGTGGCATTGTGCGGAGGAGCGGGTATTTCATTACTTAATGATGCAATAGCATCCGGAGCAGATGCATTTGTGACATCCGATATAAAATATCACAACTTTTTCGATGCGAAAGGCAATATCCTGCTTGTCGATACGGGACATTATGAAAGCGAAAAATTTTCGACGGAGATTTTGTACGAATTAATTAGAAAAAAATTCCCTACATTTGCACTCCGGTTTTCAGAGATAAATACAAATCCGATAAACTATTTGTGAGATGGAAAGAATAAAGAGAGCAGAAGTTGAGATTTCGATTGAGGACAGACTTCGTGCGCTATATAGTCTTCAACTTGTTGATTCAGCGATAGATAAGATCAGGACGCTGAGAGGTGAGCTGCCTCTTGAAGTACAGGACCTTGAAGATGAGATTGCCGGACTTGAAACAAGACTGGGCAATCTTAGGGAAGAGGTTGTAAACCTTGAGAAATCAGTTCAGAAGAAGAATATCGAGATATCGGAATCAGAGGCTCTGATAAAAAAGTACGAAGAACAGCAGAAAAACGTCAGGAACAACAGGGAATTCGACTCTCTCTCAAAAGAAATAGAGTACCAGAATCTTGAGATTGAATTATGCAATAAGAAGATCAGGGAGTTCAATGTTCAGATCGAAGATAAGAAAGTTATTATCGGAGAATCCGAAACCGCATTATCTGAACGCAGGGCAGATCTTGATAACAAAAAAGCTGAACTCGATGAAATAATTTCCGATACTCAGAAGGAAGAAGAAGGACTTTTCGAAAAACTGGAGAAAGTGCAGGCTGTTATTGAGGACAGATTACTGACAGCATATAAACGCATTCGTTCTAATGCAAGAAACGGCCTGGCAGTGGTACCGGTTGAGCGTGACGCATGTGGAGGTTGTTTCAACCAGATACCGCCGCAGAGGCAACTTGATATCAAATCGAGGAAGAAGATCATAGTATGCGAATACTGCGGAAGAATACTTGTCGATAGTGAGATAATAAATGAAACAGAAATCTGACAGTTTTGCATTGCTGCTTCCTTGCTCTGACGATAAGCTGACAGATGATTTGGATTTTCCTGGGACCTGAAAAACGGAATGCTTTAACTAGTTTTTCTCAAGCAGTGCTACTGCCGTTGCAGTAATCCCTTCTTCTCTTCCCACTGGCCCCATCTTTTCCGTAGTCGTTGCTTTTATTGATATACTTTCGGCCGGCATATCGAGGATGGCTGCTATGACAGTTCTCATTTCGCTGATGTAAGGTGCTATTTTTGGTTTCTCTAGCATAACGGTACTATCTATATTCACTATCCTGAATCCTTTTTCCTTTATGTAGCCGAAAGTCCTGCTGAGAAGTATTTTACTGTCGATATCCCTGAATTCAGCACTGGTGTCGGGGAAGTAATATCCGATATCCTGTAATCCTGCAGCGCCTAACAATGCATCACATATTGCATGCAGAAGTACATCGCCGTCAGAATGAGCCACGCAGCCCTTTGCTGAAGGAATAAGAACACCTCCTATCCACAGGCTTAAGCCATTCTCAAGCCGGTGAAAATCAATTCCCTGTCCTATTCTCAGATTCATGTACGGGATGCATCGGAGCGACCGAATGTAGCAATGTCAAAAGATAGTGAGAATCTCAGAGTACGCGCCAGCGGGTGATTTTGAACAAGAGGCATCAGGTATGAGAAATCGAGGGTGAAGCCTCTCAGTTTAAAGCCTGCGCCGGCAGTAAAATATTTTCTGTTGCCTTTTGTCTGGTTTTCATGAAAATACCCTGCCCTTAATGCAAACTGGTTGTTATACAGGTATTCAGCTCCGGCAGAGTATGTAATTTCGCGAAGCTCTTCCATTAATCCGTCAGGTGCGTCAATGAATGACTGGAAAATAGCCACGGGTACTGCAACATCGGGATCCTTGCCTGCTATTATGCTGTCAGGCTTTGTCATACTGTAATAGGGTGGGGTAGGGACAAGTAATTTATTTAAATCCAGTGTTACGGATATTTTGTTATACCGGTCAAGATCAACACTAAATGCTGTTCCCAGACGCATGTTCATCGGTATGAAATCGGATGTTTTGGAGTCGGAATAGTTCATTTTCGAACCGATATTTGAGAAATTTGCTCCGAATGCCATCAATGCATCTCTGCCGAACAATGTGATGTCTTTATGATAATAAGCTGATATATCGGCAGCAAATGATATACCTGGCTTTGTTGCTTCGCCTCCTGAGTAAAACCCGCCAGTCAGATTTGAATATATGAACCTGAGGGCTACACCTCCCGAAAGATTATCGGTAAATACTCTTGAATAGGCAGCATCGAAAGACCATTCATTTGGCTTGAATGTTCTTTCAAGATCGCCATAGTCGTTTGTGAAATCAACATCTCCCAGTGATGAATATATAAGACTTCCGCTAACAACCTGTCTCTGGTCTACCCTGTAATAGCCTGCCAGGTATGCTATGTTAATATCAGGGACAAGGTTTCTCAGCCAGGGCGAGTATGATATGCCGGCGCCGGATTTCCCGTCTATAAATGCGAACTTGGCAGGGTTCCAGTGCATGCTGAATATATCAGGCGAAGTAGCTACTCCGGCATCGCCCATCGCTCCGGCTCTTGAGTCAGGAGCGATAGTGAGGAAAGGAACGACTGTCTGGATAGCATTAAGTTCCCCGGACCTTGCCTGGGAGTAAAGCTTTGTAGTTGCAAATAAAGCAACTGATAATAAGGCTATTGCAATTGAACTTTTTTTCATTGGGGTTCCTGTATGTTGCTAAAACACAAATATAAAACAATTTTTCAGCCGTGTTATTGTGTTGCTTCTATAAAATGATAATTCTGCCCGCAGCTGAGGCCTTGTCACCTTCAGGAGTGACAACAGTTACCCTGTAGGGATAAATACCTTTTCCCACCCTCTTTCCTTCTTCACTGTTACCATCCCATATTACCGGTGCAAGCTGATAACCTGAACTAATCTCAGTTGTTCTTATGATCCTTACAGCCTTTCCATTGAGATCATATATTGCAATTGTGATATCCAGTAATTTTTCCGGCCGGTTATGTTCTGCAGTTATCTTTGTCGCATCAATCACCGGATTCGGATAATTAAGAAGGTTTTTCAGGATGAAGCCGCCTTCAGTTTCAACAACGAAATGAATCGTTTCAACAGAAGAATTATTAAAATTATCCCAGGCTTTAAGGGATACTGAGTGTTCTCCTTCTTCAAGATCCGACAGTTCGAAAACAAGCCTGCCTTTCATATAATTGTCAAAGTCGTTCTCGAAATAATTGTTGAGAACAAAAAAATTATCCGTTTCATTATCGAGGTAAGCAATTATATCATGTCCGATTCCTGCTCCTGTTGTGTTAATTCCACCTTTGTCCTCAATTATTGCAAGCAACCGGGGATTCCTATCTGTTATGCCTCCGTTGCGGAAAAGAGTGTCATTGATAAAAAGCCTTATGTCAGGACCTGATGTGTCTGCTTCGGTTATTCGGGCAAAACCTCCGACAGTTATTTCGCTAAAATGTCCGTTTATTTCCATGTCATTGTTTTCAGCATAATAACTTATCTTTCCTTGTCCGTAAGAGTAATCAATATCCCTCGGAACGATGAATGTAAAGCTGAATTTTCCTGAACTGACTGTTGTTTTTCCATTGAAGAGTATATTGTTCCGGAGTTTAAAGCTGTAAGGCAGTCCTCCGTCATTCGCAAATGTCTTTATAGTAGTTTTTTTGTCGAAGACCACGGAAGACAGGGTGCCGCTAAACCCATCAAGGATATTTCCGCTGTTATCCTCAAGATGACCGCTTATTGTAATTCTTGAAAGAGCTTTAAGAGTATCGGTTCCTTCTGTCACGAAAATATTGTTTACAGAATCGGTGACCACCTTGCCACGCCAGGGGTAGGCCAGCCTGAGGGCGGGATCACCAAGGAGGCTGAAATTCCTTTTGTTGATGCCGCTCCCAGAGTTATTCTTTGCCATTCTCATTATATCACCAAGCCGTAAGGGTTTCCCGGTACTATCACGGTCAAAGGCAAAGTCTAAAATGTTTCTGTTCAGATAATAATTCGGAGTTGAGTAAGAAAGACGGGTTGTCGACATAAGGGCAATGGCTCCTCCATTCTCATTCAGAAGGACCATTTCACCGGCTGATGTTCTGCCTGACATTTCCTTTGTGATTATGTTAATATCGATATCATCGAATCTGCTGAATTCACATGTTGCTACGATGAAGAGTGGCAGCCGCCCGGAATTATTCCACGATTTTATATCTTCTTTTTTTACTACTCTTTCATGGGCAAGACCGTTCTCGTTCCCATGTCCTATATAATTTACTATTAGAGTTCCGGCTTTGATCTGGTTGTTTATTGCCGTTGTAACTTCGGGATATGACTGGCCGTTCGCTGTTGTAACCTGTTTGAAGGCATCAAGATAGATCTTGTTAATATTTAAGGAAGGAACACTGTCTTCAAGTATTTTCGCAAGCCCTTCCGCATCGTTTATGTGCGTATTGCCATCCTCATCATCGGCGATTATGCAGATATTGTTCTTCCAGTTGCCTGTGTTGCCCGGTCCAAGATAGTCCCTTATCTTTCTGAACATTATACCTGCCTGTAAAGTATCTGAGACGGGCAGTCTGCCGATACCTATATCTACAGTGCCTTCAGCTTCACCCTCTCCGTCTTCAAGCAATCCGAAGAAATCATCTGATGTAAAGGAAGAAATAACGACATTTGAGTTCTGCGACTGATATGTAGGTATGAAATTCGGGTTAAGGGGAGGGCGGGTTTTATTTTCAAAAGATCCGTCGCCGAAGAGAAGCAGATATTTTAAAGGATGATCGGTTCCTGATTGTCTTATATATTTCATTCTTAGATAATTCCTTATTGCAACAAGATCAGGGATGCCTCCCGAGAATTCGTTATAGATTTCATCGGGGCTTACAACTTGCGAAACAAGGCCGCTGTTGTTATAATGTATTCCGGCAATTTTATCGGCATAATCCCTGAAAAGAGGGTGGGTCACAATTATCATATCGGCAGGAGCGGATCCGTGAAGATCCTGGTTGGCGAGTGCAGGACTTATAAACACAGGTTCCGGTATATTCTTATCGGGGAAGAGGACATAGGATCTGAGTGATCCGGTAAATGCCCTGAACTTAAGGGAATCTCCGTGTTTGGAATAATTTACCCTGAAAGGATTAAAAGGATCGCTTATATCCCATATCACCGGTATGTTGGCAGGACTGTTTACAGTGAATTCTGTTATCCTGTCATTACCTGTTGACCGTTTATCTGAAAAGAATGTGGTTTTTCCGTTGAAGATATTATCCCTTCTTCCCTGCAGTATAACGTAGTCGAGCCATCCCCTGGCCGCCGGTTCACCATTATTATAGAATTTGATTTCAAAGGAAGGCGAAGATGTAAGCGGGTAGAATGATCCGGTGGAATCAGCAATCTGGGCATAAGTGCCTGTAGAATTATACAGGTTTACGTTCTGCACCTGAAGATTTTTCTGAAGGGTGGAGCCCTCGTAGAGTCTGAATAAAGTACTGACTGAAGCTCTTGCAAGAACTCTTATTCTGAAGCTGAGTTTTTCGTCTGTTCTGAGATCAGTGAATCCTGGGTTAATACTTATTCCTGACAATGCCGAAACAGGCTGGTACCATTCTCTCCCCGATTTTAAGAGATTTTCATTATCCTGCTCATGAACAAATACAACATCGGACTGAGAGGAGAAATAATTCGGAAGATCTGCCGGTTCATCTGCTGTTTGTATCCGTTTCCCTTCCTCCGTACCTGAAGTAAGGAAGTAGAAAGCCGTGTCGCAATAATTATGCTTTAAAAAATCATAATTGTCTGTTTGTTGGTTGAATTTCAGCCTTTGTGTTCCCTGACCGTAGAAAAGCAAGTAATCACCTTCATTGAAAATACCATCCGAACCCGTAACGATATGTATCGCAACTTCTTTAAGATCATCAGGAGAGGGGTCGTTGTTATAATAGGAAAGCTGGCCGTAATTATTGGCAAAGATCCGCGGAAAGGACGGATTGAGGAGACCTATTTGTTTCAGCTTTGAATAATCAATCCTGTAGATACCATCTTTCACGACTGCAATCTTAAACCACTGGCCTGAAGCAAGTACCGACGACGAAGAATAATTATCTTTGATACCTTTTGCGTTAAGGTCATTTATGATAAAAAGGAGAAAGAAAAGCAGTATATTGGACAACCTGGTCATATATTACCTGACAAAGATAAAAGTATCCGGCATAAGGGAAACTGCCCTGGTTTAAATGGTTTTAAAACAGTTAAAAGTTAAAATAATAACGATATCAATACGTTGATATTGCAGAGGTTTTAACCATGAAAGGAAAATACCTTCTTATATTATTGTTTTCACTGATTTCCGCTTCCGGCAAGTGCCAGTATAATGATTTCGGTCCGGGATATCAGCTTACACTCCTTGGTAATCCCGGTCTTACAGGGTCAGAAGGTGTTGGTTCTTTACGTTTATCATATCTTAATTTTTATCCGGGGAACAGGTTTAATATTCATTCTGTCAATGTGTCTTATGATGGGTATTTCCCGGCACTTCACGGAGGTGCAGGATTTTATGTTTCCAATGATAATCTGAATGGAATAATAAATAATCTGAGAGGAGGCTTTTCCTATGCTTATCATTTCCAGGCAGCCAGGGATCTTTTCATAAGTGCCGGTTTATCGGCTTCAGTATGTCACAGGGGATATGATTTCAGCGGAGCAATATTGCCTGATCAGATAGACCCGATGAGAGGAGCCGTATTGCCATCAGGCGAGATCCTTGATCTGAAAGGCAAAAGTGTTCTTGATCTTTCAACAGGATTTCTGTTTATGTCTGAGCATTACTTCGGGGGTATTGCGGTAAACCATCTAACTGAACCAGATACTGACGATTCAGGATATTCTGAGAGCAGGATCAACCGCCGTTTGTTGCTGCATATGGCAGGAGACTTTGACATTAATGCTGATAAAACTCTTAAGATCCGGCCTTTGGTGAAATTTGAACTTGAGAAAAGATATATGTCACTCGGTGCAGGTGCTGTTTTTGAAAGCAGGCGCCTCTCAATGAGTTCGGTTTTGCTGTTTAACGATCAGCGGGATCTTGATCTGCAGGCTGGATTTTCGGTGATGTCAGGCATTGTAACAATATTTTATAATTACCGTATAAACGTACTATCGGGGAACAACGTTTTGCCACTGTCGTTGTTACATCATACCGGCATTGAACTGAGTTTAAATAATGTTGAAAAAAGAAAGACAGTCAGAACAATAAATTTCCCCAAATTATAGTTATTTTTGGTGGTACTGAATCAATTATAGTAAAATTAGTATATTTGAAGATTCTTAAAAGTTTTAAAACTAGAAGAGATATGAATAAATTCAGGGTGTTGCTTGTTGTATTACTTGGTACAATTTTTCTTTCTTCGTGTATATTCAAGGGGAAAGACAGGGGATCTTCTTCGACAACCGGCTGGGCTTATAACGATCCTGATTTTGGTGGGTTTGAAGTGCAGGAAAGTGTTGAGCAGATGACCGGCCCGGGACTGGTTTTGATTGAAGGAGGCCGGTTCACAATGGGGCAGGTATCCCAGGATGTGTTTTTTGACTGGAATAATAAACCAAGAACAGTCACCGTGTCTTCATTTTATATGGATGAAACGGAAGTGCGGAATGTTGATTATCGCGAATATCTGTACTGGTTGAGAAGGGTCTATACCGATTATCCTGAAGTATACAGGAGGGCATTGCCCGATACCCTTGTCTGGAGAAGCCCGATGGGGTTCAACGATCCTTATGTGCAGTATTATTTCCGCCATCCATCCTATAATAACTATCCTGTTGTAGGAGTAAGCTGGCTTCAGGCTAACGACTATTGCCTTTGGAGAAGCGACAGGGTGAATGAAAAGATACTTATCGATGAAGGTGAACTGAAACCCGATCCTGATCAGAAAAACCAGAATAATTTCAATACTGAAGCCTATCTCGCCGGTCAGTATGAAGGTGTTGGAAATCAGCTTAGGGAAAGTCTTAATCCTAATCAGACTGAAAGAAGAACAACTTTTGAGGATGGTATTTTATTGCCAAACTACAGGCTTCCTACAGAAGCTGAATGGGAATTTGCCGCTTATGCCCTTAGAGGTAATACCTATGAGGAAAGAATTTATGAAAGACGCATTTATCCATGGGACGGCCATAATGTAAGAAATGCAAGACCGAGATACCGTGGGGAGATGATGGCTAATTTTGTTCGTGGCAGAGGCGATATGATGGGTGTTGCAGGAAGTCTTAATGATAATGCAAGCATAACAAGTGATGTGAAATCATACTGGCCGAATGATTATGGATTATACTGCATGGCAGGAAATGTTAATGAATGGGTGCAGGATGTTTACAGACCTCTTTCTTCGGATGATGTAGATGGCTTTAATCCTTTCAGGGGTAATGTGTTCACCGATCTGCGAAGGGATGCCAATGGCAATGTTGTTACAAAGGATCATCTCGGAAGGCTCTTTGTAGACACAGTTAAAGATCAGGATGTGGCACACAGGTATAATTATCAGAAAGGCGATTACAGAAATTACAGGGATGGAGACCTTCAATCAGCTATTGTCGCGGGCGACTGGAACACTGATGACGGTATGCTGGCATCAACAAGGATGTATGCCCAGGCTTTGGATGAAGACGACTCAGATTTTTTTACACTTATTAATGATAATGCCAGAGTCTATAAGGGAGGATCATGGAAAGACAGAGCATACTGGCTGAATCCTTCAACCAGAAGATTCCTTGATCAGGAAAGCTCCAGGGACGATATCGGCTTCAGATGCGCGATGATCAGAGTTGGCAGTCCGGCAGGATTTTAATTGACTTCAGGAGAAAATATTATAGCCTCATTATGATTTCATAATGAGGCATTTTTTTTACAAGATCATGATACAAACGGAAGAACTTTACCAGCTGTTCAGAGACTCTACAGGATTATCTACAGATTCGAGAAATGTAGTTCCGGGTCAATTGTTCTTCGCCCTCTGGGGTGGGAAATTCAATGGTAATATCTTTGCTTCAGAAGCTCTTGATAGAGGTGCTGCCTGGGCAGTGATCGACGACCCTGCTTATGAAACGGACAAAACAATACTTGTTGACGATTGCCTGACTGAACTTCAGAAACTTGCAACATTCCACAGGAAGGAGATCAACCCCCTTGTGATCGCAGTAACGGGAACTAACGGAAAAACTACAACAAAAAATCTCCTTTCAATCGTATTGTCGCAAAAATTCAGGGTACACTCAACAAGTGGAAACCTTAATAACCATATTGGAGTACCCCTTACTATTCTTTCTGCTCCCGTTGATACAGAAATAATGGTAATTGAAATGGGAGCAAACCATATAGGTGAAATACACTCTCTATGCCTGATAGCACAACCCAATTACGGGATAATTACAAATACGGGGTATGCACATATCGAAGGTTTTGGCTCACTGGATGGTGTCGTGAAAGCTAAGACTGAACTCTATGAATACCTCAGAAAAACAAATGGCATTGCTATCTACAATGATGAGGATCCCATACTGAGAGAAAAGATATTCAGACTTGTAAACAGGGCTGTGCCTTATTCATACCCTACAGGCATTTTTGTAAAGATCGAAGCAGAAGCTTCTGAATTAAATCTTTCGGTCAATGTAAGTTTTCAGCAGAAAAGCCACAGGATTAAAACAAATATCTTTGGACGGCATAATCTTGATAATGTCAAGGCTGCTATTGCAACAGGTCTCTTTATGGGTGTTGACATGAATGCAATAGCTGAAGGATTTGAGAAATACAATCCTGAAAATAACAGATCGCAGGTAAAAGCTACAAAGAACAATACACTGGTTTGCGATTCCTATAATGCAAACCCTACAAGCATGAAACTTGTTCTGGAATCGTTTTCAGCAGTTAAATCGGAAAAGAAGCTTTGTATTCTTGGCGACATGCTTGAACTCGGAGAGAAGAGCGAGGAAGAGCATCTGAAGGTGATAAAGCTGCTCAGGGATCTTAATCTCACAAATGTCATTCTTGTTGGGCCGTTTTTTACCAGGGCATCAGGCGGATCAGGGTTCAGGTTGTTCCCTGATACCGGAAAATTGAAGGATTACCTGAGAAAGGATCCGGTCAAAGGTTATCATATTCTTATTAAAGGTTCAAGAGGCATGGCTCTTGAACAGATATATAATCTTTTATGATCCTCTTTTAATTATTCGTCTGTCGGCTATCTGCGAACGACAAATCTATAAGCATTACCTGTTGGTAAAGTCAGCTTGTTTTATTAGAAAAATTTTCATTGCAGCTTAGTTTCTACAAACCGGATATTTAATTTTAGATATGATCCGAAGAAGAACAGTTACCAAAACTATTTATTCAATTGGTCGGTATGTTGTTTTATAACAATGCGATAGTAGATTTTACGCCATTGCGTGTCAGTGCTTGTACATTTTGAATTTAATGCTTCAAATCATTTATTGATCATTGCAACCATCTTCCCCATTAATTAATTCAAAATAACCTTTATCAACGTCATAGTTATAAATTTCGCCTGTTTCAATTACATAATACCAGCCAATGATAGTTAAAGTGTCGTTGTTATAACGTTCAAGCACATATGGATAAGTAATTAAATGATTTATTTGTTCTACTACGTTCATTTGCTCAGTCATCCATTCCCGTTCGGCGTATGTGGCTTCCGGGAGCATTTGCATTACTCTGTTTTTTACCGGACGAGATAATTCAAGCCAAAGGTTGGTATGAGGCAAATTCTTCATTTCTTCTTCGCTTTTATATAAAGCTCCACAGCCTCCGCAATTTGAATGTCCGCAAACAATAATATTTTTAACTTCCAGGGATAGGACAGCATATTCTATGGCCGAACTAATGGCCGGATAGTTAACTCCTTTTTTATAAGGAGGGATGATGTTTGCAACGCTGCGTATTATAAATAACTCGCCCGGAATGGTGGAGGTTATAAGCGAAGGAACCAAACGAGAATCTGAGCATCCAATAAAAAGTGTATGAGGTTTTTGCGAATTACTTAAGTCACCGAATAAGCTTTTGTGTGTTTCAAAGTCCTTTTTCCTGAAAGAAACTGCGCCACTATATAATTTTTTCATAACTCTTGTTTTATTGTTAAACAAAGATGTTGATTATTTTTTGTCTTCTTTAAAAACAGGTTATTACTTTTGGTTATGATATAATTAATTAAAGTTACAATATTTTGAGCTTATTTTTTATATTGTTTCATAAAATGTGTCTGGCACCACCACTATTTACAGTAATCAAGTTTTCATTCAGGACATCATTTCATTGAAGAGCGCGATCCCCTTTTCGTCGAAGGTGCAGTTAAGCCAGTCGCTGTTAATCTCCGCACCGCTTTTTCTGTAGAAACTGATTGCCGGCTCATTCCAGTCGAGCACCTGCCAGCGTACACGCTTACAGTTTTCTTCCCTGGCCTCCCGCATCACCCGCTTCATCAGAGCCTCACCGATTCTCCGGTTCCGGAATTGCTTGCTGACAATGATATCCTCGAGGTAGATCGATTTTCCCACCCAGGTGAAATAGGCGAAGAAATATAAGGCCATGCCCACTATGCCGTGATCTGTACTCTCCGCCACGAAACAGCGGAAGTAATCTTTCTCCCGGCGCATCTGTTCCACCGTGTTGGTAACGGCATCTGGAGACCGTTCATATTCTGCCAGTTCTTTTATCAGGGCCATGATTGCCGGGAAATCCTCTTCGCCAGCTCTTCTGATATTTATTTTCATACGCTTGTCTGTTTTTTCAGGTAATGAATCCTGTCAGGCTTTACTGCCTTTTATGAGAGCCTTCATCTCATTGAAGTGATATACCCTGAAGCCTGGATCTTCGATCTTCGCGGCAGCGATCATGGCATGTGCCACGTCAAGGCCTTTTATGGGTTTGTACTTCGCCGGGAAGAGGAATGAAAGGGGAGGAGCGAAAATCTTTGAGATCTCTTCCGTCAGGCGGAACTCATTCCGTTTGCCCATAAGCAGTGAAGGCCGGAAAACGGAAACGGAGGGGATGCCCATTAGTGCAATTGCCTCCTCAACCTCACCCTTGAACTTCAGGTAGAAGTTGCTGCTTTTTGCTGATGCCCCGACTGAGGAGACAAGCGCAAAATGCCGGCAGCCGGCTTCCAGAGAATGACGGGCCGCGTTCACGGGAATGTCATGGTCAACTTTCCGGTAGGCATCCATGTCGCCTTTTACCTTCTTCCGGGTGGTGCCAACAGCACAGAATACTGCATGACTGCCGGCCAAAGCAGACCCGAAAGCAACCGGATCATTAAAGTCGATGACACACACCTCAGCGCCCGGCGGGATGTATTCAGGCATTCTCCTGGTTATAAGCCGCACCTTCGCATAACGACTCTCTTTTGTCAGGAGCTCTGCCAGGTGACCGCCGATCAGGCCGGTAGCACCTATTACAGTTGCTGTAGAAGTAGTAGCGACCATGAGTTGGTTTGTTTGGGTAGTCAAAGATAACCATTATAGTCTTTAGTTCACTTGCCACGTTCATGGCAGATTTGTCCTCAGGCAAAATTGAGAATCGACTCTTCCATCACATTGTGCAGATCCTTATTCCAGGTGGTGACGATAATGGTAATGATGCGTCCAGCCCGGAGGGCTGGCCATCCAATAGCCCCGGTTTCGCCCGGGGTAAAAGACAATAACACCAAATCCACCCCAGTGTTAATGTCAATTAACAAACAAATCCCAGTTCCACCAGGTGATGATAACGGTAATGAGCCACCAGCCCTGAGGGCTGGCCATCCAATAGCCCCGGTTTTGTCCGGGGTAAAGGACAATAGCACCAAATCCACCCCGGAGGGGTGGCCGTCAGTAATTCCCGTTAATATCCAATAATAAAAATGCGGACAATTGGAAGATGACATCCCAATGTCAGGTATCCAAATATAATCTGGCTTTGTGGTTTATTCTTCCGTTAACTCTTGTACTGACCGATAACGATGAACTATCCAACTCGTGTTGAGATAAAACATAACAACAAGATGGCCGGATCGTACTGGAACGAATCAGGATTATTGATAAACAGCGCATCCTCAAAGACCTGGGAAACTCTCAAGACCTGAAATTAAAGAGATTAAGCTATCCTGGAAGAAACCTTCGTAGAATATAATAAAAAGCTGAAGCCAGCAAGGATAATAAAGGAAAGCTGTTTTCCACCTGAAGCTGATATTTTTTATAACCGGGGAAAAAAGATTCTGCACCAGGACACGGTACAACAGAGAGAATATCGGAACCAAATATCAAAAATTAAAAATATTACTTAACATTGTCGCAATGTTTTTTAGCATGTCTAGACATGCTAAAAAACAGGATATGATAACCTGGCAATAGAATAAAAGTAAGTAATATGAAATTAATTAGCATCATTCGAAAAATATTACAGGCATTTAGTTTAGAATCTGAGCTGGAAGATCAGGATTTGGTATACAACGAAATTGAAAAAGGGGTTATTTTCAAGGGTACAAATCTTTGGATCTTGATGTTTGCAATTATTGTAGCTTCTGTAGGTCTAAATGTAAATTCAACAGCTGTAATAATTGGTGCAATGCTTATATCGCCCCTAATGGGCCCCATAAATGGTATGGGATATAGTATCGCAACATATGATTTCGAATTATTCAGAAAATCGATTAATAACTTTTTATTTGCAATATTGGCAAGTCTTGTTGCGTCAACTGCCTACTTTGCATTAAGCCCTGTTTCAACTGCTCATTCTGAATTATTGGCCAGAACCAGTCCTACCATTTACGATGTGTTGATTGCTTTATTTGGTGGCCTTGCAGGTATAGTCGCAATCTGCAGCAAACAGAAAGGGAATGTTATACCCGGAGTGGCAATTGCAACTGCTCTTATGCCTCCTTTGTGTACAGCAGGTTATGGTCTCGCAACAGGACAATTCAATTTTTTCTTTGGAGCTTTATATCTGTTTACCATTAATACCATATTTATTGCAATTGCTTCTGTTTGGATTTCCCAATTATTAAAGTTTCCAATTAGAGGTGTTATAGACGAAAGCCGAAAGAAAAGAATCAATAAAACTATCACATTGGTAATTACAATTGTTCTTTTGCCAAGTATATTTTTTGGATATAAACTTGTTCAGAGAGAAGATTTTTTACAGAAAGCAAACATGTATGTTTCAAATGTTTCGATATTTGAAGGGAATTACCTTTTAAAATATGATATTGATGCTACATCAAGCAAGATTACCTTAACTTATGGAGGTTCTATGCTGTCAGAAACACAAAAAAATGAAATAATTAAGAAATCAACAGACTTTGAACTTGATAAGGCCACTATCTTAGTTGAGCAGGGATTGACTTTTAGCGATATGGATGAGAAAAATGTTGAATTAATCAAACTTAAGGAGCAAGTAATCAATCTTAATTTTTCTTTAAGTGAAAAGGATTCAGAAATAGACAGCATCTTGATTCAGCAAAAATTTGGACTGACAATATTGAATGAAATTAAACCTATATTTCCACAAATAAATGGATGTATATATTCAGAGTCGTTATGTTACCATGATACTCTTGATTTGCCGAAGATGATACCAGTTGTAATTTTATCAATCAAATCGGAGATAAAAAAAGATGATAAAGTGAAAATAAATAATTGGCTGATACAAAGACTAAAAAACAATGATGTGAAAATTTATTATGAATAGGATAAGGCACTGAACGTCAATTAAGTTTATATGCCATAAGGATTTCAGTAAGAATTCAAGCGCTGTAATTCGTCAAAATTCAGTTCTTAGGGATAAAAAATACCCCACAATGCCTTACAGCATATTCACTTGACCATTAGCAAAAATGCCTGAGTAATTTGTAAACGTATCATGACAATTTTTTTGAACATTGACAATTTGGATTCCCATTACTACATAGAGCCAGGGTAACAATGTTATTTTTACAAATTACTTATAATCCATAATCGGGTAGGGGAAGCAGTACTGCCAGAACGGAACCGTTCCTTTTCCCCTATCAGGGGAATTAAAAATCCTGGTTGCTATTTATCTCCGAAAGAGATAACTGTTTAGATCAAAATTGTAATAACAATTCTGGACTTTATATTAATGTCTAATGTCAATCGGCTCAATATCAGATATTTAAATTTGCCAATGATGCTGTTAATACTGCTACTAATGCCACAAAGTTACCTGCCATGTGAACAGTAATCGCATAGGCATTGTTATCATATTTTTCTTGATAATAACCGGCAATCAGTCCAATAGTTGTTGCGAAAACAACTGATCTGATCACGAAAAGAGTTCCTGAACCTGATGTTATTACAATTAAATGTACTAATCCAAATGCAACTGCACTGATAATCACAGGAACACTAACATACTTTTTAATTATTTTTATCCCTTTAACTTTCAATGGTTTTAATATATTCTGGAGAAAGCCACGAAATAAAACTTCTTCTGCGATAGGTGTACAAATAAATATAAAAATAAAAAACTGCAGGGGAGACATTGCTGAATGTGCAGAATGAGATTCAATTTCTTTGACTCCCAATGTTTTTTCTATAATTGACATAATAATATTGACAACTATTGCTGCTAATAGCCCGAATAATATTGGTCTTAATGTTTTTTTAAATTTGGGCAATGAGATTTTATAATTCACATGCTTTTTAAAACCACAAATCAAACCAATTGAAAGAATCAGCATAAGCATGTTTGTTATAAAGGTGTCAGGAATAAATTCATTATTTAAACTGAAATTTTTACCTGCAAATGCTGATATTAGAAATACTATTATTGTTAACAATAATCCCCAGGTAACCCGTTCATTATTTTTCATCATAGTATAATTTTGATTTTAGCGGTATGATGCTTACCAGTTGGCAGACAGGGCACCCACATAACTGAAAATTATATAAATACGTGTTTATGCATTTAATATATATGTGGGTTTCATAATTCATTCTTTTATATGACCAACACTATTTGTTATTTACAGAATACTGTTGACGTATTGGTTTCAAAAGCACTACCACCAATAGTAACACACCGTAGAAAAAGTAAAACGAATGCAACCAATGGAAACCTTGCAGGAAATAGACTTCCATGTAGATCCAGATAATAAGTGC
>DAONXX010000024.1:0-27678 GCA_035414025.1 Bacteroidales bacterium | reverse complement strand
CAATATTCGACCCGCTCGGCAGGCACAGTCCGTTCTCAAACAGCTTCTCCGATGTACCGTTTACAAAAGCCGGACACCCGGCAAAGACCGGCTGCAGGTGCATTGGCTTCCAGAGGGGACGCGACTCAATATTTGCCGCCTCAAACGCAAGGCGAAGTTTTTCGCGGTCGGTCCCCGCCACGGCTGGATCAATCACGATGCATGTCAGCCAGAAATTAGAGTAAAAGTCCGGCGACGGCTCCGACTGGAACCTCACCCCCGGTACATCCTTAAGCAACTCGCGATACCAGGCGTTGAACTCCCGGTGCTGCCGTACGCGAAGGTCAAGCACCTCGAGCTGTCCCCGTCCAACACCGGCCACCACGTTGCTCATCCGGTAGTTGTACCCGATCTCGCTGTGCTGGTAGTGCGGCGCCGGATCACGCGCCTGCGTGGCTAGGAACCTAGCCTTTTCAATCAGTGCTGCATCATCACTTATCAGCGCCCCGCCGCCGCTTGTGGTGATTATCTTGTTGCCGTTGAACGACAGAATCCCGAACTTGCTGTTACAGCCAACCCGCCGGCCCATATATTCTGACCCCAGCGCCTCGGCAGCATCCTCAACCACCGGAATACCGTACTTGTCGGCCACAGCCATTATCTCCTTCATCCTCGCCGGCATCCCGTAAAGATGCGCCACAACAATCGCCTTCGGCAACTTCCCCTCCCCGTTGTCTTTTGACTGCAAGACCGCAGGACCGTCAGACCGCAAGACTCCTGACTTAATACCAAGAATAGCCTCCTCAAGAAGCTCGGGATCCATATTCCACGTATCAGTCTCGCTGTCCACCAGCACCGGAGTCGCTCCCAGGTAAGCTATCGGATTGACCGTAGCCGAGAAGGTGAATGATGTTCCGATCACATAATCACCCGGTCCCACCCCCAGCATTATAAGCGAAAGATGAATCGCCGCCGTCCCCGAAGAGAGCGCCGCAACATTCTTCGCCCCCGTGGCAGCACATAACTCACGCTCGAAATCATCCACATTCGGCCCCAGCGGAGCCACCCAGTTGGAGTCAAACGCCTCCTTTACGTACTTCATCTCTCCGCCACCCATGTGCGGACTGCACAAATAAATCTTTTTGGTCATTAGTCCTGATCAATACATTTTTACCGATTCCTCTTTTATAGACATTAAACAAGGAATCCCGGCTTCTGTTGCACTCATTTGATTATTTCCCCGACCCAAAGCTTCTCCAGAAACACTCTCCATGGGAGGATTGATATGTTGCCGGTTTTACGTGGAAGATTGTCATTTGACACCAGGATGAGTCGTTTTGTATTGTACTCATCTGCAAAGATTTTCAGCCCTTTAAGATGCTTCTCATTTGCTTGTTCAGTTGCCTTAACCTCAACTGCCACCTCATTGTCGCCCAGAATAAAGTCAACTTCAGTTTGCGAAGATGTCCGCCAGAAAGACAACGGATAATTAATACCCGAATAATGACTGTGAGAATAGAGCTCATGATAAATAAAATGCTCGAAAGCCTTTCCGAATGCCTCACTTCCTGCTGTTATCTTCCCTCTCCTGAGCAGGTAATTGGCAATCCCGATATCAAAGAACCAGAACTTTGGCGCAACTATAACCCTTCGTTTCGGTTTCTTTTGGTATGACGGAAGAAATCTGCCCGTCATGGTATCCTCCAGAATCTGAAAATACTCCTTTATCGTAGGACTGCTGACTCCGCAGTCAGTGGCGATATTTGAATAGTTTACTATCTCGCCGTTTGAAAATGCCGCAGCCTCCAGGAACCGGGAAAACGATGAAATATTCCTGATCCTGGCTTCTGCCATTATTTCATCCCTGAGATAACTACCGATATAGGCAGACAACAACCTGGCCGGCTTGTCAGACAGATACATCCTTGGCAGAAGTCCGTTGTTCAACGCCCGTAAAAGATCAAAGTCAGGTATTTCCCTGTAAATGAGCGGATAAAGTTCATACCGCAGCGCCCTGCCCCCTAACAGATTACCACCTGATCTTACTATTTTACGGGGACTCGATCCGCTGAGAATAAACTGCCTGTTCCTGTTGACGATAAGCCATTGCACTTCATTGAGCAACGATGGTATTCTCTGAATTTCATCTATAATTACCGGTGATGAGGAGTTGTCGGCTTCTACTGTTTCACGCAGCAGAGCCGGATTGCTTAAGAAACGATTGAAAACATCTGAAAGCAGGAGATCAAAATAAAGAACTCCCGGGAACATCATCCTGAGAAGCGTGCTCTTCCCGGTTTGCCTTGCCCCCCACAGGAATGCACTTTCAGCATCTCTGCCACTGAAATTTTGTTCTCTTATAAACATGATAATTTAAAGTTCTACTTTAATATATCCTGTATTTTTAAAGTACAAATATAAATTATCTGCGATACTAAACGCAAATTAATATGGTTATTTCTGGTTACGATCGAAAACGATTATGTTTTCAGTTTCGTGATTATGACTGCTGAGTAATGCAAGTCCAGGTCTCACAAGTCAATCATAGATTATAACTGCATATATAACCTTTTTCTGATTATTTATGCAGTCAGGCTGTAATTCAGATCTTTATCACCTCATCAAACCACCTTGTCACCGACTCCCTGTGAGTCACGAACACTATCGTCACCCTCTCCTTCAGCTTCGCCAGCACCTCCATCACGGTGGCCTCATTCTCCGCATCTAGCGATGAGGTTGCCTCATCCAGCAGCAGCACCGACGGCCTCCTCAGCAGCACCCTCGCCAGCGCCAGCCGCTGACACTCGCCACCGGAGAACGATGTGTGCCAGTTAACCACGAAGGCATCCAGCCCCTTCCTGAACCTCGCCACCAGGTGCGAAGCGTTAACCTGCTCCAGAACCGACATGATCTCTTCATCACTTACACCTTCTCCGGCTCTGCCACCTCCTTTGCCAGGCAGCACGCTTCCGCCGGCTCCGGTAACGCTGTCCCACACAAGGTTTTCGCGCAGAGTGCCATCAATGAAGAACGGATCCTGCGGCAGGTAACCCAATCCCGCCTTCCATCGCGGCAGCATATCCTCATCCAGCATCACGCCGTCAATAAGTATCCGCCCGGCAGCAGGCTTCTGTAACCCTGCAATCAGATCAATCAGGGTGGTCTTCCCCTGACCCGACTGCCCGATGATCCCTGTGATGGAGCGTGCCCTGATATTGGCGTCAAACCCTTCAAACAACCTCGACCCGTCCGGGTACGAAAAGCTTATCCCCTCCAGCCTTATCCCCTCCTTTAACTCCGCAATTCGCAATTCGCGAATCGCAAATCGCACATCGCAATCCGGCAGATCCTCATCGAGCTGCATCACAAGCTTAACAGACGCCACATTGGAAACAATCATACTGATGTCTGTGTTCATCGATATCATCTGCGGAAAAATCCGCGAGAAGAGCAGTATCAGTATTACGAACGAAGACATAGGCACCGATCCCGACCGGTACCCGAACCAGACTATCGCCACAAGCACCAGCAACCCTGCAATACGCTGTATCAGCTGCGGAAAAGACCAGTTCCTCTGCATCATGTACTCCATGTTCAGCAGAGAGACGTTCGCCTCGTCAAAACGACTGGCATAAAATTCTTCCGAGCTGTGCACCTTGGCAATCTTCACAGTCTGCCAGAAGTCATCTATGTATTTGAGGAGCCTGTTGTAGGAATCAGCATACCCCTGTC
The DNA here is from genome assembly GCA_035414025.1 of Bacteroidales bacterium. GTDB lineage: Bacteria > Bacteroidota > Bacteroidia > Bacteroidales > VadinHA17 > LD21. The sequence goes on along the minus strand of DAONXX010000024.1, from coordinate 23,967 downwards.
CCAGCCTCAGTGATCTCCTGAGATACGTTCGCAGAGCGAAGAACAGTAAAGCACCCACGGCGATGATCACAAGCGTGAACCGTCCTGAGATCAGCAAGGCATAGAGAGTATAGGCACCGGTCATGATGACCGCGGTGAGCAGCCGCAGAAAGTAAAAGTAATAATTCGCGAGGTTGGACACCTCGCGGGTGAGCACCTGCAGGTGGTTGGTCTTGCTGCGACTGTTTAGCAATTGCCAGTCGGCCATGATGATCTTGCGAAACAGTCTCCGGCGAAGCGAGTAGATAAAGGTCTGCTGGTAACGGGCATCAATGACTGACTTGAAGTACTGTATCAGTGCGCTGAATGTCAGCAGAACCATGTAAATAACCAGTATGCTCCCTATTGTGATCTGAATGCCAGCGCCTTCGGCGAAGTTACGGATGGCAAGCGCAATGCCGTCAGCCTCCCCCGCCCCTATATTCAGCAACTGCAAAAGCGGAATGAGCAGTACGATGGAAAACCCCGACGTCACCCCCTGCACAATCGTCAGCATGAAGATCAGAACGAGCTTCCAGGGCTGATGCTCCCGCAGCAACCTGAAAGTCTTGATAAAAAACAGGAACTTCTTCATGAATCAAACGGTCTGACCATACACTACCGGGTTTTAATCTGCCGGCAGACATCTTCACCCCCGGAAAGCACCGACGAGCCCCAGCTTTTCCATCTCCTCCAGCAATTCCCTGACCTCATCCATGCACTGATTCGACTCTACATCGTATTCCTCAGTGAGCACTGTGCACAGTTCGTCCAGGGTCATCTCTTTCTCAAGCAGATCCCATATTCTCGTGGCAACAGGATTAAGGGAGAAATACTTCCCCTGCTCCAGGTCCATCATCACCAGCTCGTCATGCAACCGCCCCGAGATCGTCCTGCTGTTTCTTGTGTACTTTGTCCGTTGGTCACTGCTTCTGTTTTCCATATTCTTTAACTGTTCTACTTCATTACAAGCTTTTCAAACTCATCTGCCGACCGGAAATGCTTTATGAGAAGGGCTTCAAAGATATTACATCTCGCCAGGAAAAGTTCCCGATCCATCGCTGCTGACACTGTATCGCCCTCCTGCAGCAGATTATTGCCTGCCTCTTTCAGAACCTTCATAAAATGAACACTGTCTCTCTTTCCTGTGAGCAGAGAATACTGCTCCATCAGTTCACTTCTTACCTGCCTCGCCCGCTCAACAATCCCCAGGGCCTGCCCGTAGGTGATAATGCAGTCAGAAAAGTCTCTCAGCAGCTGGCAGCGGTATGAGCCGCACACGTCGGCCCTCTGCCTGTCATAAATTGAACACCTGCCGTTAAAATATCTGCATGGCAGATGAAAGTAATCGCGCTCAGCCGCGCTGAAGAGATTCTCCTCTATTTTCTCAGGCAGATTACCCTTCTCCCCCGGGTTAAGCAGGGCATGCGCAAAAAGCGTCCCGTCACAGCAGAAGCCACAGGTGACGCAGATTTCCTGCTCCCTCAGAGGCGCCTGACAACTATTCATGATATTTGACTGTAAACCGGTGCACTGCATTCATATAAACAAGCGACTTGAAAAGAACCCTGCCATCAATTGCTGCCGGATCTCTCCGGTAAAGAGCTATGTCATCGGTCAGCTTTTTAAAGTTGATAAACCCAAGTTCCGCATTGGCCTGCCACTGCCCGGCCTCTTCCATCAGCTTCAGCCCTGTCTCCCTGAACAACTCATACCACCACTCCATGTAGACCGGATCCAGCTTGCTTACGTTCAGCCTCACATCATCAGGAAGCCATCCCTCACCGATTATCCTGAGCAAAGGCCTGAAATAATCTGTCCGGCAAAGCAGTAACGAAGGTAATCTTACAATATACTCCACTATCCGCATATCAAGCAGCGGATAGCGGTATTCAACGCCCCGGCGGTACCCTGATATCATCCAGCTCTCACACCTCTCCTGTACATGGTAAAACCTGAGATACCGCAGATGCAGCTGTCGCCTCGAGGTGTAAAAATAGAAGTTGCGCAGTACCTTGCGCTCGGTTTTCCCGAATGGCTTCTTAAGGTACCTCGCATCATTTGAGAATGAACGGGCTACGTTCCACTGCAGAATACCGAGAGCCGGAAGAAGAGTGTAAAGCAAAAATTTCCTGATGAACCGTTTAACAGGCCTTACCGGATTTCTTCTGAAATATGTCCGGAAGTTCAGCCTCCGGAGCAGATCAGTATCAATGCCCCGGTCACCTGTACTGATAAACTCATCACCTCCCCATCCGCTGAATAGGAGGTTGGTGCCGTTGGCTGCTGCCTGCCCCAGTGTATGCTCCTCGAAATAGTTACCCCTGTTATGATAAAAATCTGATACCCGTTCAAGAAATTCCTCCGGGGTCATGCCGGAAAAAACAGGCATGATCCTTTCCCTGCTGCAGAGGCTTCGCACAAGATCCCTCTCGTCATAGGCCGGATCGTGCGGTGTAAATCCGGAGGGCGACCATGAGTAGCCGTGAAATGTATCCTGCCTTATATAATTTCTCCTGGCCAGGGCAGCTGCCGTGCACGAGTCGAGTCCGCTGCTCACATGGGCTCCTGCAGTAAACCGGTTGTCACATCTTATAGCCACGGCATCCTCAACAAGCTCCCTCAGCCCTGACAGCATCTCTTCATAGTTCATTCTGTTATCAGTCTTGATCCTTTCCGGATTCCAGTACCGGGTGATCCTGACTCCGCTTTCAGAGTACTCCAGGCAATGTCCGGGCAGGAGTCTCTTCACACTGTCCGAAGGGGTTTTGGTCAGATCAATGTACTTGAAGAAACCATGCAGGTATTCTTCTGAGACCGGTTTCCTGCCACCCAGGCGCCGGCAGAGAGAATTTACGTCTGAAGAGAAGAGCAGCTTGCTGCTGTCAGCGCTGTAAGCCAGCGGCCTGATTCCAACCTGGTCACGGAAAAGATAAGCCCGCCGTCTGGCGGGCTGGCCGATGAAGATCGCGAAATCGCCGTTTAGTCTTCTAACAAAATCAGGACCTTCCTCCAGGAACAGTCTGGCCGCTATACGAGGTTCGGGTTCTCCTGCATCAAAACCGTGCCTGCCTGGCAGTCCGTGCTTGTTGTATATATAACCCGAAAACAGAACGATAAGGTCATTACCCGGGTCATGAAAGAGGAGGTCATCTCCTGTCAGCGGAAGCCGCTGATGCAGATAATAACCTCCGCTGAAGGCATCCGTGCTGACCGGATTAAAGCAGAGGCCTTCATCATCACGGTAGTATTCATCCCACGCTGACGGATTGTCACCGGAACCGGCAAGAAAAAATGAACCGCATATCATGAAGGATGCAGGGAAGTAATCAGATTTTAAAAGTCAGGAAAATCAGCCCGTCAGTGGAAGATGAGGCTATCTGGGTGTCGGGTTTGCAGGAACATTGGGCATACCGGCTCCTTTAGTCTCAGCCTCAAGTGAAGAACCGCCGAATGTATCTTTTTTTATAATGAGCAAATGAACAGCTGGCTTGACCCAGCTCTTTTTCTGATGGTTTAGGTTGTTCATTTCCGCCTGAATTAGAATACAAATTTAATTGTTTTTCACAACTTGCAATGGATTCAGAACATTTTAGAAAGAAAAAAGTTCTGTGTAACCGCCTCTTCTGTCAACAATTTCGTACTCCCCGGACTTTAGCCAGGCATGGGCGATTGTTTTTCCCTCCGGGTTCTTTGCCACACCTAAAGATAACTGAGAACTGATCTTCCTGCGACGCAGCATGATCCTCCCTGTCAGGGAACTCACCAGGCACCTGTTCCGCCATGGTGACACCTTCGATGCCCTGCCAATTGCAGTTTTTATCAACTCAACCACCTCTGACTGAGGACTGCCGACTGAAGACTGCCGACTTGAAAATACTTTTGCTATCCACCTGAACGGAATAACCTTAAGCGTCAAACCTGTCCACAGATGCAGAACCAGCGCCTCGAGGAACAGTATCTGCTCCCTGGGAGTTAGCTTACCGAACTTTGCAATCCCGCTGATCACCGTACCCATGTTTTAGGGCTGCGACAGAAGGTAATCCCTTACTACCTCATGCATCTTCCTGATCTCTATATCTGCAGGCCGGGTCACTTTTACAAAATGTACCTTTTCAATTATCTTAACTAGCTGTTGCAGGTAAGCAGCCTCTGTCTCCGGCATCCCGGCAAGGATCTCCCAGGAACATACTTCGCTGCGTAAAAGGGTAAACCTCTCTGCCGCGGAGAGATTCATGAATACCGGCTCATTAACATCCCCGGTCTCTATCTTCACAATTACGTCGAGCCGGTGGTACTCATCAGCCCCTTTCTCAATATGCATATACTTCTTTCCTGTCCCTGACTCAGCCTCTGACAGGTTCCCCCCGCCGATTTCAAGCTGTTCAATTGAATCCTCTCTTAGTTTGACCCTCCTGTTAAGTGACCATATAAGGGGCACGTCTTCCCTGAATACAACCGGGGTCAGGTCATCGGACATAAATCCCGCCCCATTCATTGCAAAGGCTACCGTCAGTGATGTCTTGCCTGCTCCCGTCTCACCCAGAATCATCACTCCCCGCCTGTCCAACATGAAGCTGCTGGCATGAAAGCTGATAACCTTCCTCTGGTGCAGCAGGGCCACAAGCACCTGGTTGTTGAGGTAAAGCTGCACCCATTGCAGATCAGCTCCTTTTTCTGCCGAATACTCAACAATCTTCCCGTCACATGCGTAGAAATAGCCTACCCCCGGTACTTTTAACAGGAATTCCCTTTCGTTTACATCAACGCCTTCATCAGAAAAACGGATGTCACCGATTACCCTGACAGAGGCATCGGACTTGATTTTAACACCTTCAAGTGCTACTTTCGGCTTCTGCAATTGTTGATTCATGTCAGTCAAATAAACGGCTCAGCCGTCCGTTGAAGAGGCTGCTGCCAGCAATCATCCCCAATATTTTCACCTTGTATTTTACCCCCGGATAAACAATGAAAGAGTAGGGCAGAAGATGCAGGATCTCACTGATACTTCCGGGACCCCTGGAAGAAGGCTTTTCAATGGTCTCTTCCGCCAATCTCTCCATATAACAGGGCAGTTGTGTTCCGCACGGAAGTAACGATGTACCCGGGAAATATTCTTCAAGCATCCTGTTGCACAGTGTCACCATCCGTCCGCAATCGAACCACTTTACCAAACCACAGAATTTTCCATTGTCGAAACCAGAAATCTCAAGATATCGTTGAATATCCACAAGCCACTTTAGCATCCCCCAGCGGTGAATTCCCCCATGAATCACCAGGTATAACAATTCTGCCTCCGGATTCAGAACCTGGTATTTGTTGCCACAGAACTCAACATTACAAAGATTCTCCCTGACAAACCTGTCCGCATTCCTGAAATTAAGCCATTGCCTGTTTGAAAGTTTCCAGTGCAACTCAGTGACTACCTCGCTCTCAGGATTCTGAAAGGATACATGATGCCAGAATCTCAGGGCTTTCTTCTTCCCCATGGCAGATTCCGGCCATGTAACCATATATTCATTATAACCGGCAGCCAACAGGCCCACCCGGGCTTTTTCCACCTCCAAAGGATCAACCAGGATATCTATATCGCCATATCTTCTGGTTGTGGCATCACCGTATAGCCTGAAAGAGAGCAGCGGTCCCTTTAGCGGGATGAAGTCAATGCTTGCAGCACGAAGCAGGTCAGTGACCCTGATAAACTCCGCGACCTTCACAAGCGCCCCGGCCTTCTCCCCGAGGGTCTCCTCAATCACCTCCCTGCCAAAAAGGGAATTGATCTGCTGCACCGATAACCGGTGACGGTACCTTAGTACGTCAGGAGGGATACTTGTTAAAGGAGGCATACGTATGAAAACCGGGATCAGGGTGATCACAAGCTCTCTGCCACAGCTGTCACAGGTGCGGCCTTCACCTGTGCTGTCCGCCTCTCCTTTCTCATTACCAGCCTGTCAAGGACAAACACCAGGAGGGTGCAGATACTTAGAATGATTAACGCCAGCCAGAAGATCCCGACCGGATCCAGCAAAAAGGCCAGGGCAATAATAAAGATATTGAAGGTGGCTATTATCAGTGTGGCCTGCAAGTGTGTGAGACCCATACGCAACAAAAGATGATGCGTGTGCCGGTTATCCGCCCGGAAAACCGACTGGCCGTGGTAAAGCCTCAGGACTATCACCCGCAGCGTATCAAACAGAGGCACTATCAGTATTGCAATTGAAACCGATGGTGACGACTGCAATACCCGGAATCCTTCGCCCGCGGCGTTGATCTCGTTGAAACGGATGGCAAAGACAGCCAGTATGAACCCCAGCACCAGGGAGCCTGAGTCGCCCATGAATATCTTCAGCGGCCCCTGCGAGACGTTATAGTAAATGAATACACAGAGCGAAGCCAGCAGTGCTCCGGCCATGATTGCATATCCGAAATCGCCCGACAGGCTGAACCATGCACCGAATACCGTTGATCCAATAATGCCCACCGAGGCTGCAAGACCGTCAATGCCATCGATCAGATTGACAGCATTGATGATCAGAACCACCAGGAAGACAGTTATAAAATATGAAAGCCATACCGGGATTGTTTCTATCCCGCCCAGGCCGTGGAAACTGGTGAAGCGAAGGCCTGTGAAGAATGCTATCAGCAGCGCTGCAACAACCTCGGCTGTAATTTTCTTTACCGGACTGAGATTTATGAGATCGTCCTTCAGCCCTGTGAAGAAGAGGATCAGCGCTGCAGCAACGACATATGTGCCTCCGTCAATATGGCCGTCAACGGCCAGGAGGTAGCCGAACACGAAGCCGCCGAAGATGGCTATCCCGCCAAGGGTTGGAATATCCCGCTTATGAATTTTATGTCTGCCTGGTCTGTCAGAGAGCTTGCGCTCATTTACAATCTTGATAACCCGGGGTATAAAATACCACGTAATGAATGCAGCTCCGATTAATGCAATCAGGATGGATGGCAGTCCTTTTACTGTAATTTCATACATAGCATCCGGGAAGTAACTTTATCAATTGTCTAACAATCAACAAAAACCAATTTGTTTAGTTCTTCCCCTTCCCTATCATTAAATAAATGTTCTTATATCAGATTCACGACCGAGGTAACTTAGCCCGGGGGATAATGACTGATACAAAGTTATTCAGATTTGACAGATACTGCTTTCAGAAATATGTTTTTTTGATACCTGTTGATAAACTTTTGCACCGGTATTTTAAACAGCCTTCCTTCTTTCATAAATGACGAAGCTCACAATCTTCATCCATTCGGAAAGCACCGACTGGATATCTTCTTTTTGTCGCCACCACCGGTCAGCCCTGAAGGAAGAGTATTTACTCGGGCTGGTTCCTATGCAGGCGTTTATGCCAGCCTCGTGCAGAACCGTCCGGAAGATTATGTAAGACCTGCCCATGTGTGCCGGTGATGAAACAAGTATCAGTGTATCGAGCCCCGGTTTGCCGGAAATGTAATCTCTTACTGCCAGCGCTTCGTCGAGGGTGCTTCGTGCATCACCGGGGAGCATGGTTATACATGAGTCAGGCATCCCCAGCGCCATGGCGGCATCGCGTGCCTGTTCCGTTGTTCTGACCACGGCAGCGCCTCTTGCTTCGAGAAGCTGATAAGGCCCCATACTTTCATAAACAATGATCATACCGTCTGCCACACCCTGGTTGTACAGGTCGGCAGCCTGCAGCACCCTCTCCGGGAATGGGCCCATGAGCAGTACCATGGCATCGGCATGAGGAGGGATATCCTCCCTGGCCAGCCATGTGCCTGAATTACGGCATCCTACCACAGACAACACGGCAACGAGCAGAAGAAATCCGAGAAACCATAAAAGGCGTTTCATCTTTGACTCTCTCCGTGATTCCCTCTCCTAGCATTAATATGCCTGAATTTCTCGATAAGGAGGTACCAGAGGAATAACGGCGTTGATACAAGATTCCGTTTCCACAGACGGCGTGGTTCACGGAGCAGTCGTGGCATCCATTCGAGCCCTATCCTGATCCAGATGTTTCCTGGCCGTTTGACCGTGCCAGCGTAGAAGTCGAAGGCGGCGCCTATACAGCATATAAGCGGAACATTCAATCGCTCCCGGTTTTCATAAACCCATTTCTCTTGTTTAGGTGCGGTCATGCCCACGAACAGAACATCAGGATCGAAGGCGTTCACCACCTTTATCATAGCATCATTCTCCTCTGCGGTAAAATGCTCTCTGAAGGGAGGACTGTGAAACCCTGCTCTCACACGCGGGCTTTCCAAGGTAAGCCTCGCACTTATCCGTTGCAGCGTCTCCTCTGAAGAGCCAAGATAAAGACACGATCCGCCTCTCTTGTCAAGGGCAGCTATGACCAAGTCATGAAGGTCTGACCCTGCTATCTTTTTTATAGCTTTCCCTTCGAGTACCCTTGCGGCCAACTGTATCCCCACGCCATCTGGAAGAAGGATATCACTTTGTCGCAGAGCCTCCCGGAACAGCCTGTCTCTCCTGGCAATAACATACGAGTGAGGATTGAGAGTTGCAACCACCCCTGTGACGCCATCGGAGAAGTAATCCGTGCTATCGTTATACACTCCGTAACCGAGAATAGGCAAAGAATCCGGCCGGCTCATCTACTTATGCATTCAATCATTCGCTGCAAAGTCAAGTATTTCAGCCAGCCTCTTCTCAAACCTATCAAGAGTAAACTCCCGTTCAAACTTTTCTCTTCCGGCGGCACCCATTTTGTCTCTCAATTCCGGATCTTTAATCAATATCTCAAGTTTATCGGCAAGTGATTTGGGATCTTTGGAAGGAACCAGGAAGCCTGTGATTCCAGTGTCTACAATTTCGGGAATGGCGCCTTCGAATGTAGAAATAATTGGTAATGATAAACTCATTGCTTCCAGCAGCACAAGCGGGTAACAGTCATTGAATGAGGGATGTGCCAGGATGTCAGCAGATTTCATTAATACAACCTTTTTCTCGCCATAAACAGGACCGGTAAAACTGATCAGATCAGTCAATTCTCTTAACCTCACAATCTCCTCTACTTCTTTTTGTTTCATTTCAGCGTCACCTCCTGCAATAGTGCAGTGAAAATTGGTGTCTCTGGCCTTTAAAATCGCACATGCCTCAATAAGGACAAGCATACCTTTAGACCTCATAAGGTGAGACAGGAATAATACTTCAACCGGGCTACCACTATTCTTAAAAGAAGGCTCATGTAAATCATTTAACAAATCAGGTATCCCGTTAGGGCAATAAAACACGTGACTTTCAGGCACATATCTCTCTACCTCCTGATACAAAAGTTTGGATAACATAATAACACTTGCATTCCTGAATGAAAATTTGTAAAGCAGGTTGTCAGGCAAACGATTATGTCGTTCAATTATCCCCTTATTATGATAATGGAAAATCCTCTTTACCCGAAAAAACTTTATTATGGCTATAATAATTACATCTTTGTAGAAGCCATAACCCTTTGCAGAAGGTGTGATATAGCATAAATCAGGTTTGAATACCAGGATTCCATTTATTACTCTCAGTATAAGAGCCAAATAGTTTATTCCCTTTCTGACCGAAGTCCGTCCGATGTCTTCTATGGTATCAGAAGTGCTTAGATTAATATAACGGGTTACAAATGTACTATTAATTTGAGTATTCGTTTTTATCAAATTGCCTACTAATGATGCCCCGTGATGAGGAGGGGGAAGGTGAAGAATAAACAATACTCTTTTCATACTTCCAACAGGGACCTGTAAACATTGTTTAACGAATCTATCTTTTTATCCCAGCTAAATTCAGCTGCGCGCATTAGAGCACCCTTGCTTAACTGACTTCGGTACTCTTCATCGGAAAATAACCTTTCGAGTGCAAGAGCGAAGTCTTTTGCTGCTTTTGAAGGCGAGGTGACGGGTATTTTTATTCCACAATCTTCGTTAACCACATCTGAAAAACCGCAATGATCAAGGCAGATTATTGGTAACCCGCACGATAGGGCCTCAAGTGTAACTGTGGAGGTAAGATCACTAATACTGGTAATACAAAAAACGTGTCCGGTTTGCATAATCGACAGAGCCTCCATTCGACCAAGCCAACCATGCCAATTACATGATTTGTCAATTCCAATTCTAACCGATAGTTTTTCCCATCTAGTGGTCATTTCGCCTGTCCCAAGAATTTCACACTTAAACGGAAATTTTACTTTTGCTAAAGCCTTTAAAAGCAGTGGGAGGTTTTTCCTCGCTGTATGTAACCCACTCCAGACAATCCTAAATGGCTGATTACTCTGATCTCTAATGGCTGAACAATTAGCTAGGGAGGCTTCTTGTCCTACTTCATGAATGACTACTGCCTGCTTGTGCCATATTTTATTTATCCATAATGCACTGTTTTCAGTCGCTGCTATTACAGTGGATCTTTTTTGATTTACAGCCCGCCTGGGCCTTAAAAGAAAGTTCCTTTGAAGAGTATTAAAAATATTCCTGCCGCTGTAAAAAACAAATCCTTTTAACCCTAAGGAGGGCAAGAATTTCCAGGGAGAGTTTTCCAGTCCGCCAATAGGCCCCCAAACAAAGGGCTTACTAATTTTCCATAAATACCCTGGCTCTCGGTAACCAACCATATTTAATTGATGAATCAGGTCGAAGTCCTCCTGCTTATCAAGTTCAACTGCCATTGCCCATGCCTTCTTTTGCCACCTGCGATAATACCAATAGTATGAAGGAGGCCAGATTTTTCTCAAAAATTTATGCCGACTTTTTCTTATAAAATAGAACGTCAGGTTTTTGTTCGTATCGGGATTATCCTTTAAGTAACTTAATACTGGGGCTTTAAATTTCTTCTCTTCTGAAATTACATGAACTTGGTGGTACTTACTAAGGCCAATTACATAATTCCATCCCATGCCTGGTTCAGAGCCCATACCAGGGCCACAGGCATATGCTGAAACCAGAATCTTAAGTTCTCTTTGCATAATCCAGCAGCTGATTATAATACGGCCCTAATTTTCTCTTATTCAGATCTGACTCCTGCTGAAGCTTAATCTCAGCAAAAGATCGCAGATAACCTTTCCAGTCCTTGCTACCAAAGAATTGCTGAATATATTTAGAGTTATGACTCAGCATATCATCAATTCTTCGTTTAGGGTAAAGAAGAAAACTTGTCTGGAAGATATACGTAAAAAGGTCATATCCCCGAGGATAATAGCCGGCCATTTCCCAGTCAAAAGCTTTAAGTTCCCCACCTACTATCATCAGGTTCCATGGACAGAAATCTCCATGAGCAAATCTTCTCTGGTTATCAGATAATTCATCATCGCAGGATTGAGGTTTCAGGGAAGAGATCTTTCTTATAAGATGCAGTATTTGGTCATTCACTTGATCATTTGCGACCCTTTTACCTTCCAACAATTCAGTTTTTATGCAACTGAACCCTTTTCCTGTAATATGATCAAAAATAGCAGGAGCAATTTTATAATCCTTCAGTGAATTCAGGACTGAAAATTCGTTTTCTACAAGCCTGATTGCAGTATCTGTTTGAGCGTATTTGAAAAAGAATGAATTGTTCCCATCTTTTCCAATAATTGTAATCTTTTGTTCTGGTCCAACAGTACCGGAATTTAATGCCAGGATAGCATTACTACCCAATATTTCTCGTAGTTGCGACTCTGGAATATATTCTTCTATGCTCTGTTTAGAGAAGAGCTTACGGTAAGCTGAGAAATTTCTCCACAACCACCAGGAAATTGATCCAAATCGTGTATAAGGTTGATAAAATGTCTGAAATTGAGAATGTTTAATGCATTCCATTTGAAAAAAAAACTGTGGAGAGAATGGATGCAGGTAAGAATATCTCATTAGTTATTGTAGCTTGAAAAATTCGAACCTCTTGGCCATCATTTTCATGATTTCCTTTAGGGCATCTTTTGATGAATCTTCAATGTTTTTACCCGTATCTATCCATATCGCACGCTTATGCCTGCTGCAAAATTTTTTCAGGGCAGTGATCTGCCGATCAATCTCAGGCAATGGCAATTCAGGCTTCCTGTTGTGTATTGTAAGCGGATCAGCTCCAAGGCATAAGATAATATCCGGCTCCGGTATAATTGCCTGGCCAAGCCGAATTATCCAGTCTGGCAGGTTTATTCTTGCCCTGCATTTATCAATATAATAATCATAGTAATAACGGTCGAATATAAAAGCACATGCTTTCGTGGATTTTTTTGGAAAAATCTTCACATAATAGCCTAAAAGATAATCGGCAAAATAATAAACCCACCTCATAAGAGAGCCAATGAAGCCAGAAGGCTGGCTAGCATGAGGGTTGATTACAGGACCAGCCTGTTTTTGTTCTCTGCCAGATAAATGAGATAATGGAGGAAGCCAGCTGGGTCTTAAATGTTTATAATAAACTGCATTATGGAAAGTTTCTTTTAAAACAGGCATAACATTGTCAATTAAAGTACTTTTACCCGAACCATCAGTGCCCAATAATGCAACGGTATAACCCGGTTTATGTAACAAACGCTTCAATTTATTAGCTTTCAAGAAAGGAGAATTCCACCTTTCCGGAAAATCGCTGTTTAGTTGGTTGACTAATCTTTCAATTTCTGTTTGGTCATATTTGCCCTGAGCACAATCCATCAAAGCTTCAGCTGTAGATAATTTCCCAATCGGTTTAAAAATCGAATACAAGAAATTCTTTTCCAACCCCTCCTCAACAAATGAATTATAATACTTCTCTGAACATGTTTTATTGTTTAGAAGTTCTTTAATCAGCGCTATGAGTTTATCTGTCCGCTGATTTAGGACACAAATACTATTATGTAAATAGGCATTCTCCCAGATTGCCTCTTCGGAAATTATTGTCTGGCTGCGATATATTATCTTATCAAGGAACAGATCAATCATTAATCCCCATGGATCGGTGCCGAGTCCAAGGATACAGTATCTGGGGCATATTTTCGATTCTATTACAGATACAATTGCACCATTTGTTTCAATTAAGCTTTCTGCAAGCGCTTTGTTAAAAAGCGACAAGTGATTTTCTCTTATTAAAATATCAAGGTCACTTCCATTTGTTGATAAAGGCAACCTTTCATAATTTCGCAAAACGCAATAATTAATATCATTGTCATTGAGCTTCTGAAAAAATTGTTCTAAAAAAATCACCTTTAATTGATTTTGTTAACCAAAGATGTTATTGCATCATTATAATGTACAAGCATCCTGGAATTTCTGAGTTCGCCCTGATTAGCGAATAACGAATCATTGCTGAGGCACTCAAGCATTCTATTTGCTATATTCCAAACATCCTCGGGATCAATTAATCTACCATTCACTCCTTCTTTTATCAGACTGGCTCCGCCAGCCACCTTAGATACAAGGGTATAACAACCAGCTAATAATGCTTCATTAATTACTGCACCAAATAGTTCAAAGACACTGGGAAGTACAAAAACTCCAGCACATAGATATATTGCGCTTAGATTGGCTCCCTCAAGTCTTCCGGTAAAAATAACTGCATTTTTAAGCCCAAGTTCGATAACTTGTTTCTTGATAACATCTTCATTACTTCCGGACCCTACTATAATCAGAAAAGAGTCACTATTCTTTCCATGAATTATGTCGAATGCTTCTATCAGCCTTTCAAGATTTTTTTCCTTGACCAATCTGCCAACATATAAAAATATTTTCTTATTAAATAGGTTGTACTTCTCTAAATATTGTTGTGCCAAAGATTCGCTTTTCTTCAAATCATTGGCATATTTGTTCTCATCTCTAATAATGGGAAATACAATAAATTCTGATGCAAATTTATTTGAATACCACTCTGCAGTCCTTTCATTGGTGAGAATAACTCCATTAATTAATCTTATAATAATTGCCCTCATCAATTTTCTTGTAATGGATGCATTTGTTGCCATGAACACGTTATCATCACAAATTGTGTAGATGCGGATTTTTTTATTTAGGATAACTTTCGAGATAATAACAGCAAGATTGATCAGGTTAAATTCTGAACATATTACAATATTTGGTCTCTCTACTCTTATCGTCCTGTAAATGCCGAACCTGAAAGACCTGCCGGGCAGATTTATTCCTCTTAGTAAGTATTTGCAATTAAAAGTTACCTCCTCCTTTATTTTTCCTTGATCAAATTTCTGATTTAACAAATTATTATTAAAAAAATAGAACACAGCATTATAATGCCCATTAAGTGAATTAAAAAAGTCGATTCGATAAGGGGCCAGAGCCGGATGTATTACTAACAGCCTCTTTTTGTGCATGATATTCAACAGATCAAAGACATATATAATTCATTATATTGGGAGGCAAATTGTTCTATCGAAAACTCAGTTTCTGCTTTTAATTTTGCATTATGAGCCAAATATTTACTGTAGTCAGGATTATCGAGTAACTTAATTATTGCATCAGCCCATTTAGCTTCATCAAACGGATCAATAACTAGACCGGAATACTCGTGTTGAATAAGTTCTGGCAATGCTCCTGCATCAGAAACGATAACTGGTTTTTCAGCTAACATTGCCTCAGCTACAACTATACCAAAACCTTCTGCATATGATGGATGTACAAAAATATCGCAAGAGTTTAGCAGAAAACCCACATTTGACTTATAACCAAGCAAAATGATATGTTCCTGCAGTCCCAGGGTTTTTATTAAAGCTTCTAGATCAGTTCTTTGGGGGCCGTCTCCCGCTATATAGAGATAGATGTCGTTTCTGCCTTTTTTCTTGATTATCAGGTTTATTGCTTTAACAAGAATCTCAAGATTTTTCAACTCAATTAATCCCGCAATATCAAGAATTGCATATTTCTTAAATTCAACTTTTATCTCCCCTTCATCAACTCTCAACTCAGCACCGTTATAAATAATTTCACTTCTATACTTTTTCAGAATAGGAAACTGTTTGATCTTTTCTTCTTTAATATATTTTGATATGAATACATATACATCCATTTGTCTGTAAAAAACTCTTGCCAAAATTGATTTGAAAAACCCCGGTTTATTAGCCCCAACAAAGCATACGACAACTTTAGTTTTTGGTCTAAACAATTTTACTAAAAATCCTAGTCCTTCTCCCAGGCTGAACTGTGTCTGAACAATATCTATTCTTTCTTCATCAATAATTAACAACAATGTTCTTAAATGTTTAATTAAATTCGAACTGTAGAAGCCCTCAAACACCTTGGCGCCAGTCGATTCAAATGATTCCTTAAATTCCTGGAAAACATTATTATATACATAAAGTACTGAATTTTCTCCAAAATATCTCATTAAATCAAGTGTCTTCTTGGGAGTGCCTCCGTAAACATTATAAGAAGACAATATATAGAGAATCTTCATCTTCGAATCTCTTTTAAATGTTGTACAATAGATCTTGCCCAAGTTACTCGTCTGAGTGGTTCTGTAAGAATAATATAAAGATCATTCATATTACCACTGGAAAAAAAACGTCCACCGTGATGACGCCGAATTTTAATAAGCTCATTCGCAAAATAGAAGGTGCCTTGAAATGTTTTAGATTCTTGCTGCATTCTGAATTCAGCTAATGTTTCATTTATGTACGGAATCTTCCTGATTTTTGCTATCCGAATGAACAAATCCCGGTCCATAACATACTGCAGTTTTTCATCTAAATACCCGATTTCATCAAATACTTTCCGTTTGAAAAATGTTGAATTCTGAGTTATTCCTTTAGCTTGATTTACAAGATAATCAGCGTTGTAAGGACGCGATTTAATGATCCTTTGTAGATTGCCATCTTCATCCAATATTGCCTGATTACCAACTACTGCCAATTCTTCAGGATTGTTCTGGAAAAAATGTGCAATCTTGTGAAGAGCACATGGAGCAAGGCGGTCGTCAGAATTTATCCAGCCAATTATTTCCCCGGAAGCTTTCTTAAAACCCTTGTTCAGCCCGTCGCTCTGACCTTTGTCAGGTTCTGAAGTCCATATTAAATATTTATCATATTTTTTTAAAATATTCAATGTCTCATCTGCCGAGCCGGCGTCTATAATTATATGCTCCACATTAGGATAGTCTTGGTTTATGACGGATAAAATATTATCCTCAATAAAACGCCCCTGATTAAATGAAACTGTGATGATTGAAATCCTGGGATATACTATATTCATACCTAGATTTATCTTGATTCTTGCAGAAGTGTTGAGTCATTAACAAATAATTGGGAAGTGCTATTCACAATATATCTCTGACCAATGTAAAAAAACAAAACAAAGTCTATGTAATTATAAAAGATGGTGGATTGAACATAATTAACAGCCGAGCTAACAATCAAGGCGACAATTGAGATGCCCAAAAATTGGATATGCCCGGTACTACGCATCCTTTTGAAAGCAAAAATGAGAAAATAGATAATGGGCAGGATCCTAATGAACAATCCTACAACACCTTCACAAAAGACTACTGGGGCAACTAAAGTGTCTCCCCCAAGAACAAATTTATAACTCCCCTTCTTTCCTTCTCTTGTGTATCCTTTGCCAAGAAAGACACTTTGAGTTAATCGATTCTCCTGGAATGAGGTTTCGATCAATCGCTTTCTATATGCGTAGGTTCCAGTATCTTCCTTTAAGTCGACATTTACGGTAGACTCAAATTTCTTTTCGAGAAATATATATACATCTGATTTAAAGACAAATGCTGTCGCCAGAAATAAAATTATGGAAATGAATAGAATAATTGCTCTTCTGAAATAACCCGTCTTTAGCTTAATGAAATAAAAACCTAATATAATCGTGAGGATTACTGAATATACAATTATAAAATTGCGTGTGGCAGATAAGTAAACAATAAATAAGCTGACTAAAGAAATAATTAAAAATCTCAGTTTCCACCTGTCGAGAGCCAAAAATAATCCCAACGTGAAAAAGATAGGGAAATAAATAGGAAATCCCGTTAAATTTCTGACAATTGTAATACCCTCATGTGTCTCCTCATTCCTTTCTTTAATATTGTCAAAAAGTCCAAATCCCAGGTAATTAATAAAATACAAAAAGAGAGCAACTGCGAATAGTGCAAAGCCCCATTTGAAAATACGTTCTATTCGATAATTATCAATTGAATAAAAAAAACACAAATATGCGATGCAGGAAATGGGAGTATTAAAGCCCATTCTAAATACGGTAAAAGCCTCTCTAAGCGGAATTCCCTGGATTAAGGAAAAAGCAAAACGGACAATAATAAACAACACTACAAGTATCAGGATCTTGCCCGATGAAGTTGTTGAAATAGCTTTTAACTTATTTCCATAGATAAGCAAGAGGGGTAAAGCCAGTAGCCAACTCAGCAATCTTAAATCAAAAAGTCCAGGGATATAAAAGAATCTAAAAGAAATCAATCCCAAGAAACTTGATGGTATTAAAAATAAGCTTAAAATTACATATCCGTCTAACAGGGTCTTTTTGGATATTTTCATTCCTATTATGAACAACATAAAGTATTATCAGCTAATAGTATTTAAGAATTGCCTTAAAAAATGCTTTCCCAAAAGGTATTTTCCTATATTGAATCAAAATCCTGGGATACAAACTCTTACTAATTAACGGCGCTCTGATATACCGTTTTTCGCCAACAAACAATTGTATGTTTTCGCCAAATTGTGATGGATCTCTAAATGGAGAATATCCATACTTCTTTGATAAAAGACTAAATAAGGACTGATCATGTCGGTGATCAATAAATGATAAATTTCTCTTTCTGTCTTTTTCCACATTTATATCAGTCAACAAAATTGGATCTTTACATAATTCAAGCCACTCTTCAACAAAGCTTATTGAATGGTCTGTTTTTTGAAACAAAATAAAAGAAGCTAATCTTTGATTGGTTTCAAAAAATGATTCATCCAAATAGTATAAATGTTCTTTGATTGATGGCTTTGTCCATTGTGATTCCAATAATGGTAAACAATAAACCATAACGTCTTGATTTGATTCTAAAAGTGAACTAATTAAGAAATCAATCTTATTCACAAAAAAACAGGCAGAATCACAATAAAATAAAAAATCACCCGGTTTTAAATCTTTTAAGGTTTTTAGAATAAAATACGGTTTCCATAACCAATAGCCTCCTCCCCTTTTTTCATTCAGAATCTCAAAGTTCTTTCGATAGAATTCCTTATCAATGTCTTTCTCAGTGTAGGCCTTAACTTTATTGAACCTTCCATAGAAAATTCCTGTTAGCGAATTAAATACCTGATTTATCCGAAATTTTGGCGTACTAAAATTGACTAACACCTTCATTTATTAGGCTAATTTATATTAATCTATGCAATAAAATTGATTCTTTAGACTTTTCAGATTAGGATTAGTCAGGGTTGGCGTAATTTCAAAGTACAAAATTTGAGAATCCAGCTAATTGGGATATTTAGAATTTAATAATTATTTAAGCTACTATCAGAAACTGATGACTTTGAAATTAGCAAATACTCTATAATCTTCTTTAATGAAGGAGCTAGATTAAGATACCTTTCCGTATCATTTATTGTAAGTAGTTGGAAGTTCCGAACGAATGAAATAAACATAATGCATATTAAGATTGGGTATATAACCAGATCCCATGCATTAATTGGTTTAAATTTTCTAACTAATAAACAACCTGAAATACAAATGATACCAAATAATAATAATTTACCAAAGTATTTAATCTCTTTTTTAAAATTCGCTCCCAAATATTTATACTGATAATAGTTTCCGATTAAATAGGAGCTAAGCAGTGCAAGAGAGTTGGCAAATAGAATTGTAAATAATCCGGTTATCTTATAGAGTGTAAAGAACACAAAGGCATTAACTAATACAGATGATAGTTGTATCCAAATGTTCTTTTCTGGCATATTATTTCCAGCCAAAAAGTGATAAACAGGAATAATCGGGGGGGATAGTAACAGCAAAGAGCAAGTTAAAACAATAGTAAAAACTGTCGCATGTTCAATGTTTCCATTGCCCAACCAGATCATTATTAAATAGGGTAAAGTGAAGCCGATCAATATGCATACTGGTAGAACAATCAAGTGTATCTTTTTTGATAAATCGAATAGTTGTTTCCCGAGCAATGATTTATTATTTATCTTGCTTACGTGTGGAAATAATGGATACAATCCTTTATTAAAAAGCCCACTGATTTGCATTCGTATTTTGGTGCCGATTTCAAAAAGAGCTACGGAATTTAACCCAATGAAATTTGATAAAATGATTTTAGACAAAGGCTCAAACATAAAACCAACTAAACCAGACAAATATATTTTTGAACCGTATGTAAATTGTTTGATTGCAATCCTTGTGAAATTCGATTTAAGTCCTGCAAATGTAAGCCTCCCCCATAATTTTCTATAAATTAAATAAACTAAAATAAACCAGACTATAGCTGCAACCAACACTACTCTTCCCACGCTGATTAAACCGCCGTTCATGGAAACCACTGCCACTAAACCGCCCCAGTAGATAATACTGTAAATAAACTGGCTCAGATTAGTTAAATATATTCTTTCCAAAGCATCGAGAACAGCTGTAAATGGTTGGCCTAGAATCAATAATACATTTGCTAATGCCATATACAATAGTAACTTAATAGATTCGAGTGAATATTGATTAGGGATTGAGAAAATATCATTTACAATATTCACTCGAAATATGACTACAATTGTAATAATCACGGCCATAACAGCAAGAATCAATATTTGGGTGACAATTATATCCCAATCAGATTCTTTACATTTTCCTTGCTTTGCAACATAAACCAATAATGCTCCCCTTAGTCCAAAATTTGTTAAAAGATTTAGATTTCCTATTACTGAAATGATAGCGAATACTCCGTATAATTCAAAACCAAGTTTTTTGATGAACAATGGTACACTTACTAGAGTAAGGATTGCCGTCAAAATAAATTGCAGCACCCCAACTGCTGAGTTTTTTATAAGTTGGCGCTTTGCCATAAGTAATTTATCACTATTTTTTAGGCATTTTTACAATCAACAATATAATTCGATAATAACATCAAAACAGTAGTCAAACTGATTATTTGCCTTTTATTTTTCAAATAGCTAATTATTTTGGCATTAAAGCGACTAAAACTGAATCTGGCAAGACCATGTTGTTATATTGTTTCCTTCGCGATTGTATCCATAATTGTTTTACAAAATCGCTTGGATGCACTAAAACATTTTTAATCAATACTTTTCTGTTGATTTCAAGATGTCTTTTTCTTCCAAAAGCTATTAAGGTTCTATTCAATAAATTCGCTGCTGCGGGTAAATGAATTTCAATTGAACAATTGCATACCTCTGCCAATTTATTATATGTCTCTAAAGTCCAGCGGGTTAAATGATGTGGCGGATAATTCAGAGGATCAAACCAATCTGTCTCAAAACTCATTGGACTTAATGGTGTACTTATGAATATTCTACCTCCTATTTTTAAATACTTTTTCTGGGTATTTATGAAGTCGACTGGATCAGGCAAATGTTCTAAAACATGATTGCTTACAATTACGTCAAAATTTAAATTAGTGGGCAGGTCGTGAAGATTTGTTTTTATCACTTTCAACCCTCTCTTTTTTCCTTCATTAATTGAGTTTTCATTAGGATCAATTCCTAAACAATCTATTTTTGAATTATTACGCAAATATTCGATAAATATTCCAGAACCACAGCCAACATCTAATAATGTAAGGTTTTCATTATAAAATAGAAGATCTTTGATCTTATTAAATTCCCACCTGTATGAAGGGTAATAGATTTTAAACCCACTAATCCATTTATAAAAATCATCATCACCACCAACCAGCGGATCGGACCATGTTAATGAACAATTAGGACAGTTATAAATCGTATACTGTAAAAATGTAACCTCTTCTGGAATTTCTTTGACATTAAAATACAATTGATATTGCTCTTTTAGAAATGATTGATCGAGAGTAGATAAAAGCCAACTATTCGTTTTACAAACTGGGCAAAACTTTTTATCCATGCTTTAGGGGATTAATAAGTATCCAACAAACGTCCAGATATAATTCATTTTACTCACTAAATCAGTTAATGAGTTGATCCTTATCAATACGTGTTTTTTATTACTCAGTTAACAATGGATGTTTACGGGAATAAATACTGACGACCAGAAAACACAACGTAAAGTCAAGCTGAGTATTTCTTTCCATCTCAGCCACATCCATTTCAACAGATTGAATACCGTAGCCGTTAGTAATGTGGCGACATGGCATCCAACTGCAGGATTGAGATAATTCCTCAGCTCCCGTTGATCATGTTGCTTGTGTGAGATCAGTCCTGTGGAAAGAAATCTGTATGATTAAGTTAAAGAAAATCAACAGTTACCGAAATGAGAAGTATTTACAAAATAGCCTCTGAAGGTAAAAGAGTCTTAATTTGTAATTCGGTTTAGATTATCTTTATGGTTGTGAAAGGTAAATATCAAATTATCGTAAAATGAAATCAAAATTCCTCACTCTAGACTGGAAGGACTTTTTAAGGGGCCTCCTGATTGCATTCCTTACCGCAGTTATAACCGGAATAATCAATATCCTTGACGCTGGAGCGGTATTTACATGGGTGGCTCTAAGACCGGTTCTTATTGCCGGCATATCCGCAGCTCTGTCCTATCTGCTTAAATGCCTGGCAACAAACTCGCAGGACCAGATGTTCAAACGTGAGCCAAAGCTTGCCTAAAGACCAAAATTGCCGGTATCTATCCACTTCATGTCAATCAGTGACCAGAAGTCGAGTGCCAGGCCATTGATGACATAGTCATATGGCAGCCAGCCATAACCGTTGTCACCCCAGCTCTTTCCCCAGGAGTTGCGGATAAGCAGGGCACCCCTGGTTGAGAGATTGCATTTGAGATTGGTGACCTTATGATCATCGTCATACCCGACAGCCATCACCGCATGACCCCATTGCGCTTTCTCTCCCTTGCACGGATAGGGTATGTCACCAGGACTGTCAGAGTCTTCAAACGACTCAAATCCCCAGAACCCGAACATGGAGGGAATCCCGGCAGTAAGGTAACTTTTGACTGATGCCAGGACATCAGCAGACTGAGTGTCTGAACCCTGCGGATCATGACAGAAGTACTTTACAGTTGAAAAGTTCTCTGCCAATGCATAAACGAAACCTGAAGGCTCATCGTCAAAGTTTTTGATCTTGTATGGCCAGTATTTTTCGTCGGGCACACCACAAAGAACTAAAGCACCCATAGCCTCGCGCAACCACGCCCCGGTGTCACCGGTAACCTGCATCAGATTCCGGGTGGTCTTGTAAAGGAAAAGCCTCGATGCATCAATGTGCTTCCCGAAAGCCCTCTTCTCGAAATATTCCACAATTCCTGCCGCTGCATGAGCCGTACAACTACCAAGCTCTAATTGGTTCTCAATAGGAGAACACCATTCCCTTAAATCAATCTGTCCTGCAGTCTTGCGGTCCTGCGGTCTTGCAGTCAGAGAGGGGAGTTTTAGTTTTCGGTTGAAAGAAGAGACCTGTTTACTGGCAGGGGTGTAGTCGCGCAGGTCGGGCTGAGGGGCTAGCCAGCCGGTGCCTACCCTGTGGGACACGCCATTGACCCATATCTTCCTGTTGAGGATCCTGTTCTTCATGGTGTCACCTCCTTAAGTGTCGTTCCTGCAGGGGTGATCAGAATTTCGAACAGCCTGAAGGGCTGAGTTCCCGCCTGGTCAGAATTACCAATTGGTCTTGTGCCTGTAAATGTCTGAGCTGCATAGGCGCTCTTGGAAAGAATATCAGCAAAGGCGGCCATACTTTCGGGTAACTGGGAGTCGGTAGCCACACCGTACGAATCAAGAGTACTGTTGCTGAATGTCATCTTGAGTTCACCGGAACCGATACCGGGTTTAAGTTTAATGTACTGCGGGGAGGAGAGGTCAGGCATGTATACTACCGAGGTCTTCACCGTGTTATCCTTTTCTGCCATGTATTCAACAAGCAGATAGGGCTTGAGAGTGTAGAAGCGGAGACCGGTTTCATTCTTCAGCTCCGCGTCAGAATAAACCTTAACCGTGGCACAGCCTGTTAAAAGCATGAATGCCACAAGGATTGCTGCAAAAACTTTTAACCTTTTCATAATTAGTAATGTTGATCAGACATTACTAATTTAGGAAATCCGGAAATGCAAGTCAAGTATTTTTTGTCCCGACACTTCGTGTATGGGATTTCGTCGCAAAGCTCCTCAATCTGAAAGTCAATTATCCTATTCTAAGGTAGGTTATACCATCCAGAGTTGTTTTGTCAAAGACGCCGCGGCCGTCAATCAGAAGAGGATGCTTCATCAGTGATTTCACCTTCTGCCAGTCGGGCATGCGGTATTCTTTCCATTCAGTTACATGGAAAAGCACATCCGCATCTTTTACAGCATCATAGATATCTGCAGCATACTCTATTGTGTCTCCAAGCCTGTGTCTTGCCTCATCCATGGCAGCGGGGTCATAGGCTTTCACCAGACATCCGGCATCAAGGAGCTGGCTTATCAGCGTGAGAGAAGGAGCTTCCCGCATATCATCCGTGCCGGGTTTATAAGATAATCCCCAGATGGCTGCTCTCCTGTTCTTAATATCACCATTGAAGTAATCAAAGAACTTGGTGAAGAGCACCTTCTTCTGACGTTCATTAATAGCCTCTACCGATTCGAGCAGAGTCAGCGGAGAGTCGTGTTCCTTACCTGTTCTTATCAGCGCTTTCACATCCTTGGGGAAGCATGATCCACCGAAGCCGGGGCCGGGATAAAGAAACTTACTCCCTATGCGTGAGTCTGTGCCTATACCCTTCCTCACCATGGAGACATCAGCTCCCACCTTCTCACAGAGATTGGCAATCTCATTGATGAAGCTGATTCGTGTTGCAAGCATGGCGTTGGCAGCATACTTGGTCATCTCGGCCGAGGGTATGTCCATGAAGA